>DATLDA010000127.1:0-8883 GCA_035526135.1 Flavitalea sp.
TTACGAAAATGAGCAGGTGATTCGAAATAAAAAACACAAATGCCTCCAGCAATTGATCGCGCTGATGAAAACGAATCCCCGGATCTCAAATCCTATAAAGTAAACAATGATGAACCAGTTACCCGAAAATTTACAAACTCTGCTCGAGGGATATCTCGACCGATCGTTAAATACGGAGGACCATATCTTTATTGAATCGTTACTCGGTAAAGAACCACTCGTGCAGCATGAGTACAATAAAATGAAGGCAGCGGTGGAAGCGGTCAGGCACGCAGGTCTCAGACAGTTTGTGAAAAACATTCACCAGGAATCAATGAAAGAGATACACGATGGACATGCAACTGCTGCTCGTCCCCCGGTTTTATCCATTGTTAACCGAACGATGCGCATTGCCGCAGGTATCTTGCTGCTTGCCGGGATGTTTGGTCTGTATAAATTTACATCTGTTGATTCGAAAAGTGTTTTCAATAATCACTTTCAGTCATATGAACTGGGGAGAACGCGCAGTACAGCTGAATCCGGAATCGAACGTGCTTTTCAGAACAAGAAATGGAATGAAGTAATTGCTCTTTCCGGCAAGGCTCATGGTGGCAAAAACGATTTTCTTTCAGGTCTCGCACTACTTGAAACCAACCAACCTGTAAAGGCGATTCAACAATTCAATTTGTTGCTGGAAAAGAATAAGCAATCAGGCATCGATTTATTCAATGACGAAGCCGAATACTATCTGGCACTCAGTTATGTGAGGAACAATGAACCAGCCCGGGCCGCGGCGCTGATATCCAAGATCCGAAACCAAAACGGACACCTGTATCAACAAAAAGTTCAGTCGGCCAATTGGACCGACCTGAAAATGCTTGCCTGGAAATCGGGAAGGTAATTGGGGTTCATTCTGTTATAAAAAAATAAAAAATATTTTCTGTTTCCGGTTACATTTTCGGAACATGTGGTTACTAATTATCAGTGCCGGCTAAATAATATCTGTTACAAATTCGATCGAGAACTTATTTCTGTGAAATTTTTTTGAATTTTATGCATCGCCTTTTTCCAAAAACAGGATCGTACCCTTCTACATATAGATTCTGATTGGTAACAAGATCCACCATCCATGAAAAACCACTGTTCACTAAGTCGACGTATCCTGTAAAAACAACTCCGTATCCAATTCGAAAACCGCAGCAAACCACATCCAATAATGATTCACCTGTTTGTGAAATCAGGTTTAGTGTGATTGTCACCTGGACCTACATCCTATGAATGCGTCGACTTTATTTTTTATCTGAATACCTTCTGTCTGGCTTTATCCTCCTAAACCAGTACACGCTGACCACAATCACAATGAAGGCTGTCACCGGTAACCAGATTCCCATGCGGTTTCTGGTTACTACCGGTGATGAATCCCCGATCAGTACAAGATGGCCCCAATAATTCGGCGATTTCAGCATTGCATCACTATGCAGGTAATCCAGTTTTGCATTCCTTAAAGCCTCTGCTCTTCCTTCCCCTTTTGCCAGATATTGATGAAACCTTTGCATGATAAAAGCGGTAGTCGCATCATTGGCTTTCCATAGAGTGGTAACAATACTTTTCACACCTGCTGAGGCAAATCCCCTCGATAAGCTCATTACGCCCTCAGCATTGACCAATTTTCCCTGACCGGTTTCACAGGCACTGATGATTAATAGCGCCGTAGAATCAAGATCAAGCCCGTATAATTCATCCTGGTACAATTTTCCTCCCGACCCATATTGAGTTGGATAAAATGCGATATAAGAGGATGCGGGATGA
Source organism: Flavitalea sp. (assembly GCA_035526135.1). Taxonomy (GTDB): domain Bacteria; phylum Bacteroidota; class Bacteroidia; order Chitinophagales; family Chitinophagaceae; genus Flavitalea. The sequence goes on from DATLDA010000127.1 coordinate 1,789, forward strand.
TCGATCTGCGCCAGTGCATGCGTAGCCAGATGGATAATCGGAAAACCCTTCATATGTGATAAGAAAGAATCCAGTGTCGCGTCCGGCCCCTTGAGGGAGAGCCCCTTTAATCCATCAATTTCCTTTGCAGAGCCGGGTAATAGGCCGCTTGTATCCGCAGTCTCCATCGTAAAGGGTGCCATAGCAAGAATAGGAGGCATAGTGCCAATAGCTGGCGGTTCTGTCTGATGAAAAAAGCGGGTTGAAAAAATATAGCTGATAATTTTTGAGGCAAGTAATGGTTCGGATTGATAGTCTTTTTTCAACACTTCAAAGGGAAGATAAAATAATGAACCGTCCGGAACAATGATCCATTCTTCAGGAGAGTCTTTGTCGATTCCAGTAGCAGTGATCAATCGGTGGAAAAGTGTTATTGATTGATCGTCGCCTTTGTACCTGTGACCGTTTTCAACATTTTTCAATTCTGATCCCAGATTCTCTATCAGGATCTGTATGGATTCATAATTCCCTAATTCAAAATGTTGAAAGGAATTTCTTTTTACAACAAATGCATGCAGAAGTTTTCCGGCTATTGTATAACTGATCAAAACCTGCTTTTTATTCAGGTGCTGTTGTATTGATTCAATCCCACCCGCTTCTTCTTCATATTTCACCCGGTAATAAGCAGGGATTTTTTCATAAGATTTCAGCAGCTGTGACAAGCGGATCTCCCTGTTTCTTTTATCGCTCGCAATAGAATCCATTAACAAAGAATCCGTGGTGTTGTCGGCTAGTTGGTTCAGGCGCGCAATCTGTATTTTGATTTGCTGTTCTTCTCTTAAGGAATCGGGCGGCACGCCCAATGATTTTTTCAATTTACTTTCACGAACGTTGCTCGCTAACAAAGACGCTTTATTCCTCTCAGTCAGTATAAATGCTTTTTCTATGTAATGCCGGTCAGCAGTCAGTGATGCCAGCAACATGCATATTTCAAATGCGCCGCTGAATGCATCCTGCGTATTGTGCTTCAGAAAAAATCTTGCATCGTCCGTATCATAACTCTGTGTGATGTAACTCACCAATGCGATAGCAGATTCATATGCGCGCAGGCTGTTGATCAGGACAGTTGAATCTTCACTCTGTTGATAGATTGCACGGCAAATCTGTCCTTTCAAAACCAGGCCTTCGTATAATTTATAAGATGTAAAAGTTCCTGAAAAATTTGTAGGGTTCGATTCAAACAAAGTATCCGTGAAGGAAGGAGATGAGAAATGTATGATTGATTGTTGAACGACCGGAAGAGCAACTGTTAATTTCTTTTGTTGCATCAGCAGTTGCGCTTTATATAATTCAGCGGTTCCCAGATCGGAAGCAGTAATCCGATTATTTCGTCCGGCAGCGACTTTGTCTAAGTACTGCTCAGCAATTTCATAGTCCCCCTCCATGATATAGGCATAAGCAATTTCATTGTTCACTGCAGGTACTTTTTGCGGATTAACCCGGTTGAAATAACGGAGCGATTCTCTGTAATTACCCAGTGCTTTATAAGCTTTGCCCATATTCTGATAAATTTCATCCGTTAATACGCCACTTACTGCCAGTGGATGATAAATATCAAGTGCTTCCTGGTAGTTACCTAGTTTTATGGCCGACGCACCGATATTGATTTTAAGATTTATGATGGCGTCGCGGTCGGAAGCATTCGTTAATTCGAGTCCTTTGAGAAAATAATTATGTGCCTGTCTGTAATTGCCGCTTTCATAATATAAAGCCGCAAGTGAATTGTACAACCTGTTTTTTTCGTTCATCGCGGGGAAGCGTTTCAGTAGTGACTCGGAGGCATCGAAATAGAATCGTGCCGAATCAAACTGGTTCAGGTGATAGCAGGCAGAACCCGCATACAGGTTCAGATAAAACAATATTGAATCTGTAATAGCAGGAATTAACGCTTGCACTCGGATGGCATGTTGGTAAGCGCCTTTTGCTGCATCATACCGTGTATACACTTCATCGATAACACCTTTACGCATCAAGCTATAAAGCAGAAATGTATCCGGTGGCACAGAATGTTTCTGATAAAGTGCGATGACAGTGTTGTACAAGCCGGTTGCTTTGGTATCCGTAATTTCTGTAGGTTCAGAGAAGTTGAATAGCCGGTTGGCCTCATTGAATACTGACTTCACCTGGTACTCCGGCGACTGTTGCTGGGCCTTTTGAAAAATGCAGAAGGCCAGGAACCCCATTAAAAGAAATGTGGATTTCCCGGCCATCAAAATTTTTTTATTTTACTTAGCGTTGCAATGCTGCTAAGATAATCTATTGAACATCTCGGGTAATGATAATAAGTGGGGGACGGGGTAATGCCTGCGCCATCATTGGCATTTCCTGCATGAATTCTTTTCGTTTATTTGATATTTCAGCAGACATGGTCTTTGGAACATCTGTTTTCTTCTGATAATACATCAGTTTTATTCTTATTTTTCGCAGGGATTTTTTACTTCCATCATTCAGCCGGTAATAGAGGGTCACTTCTGTGGAAGCCCCATTTTTTGGATTATGGCCGAAGGCACCTTCTTCAAGTGTTCTTTTCAAATTGATAATGCCACTGATAGTCCGCACTCGTACTTTCTGTTCGTTGGCTGTCTGACCGGCCGGTGGCTGATTTTCATCTTCATCATTGTCAAGATCATTCCTGTCTTCATCATCGTCAAATTCGCATTTGCTGTTTCCTTTACCCCTGCCACCGCCGCTGCGTGGATAGTCATTATCATCACTCGCATCGCAGGGTGCGGTAAGCAATGGTTGTGCATTGAAATAAGGCAGTGCCAGTGTATCATTTCTGGATAGAACATAAATGCTGTCTACATAATTCACACCTGAAATGATGATGTTTGTACGACATGTATCTTTCGACCTGTCTTTGACAAAACCAATATTGTATTTGATTCCTGATTCGCTTTTTGTGACGTTGATAGCACCTGTATTTTTATCGATAGAAAGTCCTAACGGCCATGAATAATAGATGCCGGCACCCGGGTCATTCTGAACATCGACAATAAATTCTTTTTTGTTTTTGTATTCACCAATCAGCACGGAATCACCATAAGATGGTGCATTGGGACAAATGAACACGGGAGGAACGGGAACCGGAAGTACAGGCTCTACCTCAGATTTTTTATTACAGGCAATGAATAAAGCGGTACCCAATAAGAGTGTGATGAGTGCGCAGCGTATGAACCTGCCTGTAAGCAGGCTTGTTAGAACTGTCATAGGGATTTATTGAGTTGTTCGTCAATCTCAACAGGTCTGGTAAAATAGCAAAAACCATGCAATTATGCAACGTAGTATGACGTAGTTATCGTTAATCAGTTGATTGTAAGAGTTTAATATTATTTTTACAGATACATCGATGAGAACTTATTCCATTGATTGTCAAAACACGCGTGCAGGCTGCATTACACGTTGTTTAAACATCTTGCTTTCATATGAAAAACCTCTTCGATGAAGATTATAGGGCTGGTTCGTGAAGAAAAAATTCCTGCTGATAATCGCGTTGCGTTGACACCTGCTCAATGTAAATGGATTCAGAAAACTACGGGAATCCGAATTATAGTCCAGACGTCATCCAGTCGTTGTTTTTCCGACAATGAGTATTTACAGGCGGGCATTCCTGTACAGGAAGACCTGAGTGAATGTGATGTTCTATTAGGAATCAAAGAAGTGGCAGTTTCAAAAATTCTTAGCGGTAAGAAATATTTATTTTTCTCGCACACAAAAAAACAACAACCGCACAACCGTGAAATGTTTCAGGCGTTCCTGCAAAATAAAGTAACACTGATCGATTACGAATGTCTGGAACATGATGACGGACAGCGAATCCTCGGGTTTGGTTTTTTTGCGGGAATTGTAGGCGCGCACAATGGGATGATGGCTTACGGAAAGCGTTCAGGCAAATTTGAACTGTCACGGGTGTTCCAGCAGAAAAGTCTTCGTTCATTGATCCATACTTATTTTGGGTTGAAGATTCCACCAATCAAGATCGTCATCACTGGGTCCGGTCGGGTAGCACATGGGATACTGGAAGTCATGAACCTGATGGGAATTATCGAAGTGGATCCGGATGAATTTCTCCAACGGACTTTTGAATATCCCGTCTTCACTCAACTGAAGGGCCGTGATCTGTATGAAAAAAAAACAGGATCGTCGTATTCACGGGAAGATTTCCATGTGAATCCATCTTCTTACCGTTGCCTTTTTCCTCCCTATGGCAGACAGACGGATATTTTGATGAATGGCACCTATTGGGACCCCGGTGTGCCGCGTTTGTTTGAATGGTCCGACATGGAAGACCCTTCTTTCAGTATTCAGACAATAGCAGACATCACGGATGATACGGGCGGCTCCATTCCTTGTAATCTCGGTGACGCAACAATTGAAAACCCGGTTTACGGAGTGGATCGGATTATGCGAAAAAAAACGGATCCTTATCTGCGTGGAGGCATTGATGTTATGGCTGTAGGAAACCTTCCGAATGAGTTGCCCCGGGATGCTTCCCGTTATTTCGGCGAACAATTGATCAAATATGTTTTAGGCGATCTAGTGAAAGGAGATTCAATTATTATCAAACGTGCTACGATGATTGAAGCCGGAAAGATTACCAGTCAGTACAGGTATTTGGAGGGATATGGAGGAATATAGCGGTCAGCTGGCAGGTATACCAATTAAAATATGAATTTCTTTTCCACATCAGGGATCTACAAATTTTTTTTTGCTGGGATAGCTGACTGCCGACAGCCAATGCCTTCTATTCAGGTCTTCAGCAAAAAAAAGCCCTCCTTTCGGACGGCTCAATCAGGTTGTTTGTTGGGTGTTCAGGAGGTTAATTGATCAACCGGATTCAGGGTTTGGTTTTTCTGGATGACTGGATCGGTTGGTTTTTCAGGATACGGACCATTGTTGTTGCAATACACTGTCTGGTTTTCAATGGATCTGGAAATGGTTTTTTTGGGACTTTGGATCTGGTTTTTTCTTAGGATCTGGATTGGTTTTTCGGACTTTTGGACTGGTTTTTCGAAGGATCGGATTTGTTACCGCGTTATCTGTATCAAATGTCTAGAATTTAGCATCGGAAAGAAATTTAATTCGACAACGGGCGAATTTCTCCCGATAAAACGACATAAAAAGAGGATCGGGTGCTATCAGTCTTCATTTATTTTCACACCAATCAGAAATCATCGAAATTGCAGCGGCGCTAACAGATGCGCCGAAACAATACTTTGCCTGTTATTTTAGCTATAGAATCTTCATGTGATGAAACTTCTGTTGCCATATGCCATGATGGAAAGATCCTGAGCAATATTATTGCTACGCAGATGGTACATGAAAAGTATGGAGGGGTGGTCCCTGAGCTGGCATCCCGGGCCCATATGGAACATATTATTCCTGTAACGGAAAGGGCAATCGAAGTTGCGAATATTTCCCTTAAAGAAATTGATGCCGTAGCTTTTACACGTGCACCAGGTTTGATTGGGTGCCTGCTCGTTGGGACACAGTTCGCGAAATCACTTTCGCTCAGTCTGCAGGTTCCTTTGATTGCGGTGCATCATATGCAGGCGCACGTGCTTTCTAACCTGCTTGCAACCGATCCCCCTGATTACCCGTTTCTGTGTCTGACCGTAAGTGGGGGGCATACGCAGATTGTTGAATGCAGTGGTCCGCTGGATATGACGGTGATTGGCGAAACAATTGATGATGCGGCGGGGGAAGCTTTTGATAAGAGCGCAAAATTGTTAGGATTGCCCTATCCCGGAGGCCCTCTTATTGATAAATTGGCAAAGAATGGAAATCCGGAAAGGTTCACATTTCCCGAGCCACAGGTTCCGGGCTATGATTTCAGTTTCAGTGGACTCAAAACTTCAATCCTGTATTTCATCCGCCAACAAGTGAAGCAGGATCCTGAATTTATACAACAAAATATGGAAGATATTTGCGCTTCTGTTCAGGCGCGGATTATCTCGATACTGATAAACAAATTACAGAAGGCAGCATTTGAAAAACGTATTACCAATGTTTGCATTGCCGGTGGTGTATCTGCAAACAGCGGATTACGAAAAGCCATGCTACAGGCAGCAAAAAAATATCAATGGCATGTATCCATACCCCCATTTGAATATTGCACGGACAATGCAGCAATGATCGCAATAACGGCCTATTATAAATTCCTCGTGAAAGATTTCGTTCCCTTGAGTGTTTCTCCTTCAGCAAGTGCATCCTGGGATACGCAATGAAAGTCCTTAAAGACAGTCGTTTAAATTTTCGTTGATGTCGAACCCCTTTTTTGAATTCAAGCAGTTTACAATCAACCAGGATCGGTGTGCCATGAAAGTGTGTACAGATGCCTGTATATTGGGTGCCTGGTTTGCCCCTAAACTACCAGATGTAGCCACCGTGCTTGACATTGGCACAGGCACTGGCTTATTGTTGCTGATGCTTGCCCAAAAATGTCAGGCTGAAATGCACGGTGTAGAAATTGATGCTGCAGCATTTGACCAGGCAAAGGAGAATATTGAAAGATCAAAGTGGCGAAAAAGAATCAGTCTTTTGAAGGGCGATGTCAGAACTTATCCATTTCCATGTAAATATGATTTCATTGTGGCCAATCCTCCGTTTTATGAGCATGATCTGAAATCGCCGATTGCAGAACGTAATACTGCCATGCATGGAAGTGAATTAACCTTTCCTGAATTATTGGATGTAATTGATAAGAACCTTTTTTCGCATGGCGGCTTCGGCGTGCTGTTACCATATGCACGTTCTGAGTTTTTTATTGCAATGGCGGCAGAGAAAAACTTTTCACCTGTCGAGAAACTATTGGTGAAACAGTCACCTGCACATACTCATTTCCGCACTGTCATACATTTCCGCCGGCACCAGGAAAAGTTCGCCCCCGAATTTGAGCTTACGATTCAACGCGAGAATGGATTGTATACAAGGGAATTCACAGAATTAATGCGGGATTATTATTTATATATCTAATCAGGTAGGGTAACCTGTATTATTCCTTTTTAAAAAAGTGTTTTTCTTTCAAAACCTACGGTAGTCTTAAGACTACCGTAG
>DATLDA010000128.1:0-3742 GCA_035526135.1 Flavitalea sp.
TTAACGCTATCAGGTCTGTCTTGGCAGAAGCCTGATCACCGGTATGAACAGCGCCCAGCAAACGGGAAAAACGGACTATTGCTTCCTGCCAGGGATATTTGTTCCAGGGAAAATTTTCGTAATGCCCTTTAAGTGTTGCCGCTTCATTCCATATTCTATTTTCCAGCACATAACGTGATGGAATAGCCGCAAATGCATAAGCTACTTTAAAATTGACCGGGTTCACTTCAAGAATAGTTTTCAAATATTCCAATAGCTTCTTTGCCTTTTCGTTATCACCCTTTTGCAGGTACCCATACATCAGATAATCCAACCCATGAAGTTCTTCATCCCAATGGCCTTTTATCCCAGCTGATTGCGCATAACATTTCGCCGCATCAACAGAAGCAAGATTTGACTCAATACATTCATTCCATAAGCCTAGTCTGGTAAAAATATGCGAAGGCATATGAAGGGCATGCGCAGAGGAAGGTGCTACCGATGCATATTTTTTTGCAGCCTCCAAACCCGAAGCAGCAAGTTCCGGGGAATCATAGGTATGAATAATATAATGTACTATACCGGGATGATCCGGCCGGCCTGGATACAGAGAATTTAAAATACGTCCGGCCCTCTTTTGTTTTTCAAATGTTTTATCAGCTGGATCCGCCGCTGCATCCAGGGAGAGCGCATAAAATATTGCTGCTTCCTTATCTTCCGGGTAGGCGTTATATACTTTTGCCATTTGGAGTTCGAAATTGATGGATCGCGTACGATGATCTGTTTTCTCCCAATCCTGATAGAAAGCAGCAATCGCCGTGATATAGTCTCTTTCTCTTTCTGTCGGCACTGTCATCGATTGCGCTATTTTAATTGCTTTTGCACCTTTTTTGATTTCAGATTCTGTCGGAGGTGTCCAGAGTGGATGGAAATTAGACATAGCCACTCCCCAATACGCCATGGCACAGCCGGGTTCTGCATCGATGATTTTTGCAAACACTTTTTCTGCTTCATCGTATTCAAAGGAATGCAACAGTTTAATGGCAAGATTAAAATCCTGCTTTACTTTTCCGCTACATGAATTTTTAAAGTCGAGTGAGCCGAATTGATTGTCTGCGGGGCCGCATGAAACGACGGCACCTTTTTTCAATTGCAAATCCGCTATGCTCTCCGTAGAGGGATCCGATTTATTTTCCTTACACGAAAAAAATCCAATTACTAAAAGGAAAACAAGGTGAAAGTTGGCAGGTTTCATATAAACTAATTATGCAAAAACCGAATCAATATCGTGCGCCTTTGCAGTACACCCTTTTCTTAGTCGCATCCTGACATATTATTCGCTTTGCTGGTGCACTGCCTGAAAGATCGTTAGAGGATAGAAAAGAATGAACGCCGGCATCCCAATAGAGTACAGAATGATGAAGGACACAAAAAAAAACGCAAATAAAGTTTTTGAATTTCTACTTCTTACTTTGATATTCTTTTTAGTTTTTGTTTGAATCGCAATTCCCAGTTTTTTTCATCGTAACTTTTTTCACTGATCCTGAGTACTGTTCCATCAGGTTGCAAAATAAAACCCTGCCTTGACAAATACGAATCATTATTTATGGTGAACCGCCGGTAGATATACCAATTTCCATTGACTTTTTTTGTATCCCATACCTGGTACAATCCATTATCACTCACCCAAACAAAACCCCAGGTTGCATTTGATTTATCCCATGTACGAATGGCGATAGATGTCATTCCATTTGAAAAATGCCATTCTTCCAGGAAGCAAGCCGGATGGATGCTCCGTTTTATTTTGAAATATGTAGTGCTGTCAATTGAATCATCGTCCTTCACTTCACACCATGTTCCCTCCCAAAAATCGAAATATTTTGCATCTCCATCGGGAACAAATGGTTTGGTATCCTGTGACATGCCGTTTCCGGATAAATAAAAAAGTAAGAGTACAAATAGATATCTCATTCTTAAAATGATTATAGGCTATGACTGACCAGAGATTACTGGTTCATATACCTGTGATAGCGGTCATTGGTATATCAATATCAATATATAGGAAATTACATAGCATATCAGCACAAATGATATGCACCTGAAAACGAATTTGAACCAATATGTTCTGGCTAACCAAAAATAAAAGCCGATCGTAATGATATTGAATAAGAAAAAGAAATGATCCGTTTGCAAAATGGAAAAATATTTTATTACCAGATAAAAGTTTATCAAACCAATAAAAATTACTCCGCTACTGTGGCTGGCATTGAAACTTATCCAGCCTCTCCACATAGTTACTTCCTTAGTCAGAATTGGAAAAGACGTTTTCATTTCTTCGATCACCTTTTCATTCCGAGAAGAGAATTTGTTCGTATAGAACGTATAATAAAGGTGAATTGATCCCAAAATTGAAACGAGGAGTGAGCCTCCGAGCCAAAGATATTTCGCTATAAATATTTTGTATTCCAGAATTTATAGAATTAATCAATGATGGAATCAAATGTCTTCAGGAAGAAAAAAATATAATCTGACCGATAGGATTATCGCAAACTCATCTTATACAGGATACTTACTGCATATTTCTGTACTGCCTACTGCCCACTGCCCACTGCCTACTGCCCACTGCCTACTGCCTACTGCCCACTGCCTACTATCGCCTGCTCCCTTCAATTCCGCGAACCATTGGCAGATATTTGTTTCGATTCTCTATGATTATCCAGATGTTAACTACAAAAAGCAACAGCGCCACAGGCAACCCGGAAGGTTCATTAATCAGGTGAGTTAACACGATGCCCACCATCACGGGTAAAATAATTATTGCACCGAGTGCTCTGTATCGATTGGTGATTACAAGTATACCGCCTACGATCTCAGCTACAGCAATAAGAGGCATCAGCCATCTAATTGTCGCAAATGCGCCCATTAACTCCATCATACTCGGGGGTAAATCTTTCGGAACTGGCATGTAATTAAAAAATTTATTCAGCCCTGCATTGATGAACATCAGTCCGAATAGAAGGCTTACAACAAACAGAATTTTCTTTCTCATAAATTGGTTTTTTGTTATTTGGTAACGCGGGGTCAATTAACCGGAAACCATAAATATACGAAGGTCAACCATACGCCCTTTCAGCAACAGATTACGGATCCGATTTTCATATTCAAAATCACAATATGTATTAACTGAATTCGCGAGTGCGTAGAAGGAAAACAATTGAAATTGTGGATGTGCCAGTAGCTAGTTGATAGATTGCCCCTTCCGGATCTTCCTTAAAATAAAACTACAGTCCTCAAACTGAGGACTGTAGTTCAAATTGTAAAGATGTATCTGCTAAGGCGCGATCCGCAACACAATGATCTTATAATTTTCTGACGCATATGCTTCAGGGTTGCTGATCAACTGCAAGGCCAGGTCTTTCGGATAACCCGTCGCGGTACCCGGATTCAGGAGTTGAATCGTGATCTCTCCAAAACTGCTCTTTGCAGGTATCGTATACTTTCCGGTGATAGGTGCATAATGATATCCTGCAATGGCCGTTGTATTCGAAGCCATCACTTCGTAATCGAATACTTTATCCTCTGTGAATTGCGGACCCACCAGATTCACGCGTAACTTGATGGTACCGGATGCCCTTGTAATGGCTGGATCAGGTGTATTCACCGCACGTCCGTAAGGTGGCACCCTGGTCAGGATCGGGAAGTTAACACCTGCAGCTTTCGAATTCCACGTAGCAGCATCAAATTCCACCACTGCATTTCTTTT
>DATLDA010000129.1:0-7558 GCA_035526135.1 Flavitalea sp.
CAAAGAAAGGAGTAAAGGTGAATGGATATTTTGTTCAGGCTGATCACATCGTTGTTGCAACAAACAGCCCGGTGAATGATCTCGTCACCATGCATACAAAACAATTTCCTTTTCGCACCTATGTGATCGGAGGATTGATAAAGAAATCGGTTATTGAACCCGCCCTTTGGTGGGATACTGGTAATCAGAAATCAAAATGGTATAGCCAACCCTATCATTATGTACGACTCCAGGACTACGATGAAAATAATTACCTGCTCATTGCGGGTGGTGAAGATCATAAGACGGGGCAGGCTGATAAAGAAGAAATTCCGGAAGAAGAAAGATATCAGGCCCTTGAAAAATGGACACGGGCGAAATTCCCTCTGCTGGAAAACATTATTCACAGATGGTCTGGCCAGGTCATGGAACCCATTGATCATCTCGGGTTCATTGGAAAAAATCCTGGCGATGAAAATACATATATTGTTACGGGCGATTCCGGCAATGGAATGACGCATGGAACAATCGCTGGAATGCTGATCACCGATCTGATAAATAAAAAAGAAAACCCGTGGCAAAAAATTTATGATCCTGCGAGGTTAATGTTTGATGTTGCAGGTACTTATGCGAAAGAAATAGGATCCATGGCAGGCCAATATCTTGATTTTCTTACCCCGGGCGATATCAATTCCGCAAAAGAAATAGAACCCGGTGATGGTGCGATTATGCGCGTCGGAATGAAAAAAATTGCAGTATTTAAAGATGAACAAGGTATGGTGCATGCATTTTCTGCTGTCTGCCCTCACCTGGGTTGTGTTGTACAATGGAACAGGGAAGAAAAATCATTTGATTGCCCTTGTCATGGTTCACGGTTTACATGTACAGGCAAAGTAGTAAATGGCCCTGCCATTTCAGATCTCAAAGAAGTGAAGGTTACTGGAAAGATGGAAGCATAAACCTTTTTTCCGGATGTATTTAGGGTAACTTTGCCGAATGGGTGTTTTGAAACAATTAGCTGAATATCTCTATATCCGAAAACGCGATCCCAATGCGCCGGACTCCCAGTGGATGCGGTATATGCATGGCATCAACAGGATTTCTATTCTGATGTTTTTATTTGCACTGCTTGTTATTATCATCCGACTGGTTTTTTTGCGGAAGTAACCGATTTAACAAAACGGTATATGGACTGTGCAGCATTGAACGATGCATTTCCCCCTTTTTTTAGTAATGATTTCAGCATGTTGTAATCGCCAACTATTTTTTCCCGTCGTTGAGGATTTCCCAGAATCTCGTGCAGTTCTCGTTTCAGATTTTCTATATTTAAATCATCCTGGATAAGTTCCTTTACAACTTCACGGTTCATGATCAGATTTACCAGTGAAATGTATTTGATTTTGACTAGTTTTTTTGCAATGAGGTAAGAGACAGGCGATCCCTTATAACATACGACCTGCGGCACTCCAAACAATGCTGTTTCGAGGGTAGCCGTTCCGGAAGTAACCAAAGCGGCAGTAGCATGAGATAATAAATGATAAGTTTTGTTCCTGACGGACCGAACTTTTGGAAATGTCTTCATCAATGATTCATAAAAAGTATCATCCAGCGAAGCAGCTTTGGCAACAATAAATGTGTGATCCGGAAAGTACCGGCTAATTTCAAGCATCACCGGTAATTTTTTGATGACTTCCTGCTTTCTGCTACCAGGCAATAAGGCAATAATGCGAGGCTCGTTCAGGGGTGAACCGATTGATTCAGGAATAGGCTGCAGCTCTTTTTGTGCCCGATCTGCCACGTCAACAAGAGGATGGCCTACATATTCAACCTGATAATTCCATTTCCTGTAAAATTCTTCTTCAAATGGAAGAATTACCAGCATTTTGTCAACGTTGACACGAATACTATTCACTCTGTTTTCTTTCCACGCCCAAACTTGCGGCGAGATATAGTAGATAACCGGAATTCCATTTTGTTTTGCCCATTCGGCAATTCGGAGATTGAAACCAGGATAATCAACGAGGACAAGCGCATCGGGTTGAAATCCTGAAATATCATTTTTGCAAAACCTGAGATTCTTATAAATGGTTCGGATGTTCATAAGCACTTCCACGAATCCCATAAAAGCAAGTTCCCGGTAATGCTTTACCACGGTAGCTCCTGCCTGTTCCATCAAATCTCCACCCCAGCAACGTATGGTCGCATCCAGATCCAGTTTCTTCAATTCAAGAATAAGATTGCTGCCATGCAGATCACCGGAGGCTTCACCTGCAATGATATAGTACCGCATCGGTAATAATTTTATGAGTAACTACGCTTCGCTTATAAAATGAATTTCAATAACAAAGCTAAGATGGCATAGACAAGTGTAACTGCAAATATTCCTTTGGCAGTTTGATCCCGGTGAGAATTAATATAAATAGTAAATAAAACAATGTTCAGCAGAAGACACGGTACTGAAATCCCTGTGATCAGTTGTTTGTTTTCATAGATGAAATTCAATACGTCACTAACACTGAACAAAGGATAAAACTTTACGAAATAATAGACAACGAGGCTTAACAGCGGTGCTAAAAAACCAAGAATGAGTCCGAGTTGGAGGCTGTCACGTTTCAGCATTATAACTTCCAGTTTTTTTCCAGTTCTTTTTTTAAAACATAATTCGTAAGATCGAATTGCACGGGTACAATGCTGATATAATTATTTTCAAGCGCCCACACATCGGTGTCTTTGCCTTTATCGAAATTCACAAATTCACCCGTAAGCCAATAATATTTTCTTCCATGCGGATCGTTGCGCTCAATAAAATCTTCTTCGTATTTCGCATAGGCCTGTCTGCAAATCCTCACACCTTTTACCAGACTGACATCTATAGCAGGAATATTCACATTCAAAATGCAATGCTTATCCATTTTTTGAGAAAGCATTTTCTGTACGATCAGTCGGGCATATTTCCTCGCCACATCAAAGTTCGCGTCAATACTATAATCGAGAAGAGAAAATCCTATAGAAGGAATGCTTTCAATAGCGGCTTCAACTGCAGCAGACATGGTTCCTGAATAGATGACATTGATCGAGTGATTGGCACCATGGTTAATCCCGCTAAGACACAAGTCGGGTTTACGGTGCAGAATTTTATCAACAGCAAGTTTTACGCAGTCTACCGGCGTCCCGGTGCACTGGTATGACTCTATTTCGCCGAATGTTGTTGTGGAATGCAACCGTAGCGGATGCCCGATTGTAATTGCATGACCCATCCCGGACTGAGGTTTATCGGGTGCTACCACGACAATTTTTCCCAGATCCTTCACAGCCTGTACAAGGTTGTAAATTCCCGGGGCAGTAATTCCATCATCGTTCGTAACCAGAATAATAGGAAGCTCTTTCTTTTTTCGTTTCGCCATCTTCCCTGCAGGATTGATTTAAAGGCGGTAAAAATATAGAGTTCTGAGGTCTTCAATCAAACTTCCTGCTTTCACAGTGGAAAAATTACTTATTCACATCATCAGTTACACATTGAGCGCAGAATTGAGAACAATGAACTTTTATTACCTTCGCGGCGGTTAAAACAATGATATGGCAGGTCAATTGAAGGAGGTTCGTAATCGAATAAAATCCGTTCAAAATACGCAACAGATCACCAAGGCAATGAAAATGGTGAGTGCTGCAAAGTTGAGAAAAGCGCAGGAAAGCATTCAGCAGATGCGCCCCTATGCACGAAAGTTACAGGAAATGCTGACCAATATTGTCAGTAGTTCGGACGGAAACAGTGGCCTTGAACTCGCTTTCCAGAGAATACCTGAAAAAGTACTGCTCATTGTAATCACGAGTGACAGGGGTCTCTGTGGTGCTTATAATGCAAATATTATCAAGTTGGCCAAACAAGCCATCCGGGAAAAATATGCAAACCAGGCAGCTAAGGGAAACGTGACCATATGGAGCATTGGGAAGAAAGGATTTGAACACTTCCAAAAAAACAAATACAAAGTAGATGCCGCATATAAAGATATTTTTTTGCAATTGACATTTGAGAATGTACAGGCAGCTTCGCAGGCGGCTGTGAAAGCTTTTCAGAACAAAGAATTCGATACGGTGGAACTTGTATACAGTGAATTCAAAAATGCGGCGACCCAGCGATTTGTTATTGAAAGATTCTTACCTATTCCTAAATTAGAAAAAAAGGAAGGTGGGAAAAAAATTGACTTTATTTTCGAACCTGATCGTGAGACCCTGATCGCTGCGCTGATGCCCAAGATCCTGAATACGCAACTGTTCAAAGCCGTGCTCGATGCAAATGCATCCGAACATGGAGCGCGGATGACCGCTATGGATAAGGCGACCGAAAACGCCAATGATTTATTGAAAACATTAAAAATCTCGTACAACCGCGCTCGGCAAGCGGCGATTACCACTGAACTAACAGAAATTGTCAGCGGTGCAGCCGCCCTGCGGGGGTAACCGTTTTCATTCGCATTTAAACTTTTTTTATATGGAAATTGGTCACATCATCCCACATATCGAAGCACTCGTATTCGCTAGTGACAGGCCGCTGACAACGATTGATATTACAGAACTCGTCAACAATGCATTTGGATTCATGGAAGATAAAATTACCATGGATCAGGTGGAAGCTTCGATGGAAGGGATCGTTGAAAAATATCATTCGGAATTTTATCCGTTTGAAATGCGGCAGAGTGGCGGCGGATGGCAATTCCTGACCAAAAAAGAATTTCATAAAACCGTAGCGCAACTCAATGGTGAAAAATTTCTGAAAAGACTTTCTTCGGCCGCTCTTGAAACCCTTGCCATCATTGCATACAAACAACCTATTACCAAGGCAGATATCGAATCTATCAGGGGAGTCAGCAGTGATTATTCAGTACAAAAATTACTGGAAAAAGAATTGATCATCATCACCGGACGAAATGAAGAAATGCCTGGTAAGCCATTGATCTATGCCACCTCGAAAAACTTCATGGATTATTTTGGTATTAATTCGCCGTCAGATCTTCCGAAATTGAAAGAAATTTTTGATGAAGCTATGGCTACTCCCACCGCCATGCATCACACCGATACTCCTTCCGAAAATGAAAAAGAAAACGGATCGGAAGAAATTCCGGAAAACCCTGCGTTCGTTGTAAGTGAAAACGGCGAATTGGTAGAAGGAACAAGCGATGATGATCGCGATACCGGTGAAGATAGAATTCAGTAAACCGGTTCTAACGACCCATTCCCGGATATAGTTCTCTCGGGCTATCTTCGCGTATATGTCAAATCCCCTTTCCAAAGAGCAATTGTTACGGGCGGCAGAAGAGTTCGGTACACCACTGTATGTGTATCACAGTGAACAAATCGGCGTTCAATTCGAGAAATTACAAACTGCTTTTTCCCGTACGGACGCAAAATTTTATTATGCCTGTAAGGCGTTGACCAATATAAATATCCTTAAATACATCCGGAGTCTTGGTTGCGGACTGGATTGTGTTAGTATTAATGAAGTGAAGCTTGGACTGAAAGCAGGATTTGCCCCGGCCGATATTTTGTTCACACCAAATTGTGTTGACCTCGCGGAGATCATAGAAGGAAAGGATGCAGGTGTAAACATTAACATCGATAACATTTCGTTGCTTGAACAATTCGGCAATAAATTTGGCAACACGTACCCGGTTTGCATTCGACTCAACCCACACATTATGGCGGGAGGGAATTTTAAAATATCCACGGGGCATGTTGATAGCAAATTCGGGATATCGATTCACCAGATCCGTCATATTGAACGGGTAGTGAAATCAACAAAGATTATTGTGAACGGAATTCATATGCATACGGGCAGCGAGATAAAAGACATAGGGGTTTTTCTTGAAGGGCTTGAAGTCATGTTTGGGCTTGCATCACGTTTCCCTTCATTAAAGTTTATTGATCTTGGAAGTGGTTTTAAAGTTCCTTATCAGCCGGGAGATCCCGAAACAGATGTTAAAACACTTGGGGAGAAAGTTGCCGGTGCATTTGCATCTTATGAAAAAGAAACCGGAAAACATTTGCAGGTCTGGTTTGAACCCGGTAAATATCTGGTGAGCCAGAGTGGTTATTTTATTGTAAAAGCAAACGTGATCAAGCAAACTCCTGCTACCGTATTTGTAGGTGTGAACAGCGGATTCAATCATCTGATCCGGCCTATGTTTTACGAAGCCTATCATTACATTGAAAATATTTCGAACCCCAATGGCCCGGAAAGAATCTATACCGTCGTAGGAAACATTTGCGAAACAGATACGTTCGCATGGGACAGAAAACTGAATGAAGTGAGAGAAGGTGATTATCTGATATTTTATAATGCCGGAGCGTATGGATATGAAATGTCTTCAAATTTTAATTCCAGATTGAAACCTGCTGAAGTACTATTTACGAAGGATACGGTCAAACTTATACGGCAGCGAGACCGTTTCGAAGATCTCCTCAGAAATCAGGTGGAAGTTTTGTAAAGGGAATAGACCACCGACCATTGACCACCGACCACAGATCGTCTACGACTGATTATTCCAAAGTATTTCTCCAATCCTAGTTTATACATCTATCACGTACACCAGGTCTATGGTCAGTGGTCTGTGGTCCTTCCTTACATTGTACATCGTCTATCGTCAGTAGTCTATCGTCTTCTTTGTTTAAGTATTCTTCCTCAACATCCGTAACTCTTAAACACTCCCAATTTAATTTTTAATAAGTAAAACTACTTAGTGCTGCATTGCGTAGATGCGCGGGTACAGGTAAATCATACCTGATGAAAATATTTATCAAAAACAAATAATCATGATGCCTACAAACAGCACAGCGACTTCCTTGAAGATGTCGGGTGAATCCTCAATCAAGTCCGTATCCAGGCGGAATTTTCTTCGGCAGGCTGGTCTTTCCGCCGGAATGATTGCCTTTGTTGCCGCGTGTAACAAAGATGATGACAATAATAATACAGGTGTAAACCTCGGAAGCGGTGATACCGGTATTTTGAATTATGCGTATGCGCTGGAACAACTGGAAGCAGCGTTTTATGAACAAGTGATGACCACAAAATTCTCCGGTATGACGGCTGCTGAAACAAGCTACCTGACAGATATCAGGGATCACGAAATTGCTCACCGCGAATTCTTTAAAAAAGCGTTGGGAACAAACGCTATTCAGGCGTTGGAAGTAGATTTCTCTTCAATTAATTTTTCAAGCAGAGACAGTGTACTGGCAACTTCAAAAGCATTTGAAGACCTCGGTGTATCTGCGTATAATGGTGCAGGAAAGTTGCTGACCGATCCGAATAATCTTCTTGTCGCAGGAAAAATTGTTTCAGTGGAAGCACGGCATGCTGCGTTGATCCGTGAGCTGATCGCAGTGAACACTTTTGCCGACAATACAGTAGTTGACGCAAATGGTCTCGACAAATCGCGTACACCCAATGAAGTATTGACGATCGCTGGTACTTACCTCAAAACAAAAGTGAATGCAAGCAATTTACCAACCTCTTAAATTAATTTGATATGAATCTTCAGAATGTAATCAATCATATAGAAAAAGTGGATCCGGAAGTATACGACCG
>DATLDA010000118.1:0-6016 GCA_035526135.1 Flavitalea sp.
TTTTCTCTTTGCGCCTTTGCTTTCTTACGTCTTCGCGTAAAAAAAATAATTTTAATTATTTTTCGGCAGTAGCTTTTCTCTTCAATTTCTCCTGTGCCCATCGAAGTGCAATTTCAAACTGCTGTTTCATAGACATCGTTGAATTATCCAATAATAATGCATCATGCGCTTTATGTAGCGGACTTATTTCCCGGTGAGAGTCGATATAATCGCGCATTTCCAGATTCGACTTTACTTCTTCTACCGTGATGTTCGGATTTTTTTCATACAACTCGCGAAACCTTCTTTGTACACGGATCGCATTGTCCGCTGTCATAAAAATTTTCAACTCGGCATCAGGGAAAACAACAGTACCGATATCCCTTCCATCCATCACAATACCTTTTCCTGCTCCCATTTTTTTTTGTTCTGCCACCGCAAAATCTCTGACACCTTTGATAGCCGCCACATCACTTACTTTTTCTGCCACCACAAGATCCCGGATCACATATTCAACGTTCTCTTCATTCAGGAACATTTCACTCTGTTTGCTTTTTTCATTATACCTGAATTCAAGAGCAACCTGTTGAAGGGCTTCCTCTACTGCCGCTGCGTTAGTCCAGTCTACGTGGTTTCTCAGGAAGAACAAAGT
Source organism: Flavitalea sp. (assembly GCA_035526135.1). Lineage (GTDB taxonomy): Bacteria > Bacteroidota > Bacteroidia > Chitinophagales > Chitinophagaceae > Flavitalea. The sequence goes on from DATLDA010000118.1 coordinate 632, forward strand.
TATTGCCCGGTACATTGCGCCACTATCGATATAAACATAACCGAGTTCATTCGCAAGTTGTTTTGCAAGGGTGCTTTTTCCGCAGGAAGACCAGCCATCTATCGTTATAATAATTTTCTTCATGAGCTCATACAAATGTGGGGATTTTTTTCGGTTTGCCATGCCGGTTCGATGCAGGTGGCATGGAAATTCGTGAGTAATCATAAAGATTATTATGAATAAATCGAAACAGCCCGGACGCTCAGAAAAAGATTTGAACGAGGCCGATAAAGTGAAGGCTATACCTTCTGAATTAAATCCATTCGTTGAAAGATTTGACGAAGGAGATCCATTACACGACCGCACGCCGGCAGGGGACAGCGGTCCGGAAGATGCCGACGAAAATAATGGCCCGGCTTCTGACAGCCAGGCCATCTATTGATAATTTCCCGTGCAATGATAATCGTGAGAATAACTTATCTCAGGAAAAGCATTTCCCTGTATTTGGGCAGAAGCCAGTATTCATCGCCGATAAGTAATTCCAATTTATCAACATGATATCGTATCTGATCGAAAAACGCTTCCTTCACATCGGTACAATACGCAATGGCTTTTTTTCGGGTATCTGAAATCGCATTGCATTTCTTCCTCGCTTCAATCATTTTTTCCACTAATCCACTCGCATGGCTGATATGTTCAGAAATTTTCTCCAGGATCTGTTTTTGATTCGCGAAAGAAGTCGCATTCAAGCCAAGGTCCTTTAGTCCTCTGATATTTTCTATCAGCATATTCTGATACCTGATGGCCGCAGGAAGGATATGACTCGTAGCGAGTTCCCCCATGATGCGTGCTTCGATCTGTACTTTCTTAATGTACTTTTCCAATTCGATCTCATGCCTTGCTTCCAGTTCAACATGAGTAAACACATGATTACTTTCGAAAAGTTTTTTTGATTTCTCGGTAATCATCGAATCAAGCGCAAGCGGTGTGGTACGTACATTCGGCAACCCTCTTTTTTCTGCCTCTTTATGCCATTCTTCACTATATCCGTCCCCTTCAAACAAAACTTTTTCGCTGTTAACAATATATTCCCTGATCACATGCATGATCGCAATTTCTTTTTTCTCTCCTTTGTCTATATGCTGATCAACATCAGTTTTGAATTTGTGGAGCGTGTCAGCCATGATGGTATTGAGAATGGTCATCGCATTGGCACAGTTTGCAGACGAGCCTACCGCACGGAATTCAAATTTATTTCCTGTAAAAGCAAATGGCGATGTCCGGTTCCTGTCGGTGTTATCCAATAATAATTCCGGAATACTGCGGTGAAGGTCTAGTTTCAATATTGCTTCGTCCTGCTCATCGAAATTGTCTCCGACTCTTTCCTTAACATCCTGTAATACCCTGCTCAGGAATTGACCAATGAATACTGATATGATCGCGGGAGGTGCTTCATTGGCACCGAGGCGGTGATCGTTGCCTGCAGACGCGATTGCAGCACGCAGAATATCTGCGTTATCATGCACTGCCTTGATCGTATTGACGAAAAAGGTCAGGAACATGAGATTTGTTTTTGGAGTTTTTCCCGGAGCGAGCAGATTCACACCTGTGTCTGTTGCCATGCTCCAGTTGTTATGTTTGCCACTACCATTAATTCCTGCAAACGGTTTTTCATGTAACAATACACGCAGTCTGTGCCGGCGGGCAACACGGTCCATAATATCCATCAGTAAAGTGTTGTGGTCTACGGCAACACTTACTTCTTCAAAAATTGGAGCACACTCAAATTGTGCAGGTGCCACTTCGTTGTGTCTTGTTCTGAGGGGAATTCCGAGTTTATAGGATTCCTGTTCGAAATCACGCATAAACGCATATACCCTTTCTGGAATGGAACCGAAGTAATGATCTTCCAATTGTTGTCCTTTTGCGGGCGCATGTCCGAATACGGTTCGTCCGCTCATGACGAGGTCGGGTCTTCCGTTGAACATAGCTTCATCGATGACAAAATATTCCTGTTCCCATCCGAGCGTAGCTGTTACTTTCTGGATGTTCTTGTCGAAATAGTGACAAACATCGAGCGCCGAACGGTTCAACGCTTCAAGCGCTTTCAGAAGAGGGGCTTTATAATCCAATAACTCTCCTGTATAGGAAACAAAAATGGTAGGGATGCACAATGTCTTTCCCAATCCTATTTCCATAATAAATGCAGGAGAGGAAGGATCCCACGCAGTATAGCCACGTGCTTCGAAAGTAGCACGAAGCCCGCCACTCGGGAAGGAAGAGGCGTCCGGTTCTTGTTGTATGAGTGTATCGCCATCAAATTGTTCAATGGGCGTTCCATCGCTTTTGATAGTAAAAAATGAATCGTGTTTTTCGGCCGAAGCACCGGTCAGTGGTTGAAACCAGTGGGTAAAATGCGTTACACCTTTGCTTTCTGCCCATTGACGAAGTCCGGCAGAAATCTGATTGGCAACAGCCCTGTCTAATTTTTTTCCTCCTTTAATAGAGCTTGTGAGGCTTTTGTAAGCTTCATCGCTCAGGAACTCGCGGGCAGTTTTCAGTGTAAAAACATTTTCCCCGAAAATGCCAGTGATCTTGGCGGCACTTTCAAATCCATTGTATCCGTTTTTTGTAAAACCATTGGTCCTGTTGGAAAGACCATTGATCGCTTTAGCACGAAGTGTATCCATCTTTTGAGTATTTTTTTGACGACTTCAAAGAAACGACTATTCAGGCCCACATCCAATTATTCCTGGCATTTTGGGGACAAATTGAGGTTAAATGTGTGAAAAGTTGCGGGAAAGTACTTATCTGCCGTTGCGGATTGGGGTATTTGAAGCGATGAGGATATATTATATTTTTCTTCTATTCAATTCCTTTTTGCCCGTGATCAAAAGGAGTGCACAAATTAAAGACAGTTCCGCGATAGCCTTATAACGTACAATTGCACCCGGGAAAGGGACTGTGTAACCAATGGTGATATACATAGAAACGCCAAAGAACAATAACAATAAAAACACCGCCCATTGAGAATCGGTGAGAACCGCTTTTCTTTTCAGAAATATAAATACTATCAGAACCCAAAAAAATAAAATAACTACGGACGCAAGCAGCTGAAGAACACCTTTTGCTTCCCACGGAAGTGGCCGGATAAAAGTATTTGAAATAGCCTGCGGAAGAATTTTCAAATAACTCATGGTGTTATGTTTCAGCGTATCCAGCTCAAATCTTGTATTGCCAGACAATCTAAAATATTCAGCCTGTCTTCGACTCAGTGCCTGCGGTCCGTCTATTAAAGGAATCAGGCCACTTACAAAAAATAATAAAAGAGCGATTCCATAGACACTGATAAATGCAAGGAGAGGACTTTTCTTTCGACGTACTACCAACCACCATGCAATCAGCGCAGGGACTATCAGCAGGGCAACCGGAAAGCGCATGATTAGAATCCCCGCCCATCCAATTAAGAAACCAATCCAGCCGGAAATTGAATTTTTGTGTAGTAATCTGTCGAAGTTGTAAATAGTAAGGCTGAAAAATAGAAAAAGAATCCCATCAGCCCTTATTCCACTTAACCAGAACACGGTAGAAGGAAAGAAAAATATTGCAAAAAACAACAGGCGCCTCCGCGATGGATTGTTTCGTGCAAGCAAACGGTACAATAACCAATGTCCCCAGAAAACTAAAAAATTGAAAAAGACCACATTGAAATAATAGTTGCCCCGAGTGATCAGGTTGATGATTCCGAAGGTTTTTGCAAGCAGGCAATATTCAAGATCAGCCAGGTAATAGGGGAGTATCTCCTCCCAGTTCCGTGCATTTGAAATAGCAGTGAGCGGAGTAAATTCCCAGAAAAACTGGTATGGGTCCTTTCTTAACAGTTCAGTTTCTTTCACAGCAGCCTGGTGAATAGCCCATGTATCATCACCTCCATAGTATTTTAGAAAGATATAGCCGTAGACACAACCAAGAAGGATTTTGAATGCGAAAGTGAGAAGAATCTCCGTTTGCGTGATAGCGTTAGGTTGCCTGCGAAGGATAACGATAATGAGAAAAGACAATACTGCGTAGAATACAATGACACCAATCGTCGTTATCATATGAAACCAGTCCTCCTCATCAGTTGAATCGTAGATGTACCATCAAATCTATAAATTTGAGGGGGAATAAAGCCAATGCCTGAATTGATTCGCCAAAATAATCTGATTGCATTTGTTTCAAACAGTGCATGGTCTGTATATAATTTCAGGCTCGATGTGATCTCCTATTTATTGAACGAAGGATACCAGGTCATTGTATTTGCTCCGGCCGACGAATATGTCTACGAACTAACGAACGCCGGTTGCCAGTTTGTACCTCTCCATTTTGATAACAAAAGTGAAAACCCTTTTGTCGATTTTTTTTTCTATCTCAGGTTGAAAGCTTTGTACCGTGAATATCGTCCGGATTTTATTTTTCACTACGTCGCGAAACCCAACATTTACGGGTCACTGGCTGCAGCTGCATGTTCTATTCCTTCTGTTGCTGTAATAACCGGACTTGGCTATGCCTTTGCCCGCAGGAACTGGTTGTATTACGTTGTAAAGTTCCTTTATAAAACAGCATTGAAAAAATCTAATGAAGTCTGGTTTCTTAATAATGAAGATGCGAGGGTTTTTATCGGCGAAAGAATTATTCCGATAGAAAAAGTAAAGATCCTTCCTGGTGAAGGTGTGAACACAAATTTCTATTCTACAATCGTGCGAAAAAATGAAAGGGTGCCCTTCACTTTTTTAATGAGCACGCGGTTGCTGAAGAGCAAAGGAGTTGCCCTCTATATGCATGCAGCACGAATTCTGCAAAAAAAGAATTATGATGTCAGGTTTAATCTGATCGGGTTTTTTGAAGACCACCATCCTGATTCGATCGCCAGAGAAGAACTGGTTAAATGGCATAAGGATGGAATTGTACATTACAGTGGATTTGCGCGTGATGTAAGGCCTTTCCTTGAAAATGCAGATTGTTTTGTTTTTCCTTCCTATTATAACGAAGGAGTGCCACGGTGCCTGATGGAAGCTGCCTCGATGGAACTTCCCATCATTACATCAAATAACCGGGGCTGCAAAGAGGTTGTATTGAATAATTCAACTGGATTTCTCTGTAACCTTAATGATCCGTTTGACCTGTCCGACAAAATGGAAAGGATGATCAATCTGTCCACCGAAGAACGGATACGAATGGGAAAGAACGGCCGCCTGCTGGTATTGAAAAAATTCAATATTGAAAAAGTGATTGGCGAATACATTGACACCCTTCAACGCGATCTTCCCGATTAATCTATTTTCGTTTGAAATTTTTCTGCCAGAAATTGAAGGATACCTGAACCCATGATCTGTTTCTCCCATAACCAATCGGTAAGGTCCGGAC
>DATLDA010000189.1:0-8071 GCA_035526135.1 Flavitalea sp.
AAAAATAAGTTAACAGAATTCGTAACGGCGGTTACACCCGCAAATGTTCCGGCGAATTTTCAGGTGAGATTTGTATCACCCCAGGAAGAAGGAGAACTGGCAGTACTTGGAACTGTTCCTCCGAAGAGACGTTTTACAACCAGTTTAATTGATGTGGGAAGTGGAAATACAAAAGGTGGTTATTTCATGGATATGTCGCAATCGTTTGATCCGTTGTATTTCGCTGTAGGTACCCGCACTTTTGTAAAACTGATCAAAGCAAAAAATCCTGCCTCTTTCAATGATTTTGTACGAACAGCAGAGACTATGTGGCGCGATAGCCTGAGCCAGACTGTAAAAGATGAATTGGGAAGAAGAGCAGGATTACGTAACCGGAGTGCGGTCTATCTTTCCGGTGGTATTGTATGGACCATTGCTTCGTATCTCTATCCTGAAAAAGTAAATGAGAATTATATTGAACTGACTGCAGATGATATCAGGAAATTCCGGCAAATGGTAGTGAATAATTTTGAAAAACTGATTCAACCCGACCTGTCGAAGATCACGAATGATAATATCGTACTGGAAGCGCGTAAAAACCTGAGCAGGGTTCAGAATACCTATGACCAGGAATCACTCGTGGCCGGCGCCGTCTGGCTAGACGGTCTGATCAGGGAATTGAATTCCACACAACCTGTCAAACGGTTTTATTATCCTAAATACGCGTATGTCGGATGGATTTCCGGCTACATCGCACGGGCCGTAGCAGAAGATTATAAAAGGAAAAACGAGGAAACCGCTGCAGGCCGGTAGAGCGCCTCTAAATGTTGAGTTTATTTCCCCTTTTTAAACACAAGCCTGACGGGACAGTTAAGGCATGCAGTTTGCTGACTGATGCATACATTTTTATTCATCACACTCCCCGCCACCGGCGGTAAATTAATTCGCATGTATTCGAAGAACTTCTTTCGTATCCTTTTCCTGTTTTTGGTTATTGCCGTTATAGCTTCCTGCAAAAGTGGAAACGATAAGCCGTCTGATTCTGGTGAAGGCAATGAAGCCGCAGAAGGAAGCAAAAAAATCAGTAAACGCGATATGAGTATTACACGTGAAAATGCATACAATGATCTTTTTCTGGACAGTATGAACCTGGAAGAGTATTTGTCCGCAAATCATGTTGATGATACCATTTCCAGAAGGATGAGAAGTTTTTACAACGCGCGTAATTATCAGTTTGCCTGGTTTTCTTCCGATGGGCTCACTGAACAGGCTCGCGGATTCTGGAACATACATGAATACCAGACTACCTATGTGAAGGATACTACTTTAGCCGATAAGGCATTGATCAAAAAGATGGATCGACTCATTGTCGAAGAAGAACTTCATGTAAATCCGGCAGACAAGGGGATGCTTGATACCGAACTTAAGTTAACTGAACATTATATCCGGTACGCACTTAGCGCGTATGATGGTGGTTATGTGAAGAGAAAAGAACTCGAAAGGTTTATACCACGAAAGAAGGAAGATGCAATGTTCCTCGCAGATTCTTTGCTCACCAAAAAACATAAGGACGGAAAATATTTTGAAGATATTCATGCATCATATGGCCTGTTGAAGAACCAATTAAGTAAATACTATCAGATCTCCAAGCAAGGTGGATGGCCTGTGATCACAACTGCACAGAAGTCATTAAAAAGAGGAATGACCTTTCCTGAAATTGCAATGATCAAAAAAAGACTGCTGGTTACAGGCGATCTGACGATCAATGACACTTCACAAAATTTTAATGATACACTGGAGAATGGAGTGAAATCTTTTCAATTCAGGCATGGGTTTACACCGGATGGAGTGATCACCGCGGCGCTGATCAGGGAAATGAATATACCGGTAGATCGCCGGATCCAACAACTGCTGCTGAATATGAACCGGGTGCAATGGATGCCGGCTGAACCGAAGGGACGCCTCATCCTCGTAAACATTCCCGAATTTGTACTGCATGTGAGAGACGGAAAAAATAAAGTTTTTGACATGAATGTCGTGGTCGGTAAGGAAGGACATAATACAATGATGTTTAGCGGCGATCTGAATCAGATCGTGTTCAGTCCATACTGGAACGTACCGGAAAGTATTGTTGAAAAAGAAATTCTTCCATCGATTGAAAAAAATCCGAACTATCTCGAATCACAGGATATGGAGATCACAGGCAATGAAGGTGGTTTTCCGGTGATCCGTCAAAAACCGGGTGATAAAAATTCCCTCGGTAAAGTGAAATTCCTATTTCCCAACAGTTTCGATATCTATTTTCACGACACCCCGGCCAAATCACTTTTCAATAAGGACAAGCGTGCATACAGCCATGGCTGTATCAGACTCGCTGAACCGGTAAAGATGGCGAACTATCTCTTAAAAGATCAAAGTGAGTGGACACCAGAAAAAGTAGATGAAGCGATGAACAGCGGGAAGGAAAGATTTGTGAAACTAAAAGATCCCGTTCCGGTTTTCATCAGTTATTACACAGCTTGGGTCGATGAAAAAGGCTTACTGCATTTTGCAGAAGATATCTATGGCCACGATGCAAACCTTGTACGCAAAATGTTTGTGAACGGAGGTCAGCCGTTGGCGGTGAAATGAGCAGCAGTAAGTAGTTGGCAGTAGGCAGTCAGCGGTCAGCGGTCAGCAGAAGAAATAATTACAAGATAATTCTTCGTAAAATCTTCAACATTTGCTGTGGCAAATCATCGGGGTGGGATAGCTGACGGCTGACAGCTGAAAGCCTAAAGTTTCAGTTCATCAAAATTTTGTATTATTGGCATCAACCTATGCCAATATGAACTGCAGAAAGCCAACTTTCCCCTGCCTCCTTGCAACGATTCTAATTTCTATTCTTCTTTTTTCCTGTAAACAAAGAGCAACTGATAAAAAGCTGACCGCCGCAGATTCAGCTGCATTGGAGGAGCAAAGACATCTGCCTGAAAATGCTTTGAAAGAGTTGGAAATTTCTGATGGTCTTGTCGTGGAAGCGATGGCCACTGAACCAATGATAAAAAATCCGACTAACATAGATGTGGACGAACGTGGTCGTGTATGGGTTACCGAAGCATACAATTACAGGCCCGGCATTAATGGAAATCCTACCAACCCGGAAGGTGATCGCATCATGATCCTCGAAGATTCAAATAGCGATGGAAAGTTTGAGAAAGCAAAAGTTTTTTACCAGGGTCCGGAGATTAATGCACCGCTTGGTATTTGTGTGTTGGGTAAACAGGTGATCGTTTCTCAGAGTCCGTATGTATGGTCTTTCTATGATGACAACGGAGATGATAAGGCAGATCGTAAAGAAATATTATTTCAGGGGATCGGCGGCGAGCAACATGACCACGGGGTACATTCCTTCACTTTCGGACCTGACGGAAAATTATATTTCAATTTTGGGAATGAAGGAAAAACATTGAAGGATAAGAATGGCCGCGTCGTCCGCGATCAGGATGGGGATGAAATAGATTCCAGGAAATATAAAATGGGAATGGTGTTCCGTTGCGACCCGGATGGAAGCAATGTGGAATGTCTCGCGCAGAATTTCAGAAACAATTACGAGGCAGCAGTTGACAGTTATGGTATCCTGTGGCAATCGGATAATGATGATGATGGTAACCGCAGTGTACGGATCAATTATGTAATGGATTATGGAAATTACGGGTATACCGATGAAATGACCGGCGCAGGATGGTCAGCTTCGCGGACAAATATGGAAGATTCTATTCCATTCCGTCATTGGCACCAGAATGATCCTGGTGTTGTTCCCAACCTGCTGCTGACAGGGGCAGGTTCACCAACAGGAATGGTTATCTATGAAGGAGATCTGCTTCCGGCAGGTTTTCATGATCAGATGATTCATTCTGATGCAGGACCAAATGTTGTGCGCTCATATCCTGTAAAAAAATCAGGTGCAGGTTATACAGCTTCCATAGTGAATATTCTCCGCAACGAAAAAGATCAGTGGTTCAGGCCGGCTGATGTTTGTGTCGCTCCGGACGGGTCATTGATCATTGCCGACTGGTATGATCCGGGTGTTGGTGGTCATCAGGCAGGGGATCAGCAACGCGGACGCATTTACAGGGTTGCTCCAAAAGGCAGCAGGTATAGTATTCCGAAACAGGATTATAATACGCCTGCGGGTGCCGTAGCAGCATTACAAAATCCAAATCTCGCTGTTCGCCACCACGCATTTACTGCATTGCAAAAAATGGGACCGGATGCGGTGCCTGAGCTTGAAAAATTATGGTTCAGCGGTTCGAATCCGCGCATGCGTGCACGCGCTTTCTGGGTATTATTTAAAATGCCTGGTGATAGATCAAAATACATCGAAGAAGGATTGCGGGATGCCAATCCGGACATTCGCATACTCACGCTGCGTGCTGCAAGGGAAACTAAAACAGACCTCGCAAAAATTCTTCAGCAACTGGTAAATGACAGGGAGCCACAGGTGAGAAGAGAGGCAGCACTTGCCTTACATAACTACCACGCGGATTCGGCTGCATATCTATGGGCATCCCTCGCAAAACAATATGATGGCAAAGACCGCTGGTATCTGGAAGCGCTCGGTATTGGAGCAAATAACCAATGGGATAAATTTTTCCCTGCTTATGTAAACACTAATCCGGATCAACAATCTGCCGCCTTCCATGATCTTGTCTGGAGGGCGCGCACCGACAGTGCGGTGCAAATGCTTGCTGCCCTTGCAGCTGATGCCGGCACAGATCTTTCCGCGCGCCTTCGCTATTTCCGTGCATTTGATTTCAATAAAGGACCGGCGAAATATCCATTACTCCTAAAAATGATTGAAACAAACAGTGGTAATGATACAAGATTCAATAAACTCGTATTACGACATCTTGATCTTAAATCGGTAAACAGTTCACCGATCGCAAAGAAGGCATTGGATGATGTACTTAAATCCGTGAATGGTACGGGAGAATACATTGAACTGGTAGACAGATATACAGTGAAACGGGAAAATCCGGTGTTGTTGCAACTTGCAATTGACAAACCCGACGAGCCCGTCGGAAGGGATGCCGCCGGATTGCTTCTGAAACTGGGAGGCCAGGATCTTGCACAGCAGGTACTAAATGGAAATGATTCTTCAAAGATCACCAACCTGCTGCGTGCGATCAGCCGTGCCGGAAAGAAGGAATCGATCGATATGTTGCAAAGAGTTGCTCTTTCCACTTCCTACTCTATGAATATCCGTAAAACAGCTGCTTCCATGATTGGAAGGAGTTGGGACGGAGAAGATCGCGCACTCGACTTATTGAAAAAGAAAAAAGTTCCTAAAGAATTAATTCCCGATGTTGTTCAGGGAACAAGTGGGGCATGGCGCCGCTATATTTATGATGAAGCCACTTCTTATTTGCCTGGTGGTAAAAAGCAACTGGTTAATTCAAAAGTTCCCGAACTTAAAGAGTTATTAGCGTTGCCGGCAGATGTATCAAGGGGAAAACAAGTATTTTCGAAAATCTGCGCTGTCTGTCATCAGGTTGGAACAACTGGATTTGATTTCGGTCCGAAGCTTACCGAGATCGGTTCCAAGTTACCCAAGGAATCCCAATTTGAAGCGATAGTCCATCCATCAGCGGGAATCAGCTTTGGCTTTGAAGGATCAGAACTTAAAATGAAAGATGGTTCCACAATGACGGGCATCGTTACGAGTAAAACCGAAACCGATATCGATCTGAAGATCATCGGCGGATCAGTGCAGAAGGTAAAAACATGGAATGTTCAATCTGTCAATAAACTGGATCAGTCCTTAATGCCTGAACGATTGCATGAGCAGGTTACGAGCCAGGAACTTGCTGATCTGCTCGAATATTTGTCCAGTCTGAAAAAGAAATAATTTCATATAAAAATATTTATCACTATTCTACTATTAAAAAAGACAATCGGATGACAAAAAAATTTGTGGCCGTATTGATATTCTAATGGTAGAATGTACTACCTTTTTACCCACTAACTAAGCAAAACTGCATATGAAAGAAAATTCTACACCTAGGGTGACTACGCCCGCGTGCTTCAATCATAACAGGAAGCACCACTTATTTTTCCTTTTATCTTTTTTTCTTATTGGTTTATTCACGCTACCAAATCTTGCCTTCGCTCAGAATGAAAGGGTAACTGGTACAGTTACTGATGAGAAAGGTCAGGCGGTTGTGGCAGCCAGTGTTACGCTCAAAGGCACAAATAAAGGAACTACTACAAATTCCTCTGGGAAGTTCTCATTGGATGTTCCGGCGAGGCGAGGAACTCTGGTCATTTCCGGAGTCGGACTTCCTGCAAAAGAAGTAATCGTCGATGGACAGGAAACTGTTGATGTACAGATGCAGGGAGAAGCCCAGGGGCTGGGTGAAGTGGTGGTTGTTGGTTACGGTACCCAGAAAAAAGCTACACTAACCGGTTCCGTTTCCGCGGTGCGCGGCAGTGAATTGATGAAATCACCTGCCATGAATGTAAGTAACAGTCTTGCAGGTCGTTTACCCGGCCTGGTTACGGTTACCCCTAGCAGTGAGCCCGGTTATGATGGAACGATTCTTCGGATACGCGGGATCAACACATTAAATAATAACGGGCCGCTTATTGTAGTGGATGGAATTCCCGGACGTTCGCTTGAGAGGATTGATCCGAGTACAATAGAAAATATTTCTGTATTAAAAGACGCATCTGCAGCGATCTACGGAGCACAGGCTGCAAATGGTGTTATACTTATTACTACCAAGCGGGGTAAAACAGGCAAGCCAAGCATTACTGCTTCCTTCAACCAGGGTTACGGAAGGCCCACGCGCATTCCTGAAATGGCGGATGCACCTACGTATGCAACTATGTTGAATGAAATTAATTTTTATGCAGGCAAAGCTCCCGTCTTCACTCCTGCGCAGATAGAGAAATTCCGCGATGGCTCTGATCCGTGGCTATACCCGAATACGGATTGGTTCAAGGAAGTGTTGCGCCCCTGGTCAATGCAGAACTATGGCAACGTTTCTATCTCCGGTGGTTCTGAAGGGATGCGCTATTTTATTTCCCTCTCGGGAAGATCACAGGATGGATTTTATTATAACAGCGGAACAAAATACAACCAATACGATTTCCGTACCAATCTGGATGGCAACATCAGTAAAAATGTTACGCTTGGATTTGATGTGTCCGGAAGAATGGAGGACAGGAATTTTCCTACGAGAAGCGCCGGAGCAATTTTCAGGATGGTAATGCGCGGCAAACCAACGATGACCGCATACTGGCCTAATGGAACACCCGGTCCTGATATTGAATATGGCGACAATCCCGTAGTGGTGAGTACGAAAGCAACCGGCTATGATCGGGATAAAAGATATGTGCTGAATACAAATGCAAAACTGAATATCAAACTTCCATTCGTACCTGGTTTGTCAATTACAGGAAATGCCGCGATTGATAAATCATTCCGCTTCCATAAAAATTTTATGACACCGTGGTACCTGTATTCTTTCCAGGGATTTGACGCGAACAATCAACCTATATTGGAAAAAGGAAAACGTGGTTTGCCAGACCCGACACTTTCTGAATCGATGGAAGACAATCAGAATATCCTGTTGAACGGTCTGGTGAATTATGAAAGAAGATTTTTGTCAGACCATTACCTGAATTTTTTGGTTGGCGCAGAAAAAATCACAGGACAAGGTGACAATTTCAATGCCTACCGGAAGAATTTCATCTCTCCTGATGTAGACCAGTTATTTGCCGGAAGTGAACTTGAATTGAATAATTCCGGGTCAGGCTATACAAATGCGCGGCTGAATTATTTTGGCAGGGTCAACTATAATTACAAGGAAAAATATCTGGCAGAATTTGTCTGGCGTTATCAGGGTTCTTACATTTTTCCCAAAGAAAACCGGTTCGGATTTTTCCCCGGTATTTCACTGGGATACAAAATTTCCGAAGAATCGTTTTTCGCCGACAATGTTCGATTCATGAATACATTGAAATTGCGTGCGTCGTGGGGTAAAACCGGAAACGACCTGGTGGATGAATACCAGTACATCGCATCCTACGCATTTGGTGGAATTAC
>DATLDA010000201.1:0-4613 GCA_035526135.1 Flavitalea sp.
GCATGAAGAAAGAGAAAAATTACTTCTTTATCAGGTAACACAGGATGTCAGTATTGTTCACCAGGTATTGAACGCATTGTATCATCATAACATTCAAAGTGTACTGGTTGAAGGCGGCCAGAAGGTATTGCAATCTTTTATCGATGAAGATATCTGGGACGAAGCTTACGTGATAACGAATACAGAGATGTATTCCGGGCAAGGAATAAAAGCGCCGTCGTTACAAAATTGCAGGCCGTTAAATGAGCAGGAATTCGGTAGTAACAGGATCAACACGTGGCAACACTCACAAAATTAAATTCTGTCCATGTTCCTGCTGATTGGTAGCATCGTGTTGGCTTCTTACCTGACACTATTTTTCAAAGTAGTGGAGCGATTGCGTTTAAACAACCTGCAGGTTATTGTTTTCAATTACATAACATGTGTTGTAACAGGATCATTGCTGAATGGTGCTTTTCCTCTCAACCGCGACAACCTGACTGCCCCGTGGTTTCCCTGGGCCTGCGCCATGGGTGCCGTTTTCATTTTTCTTTTTAACATTATCGGGTATACGGCACAACAGTTAGGCGTAGCCGTAACTTCTGTCGCAAACAAACTCTCCCTTGTTATCCCTTTCTTATTTTCCATTTATCTCTACAACGAGCCAGACACTATTCTAAAATATACCGGTATCGCACTGGCTCTGGTTGCCGTGATACTCACTTGTTACAGGCCTGCACCTGCACCACAAAAAGGAATTTCTTCACCCCGATCGAAATATCTACTGTTATTACCTGTAATTCTATTCCTGGGAAGTGGCCTTCTTGATACCATGATCAAATATGTTGAATCAACTTTCCTGAATGATCAAAACAAAAACGACTTCATCGTTGCGGCATTTTTTATAGCAGCTTTACTGGGTATCATTACCCTGGTTTTACAACAAATGGTTAAGAAGAGAAACATGGAGTTCCGGGCGATCCTTGCCGGTATTGCACTGGGTGTTCCGAATTATTTTTCAATCTGGTGTCTTGTAAAAGTACTCAAGCAGTTTGGCGGAAAGAGTTCTGCCATCATACCTATCAACAATATGGGTATTGTATTATTCAGTGCTATTGTTGCATGGCTCGTTTTCGGGGAGAAGTTGTTAACGATAAACTGGATTGGTGTACTACTTTCGATGGTAGCTATAGCCCTGATCGCATACGGATAGTGCACATGCAAGAGCATTTCCTTACTATATCAAAATCTTCTTCGGCAGAATTCCGTGATCGCGGAAGCAGGTTTATTGCATTTGCGTATCCCGTATCCACTGTCACTGAATTCAAAACAATTCGCACAGCACTAAAAGTAGAACATTCGAAGGCCACACACCATTGCTTCGCGTACAGGATCGGCGAAAGTGGAAATGAATTCCGGGTAAGCGATGACAGGGAACCGGCGGGTACAGCCGGGCGTCCGATATTAGGTCAGATTGATAGCCGTGCACTTACCAATATTGCTGTGATAGTTGTCCGTTATTTCGGAGGTACCTTATTGGGCGTGCCAGGTTTGATCAATGCTTATAAAACCTCTGCGGCACTTGCCTTGCAAATTACTCCGGTAATAAAAAATGCAGTTACAATTCCCTTTTCCCTGCTTTTTCCTTATACTGCTTTAAACGATATCCTTCGTGTGATAAAAAAGTATGATGTGACAATTGCCTCGCAGGAATTGCAACTATTTTCTTCGATGGTTGTCAATATACCGATGGCACTTGTTGAAAACATAATGAGCGAGTTCAAAAACCAAAGCGAAGTGGAAATTAAGAAAGTATGATAGTCAATTTTAGATTTTAGATTTGTGATTGCGGAGAAATTTCACGCAAAGAAGCAAAGGGGGCAACTAGCAAAGGTTTTCATCAAAGAATCTAAAATCTACAATCTACAATCTAAAATCAGCTATATGGATTCGATCGCAGTTATTGGCGCGGGAACAATGGGAAATGGTATTGCCCATGTTTTTGCGCAATATGGTTTTGATGTCCGACTGGTAGATGTAAACCCTGTACAACTCGATAAAGCTCTTGAAAAGATTTCCAAAAATCTTGAAAGGCAGGTAGGGAAAGGGACGCTCACCACAGCGCAGAAAGCCGACACTTTAAAAAAAATTACAAAGCACACTGATCTGAAGGAAGGAGTAAAAGATTGCTTACTCGTCGTGGAGGCAGCCACTGAAAACATTGAACTTAAACTGCAGATATTTCGACAACTGGATTCAATGGCCGAAAAGGAAACGATCCTCGCTTCGAATACTTCTTCCATTTCGATCACTAAAATTGCAGCTGCTACTTCGAGACCCGATAAAGTGATCGGCATGCATTTTATGAACCCGGTTCCGGTGATGAAACTGGTGGAAATCATTAACGGGTATGCCACCGATTCAACCGTTACGTCCAAAATTGTCGAACTAACCCGTGCTTTACAAAAAATCCCTTGCGTAGTAAATGATTATCCGGGCTTCATTGCAAACCGGATCCTTATGCCCATGATCAATGAAGCCATCTTTAGTTTGTATGAAAGGGTAGCCGGTGTCGAAGAAATAGATATGATCATGAAAACCGGAATGGCGCATCCTATGGGTCCCTTACAACTGGCCGATTTTATTGGTCTGGATGTGTGTCATTCCATTTTGAAAGTTTTGCATGATGGATTCGGCAACCCAAAGTATGCACCATGCCCATTACTTACAAATATGGTCGCGGCAGGACATTTAGGAATGAAATCAGGAGAAGGGTTCTATGAGTATTCTTCAGGAAGTAAAGAGCTGATTGTATCAGCACGATTCAGGTCGGTTAAAAATTAAAAAGTAAAAAGTAAAAATTAAAAAGTCAAAAAGAATAAATCCTAATTACTAATTTTTAATTATTAATTATTAATTCTTCCTCTTATAGTCTCCTCGTTTCCAGGCTTTGATGAATTCTGACCATGCGAATGGATTGAAAATATTTTGCGGAGGCGCCTGACCCGCATAATAATACCGGTTAGCGCTGTTGCGAAGGGTAATATTTCCGGCCTCCTTTCCATCGGAAGGGAGTGATCTGGATAGAATCCTTCTTCTGGATTCTTCGGTATTTTTTCTGGCAATTTCAATGTCATCATCCGGAACATCAACATTGACAAAATCTCTTTCAAATTGTTCCCTCGATGGCCTGGGTCGGATAATCGTCGCCGGTAGATAGACGGTGTCAGTAACCATGAGCTGGATCATACTGTATTGGTTTCCTTCCACGTCCCTCGGTACGTCAACCAATTTGGGTTTATATCCCACGGAAGTAAATTCCAATTGATCGCCTTTTAATACCACAATAGAAAAAACACCCTGTTCTGTTGTCATCGTCCCCCGCTTTTGACCCTTGACAATGATACTCACATAGGGAATGGCACGGAGGCTATCTGCGGTCATTACCACTCCAAAAAGTTGAACAACGGAATCTTTCAACTTTTCAAACTGGGCTTTCGCAGAAGGGGTAATTATTGACAGTAAAATGAGGTAAAGTAAAACACGCTTCATCAGCATCAAACCTATGTTTTTTTTACGTGATGGTGAAAAGGTGATGTAAATTTTAACAACCTCAAAAGCAAGGCAATCCATTGGTTTATATACCTCGCGAATATTTCAACAAAACCTCTGGTATATGGTTAAATTTGCAATGGTACAGAAGAAAAAATTAACAGGTTACATGACTATAGACCAGGTATTAGAGGCACTGAGTAATGTTCAGGAACCAGATCTCGGAAAGGATCTCGTTACATTGAATATGGTGAAAGACATTTCCATAGACGGACGCAACGTTCAATTCACTGTTGTCCTTACGACACCTGCATGCCCGTTGAAGGATCTGATTCGTAATGCCTGTATCAATGCCATCCAATTGCTGGTGGATAAGCAGGCAGTAGTACAGGTAAATTTTACTTCAAATACAACTTCGATCAGAAAAGATGGACAGACTGTATTACCAAAAGTGAGAAACATCATTGCAGTCGTAAGCGGGAAAGGAGGAGTAGGGAAAAGCACCGTGGCGGCAAATCTTGCACTCGCATTTGCACAGGGTGGTGCCAGGGTAGGATTACTTGATGCGGACATTTATGGCCCCAGCGTTCCCATCATGTTTGGAGTACGGGGTGAAAGACCAATGATGACCGATGTGAATGGAAAGGGAATGATTGTTCCGCTTGAACGATACGGAATCAAATTACTTAGCATCGGGTTACTTGTTGACGAAAAAAATGCGGTTGTTTGGCGGGGCCCTATGGCCAGCAGTGCTATCAAACAGTTCGTTACCGAAGTAGTATGGGATGAACTTGATTATCTCGTGATCGATATGCCGCCGGGCACCGGCGACATTCATCTTACTCTGGTACAAACAGTTCCCCTGACCGGAGTTATCGTTGTTACCACCCCCCAGGATGTTGCCCTTGCGGATGCAAAGAAAGCGATTGCTATGTTCGGGCAGGCACAGATCAGGGTGCCGCTGATCGGGTTGGTAGAGAATATGAGTTACTTCACCCCGGCCGAACTGCCCGATAACAGGTATTATATTTTTGGAAAACAGGGCGGTCGAAAGCTGGCGGAAGAATATGAAATTCCTTTTC
>DATLDA010000240.1:0-5655 GCA_035526135.1 Flavitalea sp.
AGAGAGAAAACTATTTACAATCGGTCGTGGCCGCAATGACATGGAAGGATCCGGTGGCCTGCTTTCTGCCAGGAAAAAGAAAGAAGCCAACAACAAGAGTGAAGTTATAACAGCCATCACGAAAAAAACCGAATGCCATCCCAAAGAAGTGATGAGGTAACTGCCAATAGTAGGTGCTATAATCGGTGAAACCCCGAGGATAAGTATTAACAGAGAAAATACTTTCGCACTTTCATGAACGGGAAAGATATCGCGGACGATCGCTCTCGGTGCCACCATACCCACGCAACAGCCCAGTGCCTGAAGTAATCGAAACCCGATCAACATTTCCACTGAACTCGAAACCGCACAACCAAGAGAAGCAATCACATAAATGATCAAGCCAATATATAATGGTCTTTTTCTTCCAAACCGATCCAGCAAAGGACCAACAATTAATTGTCCAACGCTGATGCCAATAAAAAAGCTCGATAAAGAATAAGAAACATAATCCACTGTAGTGTGCAAATCGTCGGCAATATTTGGAAATCCGGGTAAATACATATCTATTGAAAACGGTCCGATAGCAGAAAGTAATCCCAGGATCAAAATCAATAGTGAACGTTTTTTTTTATCCATAGCTAAGGTCTGATATAAAATTTCACGCCTGACCGGATGAACGGTCAGACGGGCAAAGTCGCAAAGGAAGTAAAGACGCAAAAGAAATTGAAAATTTAAAAATGCGGAACTGTCATTTTCATTTTACAGGAATCTTAGGAAATTGTTTAATTAGTTACTTAAAAACCTTCGCCCTACGGACAAATTTATTCATTTCAAAAGGGTTGCGGCATTTCTACATATTCTTTATTGAAAGAATAAATCAAACTGATATTCCATAGAAAACTTTTGCCTGGTATATCTGTCTTAAGGGCTTTGTTAACGATTGATGAGATCGAAAACGGAAAATTTTTCTTTGCTAAAGTTAGTGTAGGGTTGATATAAAATCCATATGGCTTATCTGTTTTCAGGTAATAGAATTGGGGAATAAATCGGATAAAATATTGGGAGCTGAGATTACTTGAAAAACTGCTTCTGATCCCGATAAAGTGAGTGTTCCTGGTTGCATCTTTGTCAAGCCCCCGTGAATAGAGATAGTACAACCCTATAGTAATATTTTTGGCAAGTACATAATTCGGAGCCAACTCTGCTGCCAGATAACGTCTTGCCACGATGACTTTTTTTGAAACGCCGTTTGATACAACTACCTCGGTTCTGAAATTAAGCGCAGGATGGGTACCCACGGAAATTTGAAATTTGTCTGTTGTAAGCAATTTATATCTCCACCAAAAAATAAACGTCCAGGGTTTTCCTTCAAGTGAGAACCGGAATTGCGGTTCAAAGCTGAGCCTTCGTTTCCCTATGGACATATCAAATAGCACTGCCGGTTTTCCGAGCGTAAAACTGGGTATGGTAGAAATTCCTTTGGTGGTAAGCGTGATTGCACCCCCAAAGTGATTGCTCGCTTTTATACTATCGGTTTTTTGCGAAAAAGAATTTTCAGTGAGCACTAAAAAGACGAAAAAAAGGAAAGCTATATTTTGCATCCCTGCGATTTTTAAACAGTTCTGACCTTTCATTTATCATCCGCAAAGACACAAAGTAAGCCAGAACGTAAAGATATCTATGTGTTCCTATGTAACTATGTTTCTATGTGTTGCTTTTCTCTATTATGTTTTCCTTTTCTCTAAATTAGATCGATCTTTCATTCAAATTCACATCATGAAATTGATCCACCGGATAGGAATAATTTCCATCATTTTTTTTGGTCTATCCTGTAAAAATGATATTGATTACAAAAGCTACTCGGGCTGGTCGGCCTATGCGGGGTCGAAAGACGGGATCCGCTATTCTTCAAATGATCAGATCAATACTGATAATGTTTCCAGGTTGCAATTAGCGTGGACGTATAGTTCAAACGATAAAGACACCGGAAATCGATCCCAGAACCAGTGTAATCCGATTATGATAGATGGCATTTTGTATGGCACTTCGCCCCGCCTTAAATTATTTGCACTCGATGCAGCAACCGGTGAACTGAAATGGTTGTTCGATCCGGCTGAAGAAGATACGGCCTCAAAAAAGGACCCCTTTGCTTTTTTCAAAGTAAGCCGCGGTGTTATGTATTGGCAGAATGAGGACGGAACCGATAAAAGAATTCTTTACAGCGTCGCAAACAGGACTTATGCAATCAATAGCATCAATGGAAAACCGGTAAGAAGTTTCGGCACAAATGGATTTATCGACCTCGCAGAAAATTTAGACACTGAACCGGAAAGTATAAATTCTTTTATCGCTGCCTCCACCCCCGGCGTGATTTATAAAGATCTTTTTATCATGGGCCACCGTGTTGCCGAGTCTGCCGATGCAATGCCCGGACATATCCGTGCCTTTGATGTACGCACCGGGAAACGTCAATGGATCTTTCATACCATTCCTCATCCCGGCGAATTTGGATATGATACCTGGCCGGATAAAGAGGCGTGGAAAAAATTAGGAGGCGCAAACAATTGGGCCGGCATGTCATTGGATGAAAAACGCGGAATCGTATACGTTCCTACCGGTTCTGTCTCGGGAGATTTTTATGGCGGCATGCGCAAAGGACAAAATCTGTTTGGCAACTCGCTGCTCGCATTGGATGCCGCCACCGGAAAATACTTATGGCATTTTCAAACGGTCCATCACGATTTGTGGGACAGAGATCTGCCGGCCAATCCGAACCTCGTCACACTTCATCATAATGGAAGTAAAATTGATGCCGTTGCACAAATCACCAAACACGGATACATATTTTTATTTGACAGGAGCAATGGTAAACCCATTTTTCCTATAGAAGAAAAACCCGTTCCTCCTTCCGACCTTCCCGGGGAAGAAGCCTGGCCGACTCAACCTATCCCCTCATTGCCTGAACCATTTGCGCGTCAAAAATTTTCTCCGGAAGAAGTAAGTGATGTGACTCCTGAAATCAGAGCCGCGTTAATGGAAAAATATAATAAAGTAAAGTACGGTGAGTTATTTTCTCCACCGAGTAAACTGAGCTCGTGGATTTTTCCGGGATATGACGGAGGGGGTGAATGGGGGGGCGCTGCGGTGGATCCCGAATCCGGTATTTTGTATGTGAACAGCACTGAATTACCCTGGGTGCTCACAATGGTTGATGTACCTGGTAAAAGCTCAGATCTTTCATTGAATGGAATAGGAAAAAGTGTTTATGACAGGTATTGTATGTCGTGCCATGGACAAGAATTGAAAGGGAATGGAGCTTCTTATCCTTCACTACTGAATCTTGAAAAAAAATACACCGAATCGCAGGTACATAAAATAATTGAGAGCGGAAAAAATATGATGCCCGGATTCAAACAAATTCCTGCAACAGAGAAAGACGCGGTCACCGCTTTTCTGATGAAGCGGAGCATAACTGAACCGGGAAAAAAGAAAGGTTCCGGCGAATTACCCAAAGAACCGGTTTCAGAAAATACAGGAAAAAAAAGCATACTGGATGAAGTTCCTTATACAATGACAGGTTACAATCGTTTCTACGATACAGATGCGAATCCCGGTATCAAGCCGCCGTGGGGAACTTTGAATGCCGTTGATTTGAACACCGGAAAACTTTTATGGAAAGTTCCATTGGGCGAATTGGAAGCATTAACGAAAAAGGGAATTCCACCGACGGGCACAGAATGTTACGGCGGTCCGCTGGTGACAAAGGGTGGTTTGGTTTTCATTGCCGCTTCGAAAGATGGTATGATCCGTGCTTTTGACAAGAAGAACGGAAAAGTTTTGTGGAAAGCAAAATTACCGGTACCCGGCTATGCAACACCCGCCACTTATTCAATTGATGGCAGGCAGTATGTTGTTATTGCCTGTGGGGGTGGAAAGATCGGAAGCAAATCGGGGGATCAGTATCTCGCCTTTGCATTGCCTGATGTTGTTTCACGCAAAGATGCAAAGTAAGCAAAGGCGTAAAGATAATTTTAGATTTTAGATTTACGATTTCAGATTTGGGAGTACATCGTTTCACTTGAAATCTAAAATCTGAAATTCTTTCTTAGTGAATAAAAATTTCGAAGTAGATAAATATTCGGGCAATGACAAAGATGATGCCGGCGCAAACGAGCAATACCACTGCTGCTGCCATCAGATCGCGGGCAATTTTTTTCATCTTATTCACTGTATATGTAACGTAAACAAAACGCACATCTTGTGGATGTTGATAAAATCAGTTGCCATAACATTTATCAGTAAATATTTCTCTATCCGACATATCCAAAATACCTGCACGGAAATGTTCGTATTTACACTTAGTAAATTTCCATCATTCGTTAAATGGCATATCAAAACGGTTGGAAAGACGTTTATACCGAAACAATGCTATCAACAGTCGAAAAAAGGCTGTGGTAGGCTTGAAAATCACAACCTTTGTTACGAGCCCTTTACACGACCAGCCACGTAATAAAGGGTTCTGGCCGCCTGAAACCAGGCGGCTTTCTTTAAGTAAAATCCAGATCCGATGAAAGACGTATTAGTAAAAATTTTCGCCATTATTATCTTCCTGACTTTCGTCATACCGATTGCCTTGCAGACAATCTACAACTGGTTCCGTCTGCTCAACCGCAACCGCCATTATTACGAGTATAAAATCAAACGTTTGAAATTGTCGATCGACGAAATGTCAAAAATTTAATTCTCAACCGGAGTCATAAACGTCCCGGTTCTCTTCCACATTTTATTGCAATTCCCATTCATCCGATCTGGTAACGCAGATGGCTAGCCGCAATGTTACGGGATCTGATTCATTTGATAAATCATTCATAGCATTCGTATGAGTGCAGAAATATTTGAATTCTTGTTTCCTGGAAATTGTTCTATTCATTCCTTTTGAAAGAAAGACTTTCCCGTAGTGGGAAAAAATCCTGATTAGGGTATTTATAATACAATGAAGATCAGAGCATTTAAGATTGGCGGGTGGTTTGGATATTACTTTGTGCTGATACCTCCGCTGTTCAGGTAATGGAAATATATGAATACTATTCGTCGATCTCCATTACCACATATACTTCTATCGACAGAAGGACAGGATCCTTCGTTTCCCGGTCGTTAAACAGGGATTGATACTCAATAGGCTCGTCTTTATACGAATCCATTGAACGAACAAATGTTGCCTTTGAGCGAGGTTTGTTTGTCAATAGTCGAATAAAAGCTGCTACCCGTCAATTAATTGCAAACTTTGATTCAGGAGCGAAATTTTACCGACCAATTGACCAATATCCTCGATTAACCTACCAGTTCTCTGGGCGCAAAAACGCCAAAAACAATTTTATTTGTTACCTAAGCACCACACCATGAAAAAAAATGTACGCTATATAATAAAAGATGCGCTGGTCAAGATCCTGGGCTTTATGATCTTCCTGGCATTTGCAGTGGCGGTCGGCGTGATCACCATTTTTGCAAGCTTCCGCCTGCTTTTCAGAAAATCCGTGCCCATAAAAAAAAATATTAAAGTTTCTGTATTAAATCATGCTGCCATTGAGACTGCACAAATGAGTGCTTATTGAAGAAATTACCCCATAGAGACATAATTCAACTTAAACACGTAGCACCTCACCTTTGTTTTTG
>DATLDA010000263.1:0-6903 GCA_035526135.1 Flavitalea sp.
AGGGTCTGCAAATATCTTCTTTTTGAGATGGCAGGCAAAATAGGTAGAATCACCCCCGGTTAATAGTACGTTAAAGTTGCTGTATTTTTCTTCATACGCTTCAATAATTCCGTCGATTTCCTTAGCCATTCCAAGAATGACCCCACTCAACATATTCGTTCTAGTATCATACCCGATCAATGGAAAATTCCAGTCCTTTTCGATTAAAGGAAGTTTTGCAGTAAACACCTGCATCGATTTAAAACGCATTTCCATGCCAGGCGAAATGCTACCGCCGAGGAATTCACGATTTTTATTGATAAAATTATACGTGATACATGTGCCCAGTCCTATTACCAGGTTATTCTTTCCGGGAAACAGGTGTGCCGCTGCAACAACAAGTCCAAGCCTGTCAGCACCGATCGTTTCCGGTTTGCCGACAGGTGTTGTAACGGGTAATTTCGAGTGATGGTCAAGTTTATGAAACCGGGTCAATTTTCTCAGCAATTCTTCACTTTCGGCGTTATGATTAATTACCGAGGAAAGCAAAGATTTTTCAGCATCATATTTTTTTATTAATTGTCTTATTGTTTCCGGTTCATCATTGTCGATCACGATCACGTCTTCCAGGTCTCCTTCACGGAAGATTGCACACTTTAAACGCGTATTACCATAGTCAAAACAAAGTGTAACAGCCATATGATTACATTGACAGGACCGTAGCAGGATTATTCTACATCCAGGTCGAGCGCCGATAAATTGTGGAAATGCCCGTTCAGTTTTACTTTTTCTTTCAACTGCTCCATTTCCATCAGCATCGGAAGCACTTTATGAAGATGGCGTTTCAGGTACTCCTGCCTTTGCAATTCTTTCAGCAAACCAAGCAACTCATATTCTTCCTCGAGCGAAAGTCCTGCATGATGGGCAACATCATACGATTTCAATTCTTCTTCCGGTTTTTTGAAATCCTTACTGATGTTGAGCAGACGATGTAATTCCTTCACGCCATTCACCAGATTCTGCATTAATTTCCGGTTTCCTTCATCTTCTTCATTTTCAGGATAATTGACAATGGCGCCGCTGTATAATTTATCCGGCACTGTTTTGATAACTTCCAGTATCCTGAAAATTTTTATTCCCTGTGTTTTGATATCCATTTCTCCATTATCATATGTCTGAACAATATCAGAGATCTGTACCAGTGTACCAATTTCCTGGAGCCGGTTATTTAAGACCGTAGGGATACCGAATGGTTTATCCGTTTCCTTGCATTCAAGTATCAATTGCTTGTACCGCGGTTCAAAAATGTGCAGGTGAACTTTTTCACCCGGGTAAACGACGATACCAAGTGGGAATATGGGAATGAAATTCGTCATGAAAATGATGGCAAAGTTAAGGGTATCGGGTATGAGGTATGGGGTGTCGGTATGGGTATGAATTAAAATTGAAATGTGTTATCGGCCTTACAACTTTCCTCATACCCATACCCCATACCTCATGGCTCATACCTCACGGCTCATACCCCCTAACTTTGCTCCATGAAAATCGCCGGGTTTACAATTATCAAAAATGCGGTTCAGAATGATTACCCGGTCGTAGAGTCCATCACATCCATTCTGCCGATAGTAGATGACATGATCGTATCAGTCGGCGATTGTAATGATGGTACGGAAGAACTTGTACGCGGTATTAACTCATCAAAAATCCGGATCGTCCATTCCGTTTGGGATCCTTCTTTGAAAATGGGAGGAAAAGTATTGGCGGTAGAAACTGACAAGGCGAAACAGCACATCCGCCCGGAGTACGACTGGGCCTTTTACATTCAGGCTGATGAAGTTTTACACGAACAATACTATGAAGCAATCCGCGCCGCTGCCGAACAATATAAAGACCGGCAGGATGTGGAAGGATTACTTTTCAATTACATGCATTTCTATGGAACCTATGATTATATCGGTGACAGCCGCAAATGGTATAATAAAGAGGTTCGGATCATCAGGAATGATCCACGTATCAAAGCCTATCGCGATGCACAGGGATTTCGTAAGGACGGAGAAAAACTTCAGGTTAAAATGGCCAATGCCTGCATGTACCATTATGGCTGGGTAAAAGATCCACGGCTCATGATGAACAAGCAAAAGGCTTTCCTGGAATTCTGGGAACAAAAAAAAAGCTGGAAAGATTTTGTGCAACAAACCTCCGCCTTCGATTATAACGATTTCGATTCCGTCGATATTTTCAGGGGAACACACCCCGCTGTAATGAAAGAACGTATCATGAAAAAAAATTGGCAGGTTACGCTGGACAGCCGTCAAAAAAAATTCTCGCTCAAAGAAAAACTGCTTTACTGGTTTGAAAAGAAAACCGGTCAGCGGCTATTTGCTTATAAAAATTACAGGCTGATTCCCTGAACAAATTAAAAATGCAAAATTAAAAATGCAAAATGGTTTGCAACCTTGAGTGAGACACATGATATCACATGGGATACAGGGAAGATTAAAACATAATTGGTTATTCAGCTTTGCAACTGTTCTTTTTGATTTTACTTATTGAACTTCTTCAATTTGAATTTTTGAATTTTTAATTTTTAATTTTTCAATATTCTTCTGATCCCATAACCCAGATAAAGCTCTGCAGGTCGATATAATCGCGAGGTCTCAGGTCAGCCGTATCATTTCTCACTTCCTCTGCAAAAGCGATAAGGCTTTGATATGAATCCCAATTGGGTCGGGAACGATAATTAAATTCAAAATCATAATTAAGAGCAGCGACCTGAGTTACCCTTGGTTTCATAAAAATAAATTGCCGCGGATTGGCTATGAACCCAAATACAGTGTGCAAAGGCCAGGTATGTACCCTGGTTTGAACACGCGGGAGAGAATCAAGTACTTCACCAAATGTGCTAAAACGCGATTCCATGTTGTCAGTTCCATAAACATAATCATACAATCCTTTTGCAAAAGCCTTTGCCCCCTGTGCAGATTTGACGGCATCCCTTAAAGCCATTTTCTCAAATGAAAAAAGGAGATTGGTCTTTGTTTCAATCTTTACCGCAGTGTTGGAAATAACTTCAAATTGTTTTGCATCCAGCAGTCTTTCATAATCTTCCCGGTTGAGCTGTTCCTTCCACGACAAATGTGCCTGCCATTTATATTCCCGTTCCCATGATATAAATTTTTCACCCTGATAACCGTCGCGGAAATGCCGAAGGAATTTTCTTTTGCACTTTGCTCTTTTCGGAGAAAGACTGATAGACGTTTGCATCACTGTACCGATGCAAATTTTACGCCGCCATCGAAACAATTCCGGGATTCTCTTTCCCCTGAGTTTCCTTCCCGTAATTAAGTCGGAACTCTCCTTGAAGGGTGACATTTTAATGACAGGCTTCTCTAATTGTTTTCATGTATTGACGCAATTTTGCCGGCCTTTGCTCGCGGGGTAAATGCAAATAAAACCGGAAATTTACCGTTAACCACACACGATGCAAGCTGTCCTTCATAACCTCCTTCTTTTTCATAATAAAATCAGGTCTATCGGCTATCTCGATAGTATGGATGATTATGAAAAAAGGAAACTGAGCATTTTCAACCTGCTCAATGTTCTTGGCTTTCTGATAGGAATTTTCCTGCCGGTTATCGGACTCTTTGTTGCACATATTCAACTGCCGGCATTTGCCTGGGTTGTAACATTCTCACCGGCCATGATTAGCATGCTCGTACTTGTCTTCAATCATTTCCGGATGCATGAAGTGGGAAGGATGTGCTATTTTACTTTTTATCCTGTACTTACCGCAATGGTCTATGCGGTGAGCTTTGATGTGGGTATCGAATTATTTTTTATTCTGTACGGGGTACTGTCCGTATTTTTTTTACAGAGAGTGCTCTATATCATATTCGCATTCAGCCTCTCCCTTCTTTGTTATTTTTATGTATTTGTTTTTCAGAAAAATTATGCCTTCCAGCTTGCTGATACAAACTTTCCTTTTTATGCGTTGAATCATATTTTGCCGGCTGCATTCATTTTTTATGCACTGTTCCTGATAAAAAAAGAAAACACACAATACCAGTTTTATATACTTAAGAATAACAGGGAGCTGCACCGTGTGAATCTGGAAATTCAGAAACAAAAAGAAGTAATAGACCATAAGGCCTCCTTGCTGGAGCAGCAAACGATTCAGTTAACAGATTTGAATACGCTCAAGAACAAACTTTTTTCTGTGATCTCGCATGATTTGAAAACGCCATTGTACGCGCTGCGGAATTTGTTCAGAACAGTTCACCAGTACGACATGCCTGCAGAAGAGATCAAGCAATTCATTCCGGATGTTGTAAAGGACCTTAGCTACACAACAGGACTCATGGAGAACCTTCTTTCCTGGGTGAAATGCCAGATGCAAACAAATACTATAAATCCGCTATTGCTGGAAGTGAGCGAGGTGATTACTGAAACGACTGACCTCTTTCGCCTGCATGCAAAAACAAAAAATTTGCAGATCACTGTCAAAGCAGAAAAAGTGTACATGTATACAGATCGGGACATGATTAGCCTTGTACTGCGCAACCTCTTGTCCAACGCGATTAAATTTACCCCGGCCAACGGATCGATCGAAATAGCTGTTACAGAAAAAGAAGAAAATGTTTCTATTGCTGTAACTGATACAGGCATGGGAATGGATCCGGAAGTAGTGAACGCATTATTCAACAAGAGCTTTTATACAACAAACGGCACCGAAAATGAAACCGGTACAGGCATTGGCCTGATGCTTTGCAATGATTTCCTCGCCAAGAATGGAGGCACGCTCTTCGTTGCCAGTGAACGCGGGAAAGGCAGCAGATTCATTTTCACCCTACCAAAAAATACAAAGGCTGACAATTAATCACCACCTTTTGTTAAGTACCGCTTCGAAATGATCAACAGCTGACTTTAAGAAATTTTAAAATCAATTCGCCAGTCCGTACTTATTTATTAGTTATTTTCTGTTCCAGATCCAGCAACCATTTTTTTCTCCAGATTCCTCCACCATATCCCACCATGTCACCATTACTTCCAATCACCCGGTGACAAGGTATGAGGATCGCAACGCGGTTCATTCCATTTGCGTTTGCAACTGCCCTGACCGATTCCGGTTTTTGAATAGCCAGCGCTTGTTGTGCATAGGAACGTGTTTCACCATAGGGAATTTGTCGCAATTGCTCCCAAACGGATTGCTGAAAAGCAGATCCCGGCGTATACAATGAGATTGAAAATGAAGTTCTCTCCCCCAGAAAATATTCATTCAATTCTTTTTCCAGCTGCCTGAAATGTTTGTTATCGCCCTGCACGATGGATGCATTCAATATCCGGCTCAGCGAGATAAATTCTGTTTCCAACATTTTTCGATCAGAAAATTCTAACAGGCAGACTCCTTCCTGCGTTGCACAGGCATACATGATACCAAGCGGGGTTTCTATTCTTTTCAGATCTATTATTCTCTTTTGCCTGCTTAAAGAGGGTGAAATTCCAAAAATGCTTCTGAAAGAATCATTGAATCCGCTAAGTGATTCATACCCTGTATCAAAAGCCGCAGACGTCACCGAATCGCCCTGCTGAATTTTTTTAAATGCTGAATTGATCCGGTACATTCTCTGGAATGAATGAAAAGTTATTCCATGATGTTTCATAAACCAACGTCTGAGTGTATTCGGTTCTATTCCTTTTACACGAAGATCTCCATCACGCAATTTTCGGGATGGATCAATAGTTAATTCGTCGAGAATCGTCTTGATATATTCAGGTGTATGACCCGGTTTTTCCAAAGGCTGACATATCTTACACGGCCGATAACCATGTTGAATGGCTTCTTTTGTATTCGGGAAAAATTCTACGTTTTCTTTTTTTGGTTTACGCGCAGTACAGGTAGGCCGGCAAAAAATGCCAGTCGTTTTTACAGCGGCAATAAAGCTTCCTTCATAGGAAACATCCTTTTTCACAAGTGCTTCGTACATGAGAGATTCTGTCAGCATGAAGTTGTTTTGATTGCAAAGTAAAGATGCGCCGCATCTAGGAACAACCGGAAAATTAACAACTATTTTGTCGAATCAAATTAAACTTCGGCAGATTTCAAAGACAGAAAATTAAACGTCACAATCTTCTAAATCAAATATTATTTTCCTTCAAACAAATCAGTCGATCCTTACTTTCAATTGTTAAAAGTTTTTCTTCTTAATAAATTGATACTGTGACCTGTACTATCAGCATGCAGGTGATTTTAACAAGAGAATATTTTCCGGCACACTTTTGTCCTTAAGTATTCAGTAATAAAATTTTATCACTACCCGATTAAAAACAGAAATTATGAAAAGAATATTACTCTCTATTACTGTTGCTGCGTCACTCGCTGCGTGTACAAGTAATCCTCCAATGGGAAATCAGGGCACTGCAACGCAGGGAACAACCATGGGGACAGATACAACGGGTCTCGCTGCTTTTCAATCATGGAAAAAATATGAAGCAGATAAGCCGGCGGTTTCCTATGCTGTCAGAAATAATTCTTCCTCATCCGGTACAGCCAGGAAAACTATTTCCAGGAAAACGGAGCGTGCCACAACAGAAACGTCATATCCTGCAAAACCTGCAAAGAAAGGGTGGAGCAAAGCAGCTAAAGGTGCGGCGATTGGCGGTGCATCAGGTGCCGTGATTGGTGCTGTTCTGGTCAAAAAGAACAGGGTTGCAGGGGGTGTCGTTGGTGGTGCTGTAGGTGCAGGTGTTGGTTATGGAATTGGTCGCCATATGGATAAAAAAGATGGCCGCTATTAAGTTTCAAACATATACCATGAAATATGCGAAGCGGGATCGACTGATCCCGCTTTTTTAATACAATTGTTTCAACCCGTTCATGATGGTCACAATTCCCATCCACGACATAATCGAAACCACTATCCATCC
>DATLDA010000280.1:0-11982 GCA_035526135.1 Flavitalea sp.
ATAAGTAAAGTCATGTAAAGTATATCCACCTCTGATCTGCATAGAACGTAAAATCGCGTTACCGGAAAAATGCTTGTTATAGTCGGCGCTTACTTCCAGGCCTTTTTGTTTTGTATCGCCGGCATTGATGTAATAATCTGCTCCGCTGCCATCTTTTCTTTGTACCAGTGCATTATTCAATTTGAAATAAAATCCGGTTACTTCAATATGCAGCGCACGTTGTAATAAATAAGAGCGGGCAGTGAGTTCATAATTGATTCCGCTCTCCGCTTCCAGGTTCGTGCTGATCGCGCTTGTTGAAGGCAGCAATTCTGCGATCGTTGGAGGAGAAAATCCTTTGGATACAGTAGCTATCAGGGAAAGTCTGTCCGACAGTTTTTTTAATAATGAAATCCGCGGCGCATATTCATTCCGGTAAGTACGTCCGATCGGTGTTACCGGATAACTACTAAGCCGGGTAATGCTGACTTTTGTCTGGTTGACACTAATCCCTGCATTGATCATCCAGCTTCTGTTGATCTCTGCATCAGCCTGTGCAAAAACACTGTAGGTTGTATAGCGGGTATCATCATTTGTTTGTAATGTATCTGGATTCCCCTGCCTGTTTTTTGAAACCTGGGTATTGAAAAATCCTTCCTGCAATTCTCCCCCTGCAATAAATTGCCAGTTCAATGAACTGTAATCCTGTTTGAAAGTGAAAAAGCTTCTGCCTCCGAAATGTGGTTCCTGTCTTCTTTCATAATTCCGGATTGCCGGGTTTTTGATCTGAGCAAAGGAACCATACAGGACCGTTGTATTGGAAAAGTCTGCATTGATCTCTACGTGATTCGTTAATCCGGCGAGCAGGTTCTTTTGATAAATTGTTGCTTTGGCATTCACTGCACTCGGTAATCCCCCTGCTGCTGGTCGCGCTGCTGCCGGGTTAGCAGCATATTCTGCAGCTGTCAGTGGACCTGGTGTCTGGTATTCCAGATTTGTGTACAATAAACTTGCCGTAAGAAGATTTTTATTTCCCCACTGGGCCTGCGACACATAAGAGAAATTATCCCGTTTCACCGATGATTGAACGCGATAGCCATCGCTTTGGTTGTGTGCGAATGTCAGCAGGTTTTTATTTTCGCCGGATCCGAATTGAACACTTCCGAATATTTGCTGCAATCCATAAGATCCCGTCATGTATTCCGCTGAAACCCCCGGCTTCCAGTCATCCAGGCTATGCATAAGGATCAAACCCCCGGTTCCTGCACCATATAAACTCCCGGCAGGACCTTTCACTATTTCCATCGAGCTGAAATTATTCAGTGCAAACTGATTGAAGTAAGTATTTCCTCCCGGATCGGTGACGGGAATGCCATTCCAGTAAACTTTTACATTTCTTACGCCAAAGGGTGAACGAAGTGAACTCCCCCGGATATTAATGCGATAACTCCCTGGTGATCGTTCTTCCATCCTTATTCCCGGCAGTGTATTGAGTCCGCTTACCAGCGATAATTTGTTTCCGCGATCTGCTTCATTGTTACGCAGATATAACACCTGTACGGGACCGTTAGAGCGCCTTTGCTCGAAAGCACGGATCGTTACGGTTTCCAGTGTATCAGAATTACCGGGAAGAGTTGTGTCTGAAATATTTTGTGAGAACAAATGATTTACTGACAAGAATGCAAAAAGTATAACGAGAGCGTATTTCATAAACATGGATTGCTTGGTTTGATGTAAAGGTAAAGGCAAATATTTTTTATCTTCCATGCATGAAGAGTACCAAGCTGAACCTGTTCGATCTCACCATGATTGTAGTCAGCCTGGTGATCGGAATGGGAATTTTCAGAACCCCTGTAAACGTTGCGAAAGAAGCAGGTTCAGCAGATATGTTTTTCATTGCATGGATTGTGGGGGGCATTGTTGCGCTCTGCGGAGCCCTCACGTACGCAGAAATCGGTTCGCGCTACCCTGTAACGGGTGGATATTATAAAATATTTTCCTACTGCTATCATCCTTCTGTTGCTTTTGCCATTAATTGTATCATACTGGTCTCAAATGCCGCTTCTCTTGCCGGGGTAGCATTGATCGGTTCAGAATATCTCGCAAACATTCTTTTTAAAGGACAGGAAAGTACCAATACCATCAAATTGACCATCTCAACAATCGCTATACTTCTGTTTTATGGTGTTAATCTGCTCGGATTGAAAATGAGCGCAAGAGCGCAAAATGTGCTCACCATTATTAAGATCGGCCTCGTGCTCCTTCTCATTTCTGCATTGTTTACGGGAGATTATGCTTCCACTTTTACTTTTTCAGTTCCCGGGGAAGGAAATACTACATGGACTTCCTACCTGAAAGCTTTTGGTGCCTGCCTCGTTGCGGTGAGCTTTACCTATGGAGGTTACCAGCAAACGATCAATTTCGGCGGAGAGGTACAAAATGCGCCGAAGATCATGCCACGGGCGATCTTTTTCGGTATTACGATTATAATGTTGTTATATCTGGCCATCAACTATACCTATTTTACCGTGATCGGCTTCGGTCCCTTGAAAGAATCGGAATCCATTGCAGCAATTTTGGCGGGTGCCATCTTCGGTAGTAAAGGTTTTACCATTCTTTCCATTCTTTTGTTCCTTTCAGTGCTCGCTTATGTGAATGTTCTGCTGATGAGCAACCCGCGTGTGATGTATGCAATGAGTGAAGAAGGCGTTTTGCCGGCAATTTTTAAAAAGAAAAACAACAAAACGAATGTAATGGTAACATCTCTCAGCACGTTTGCGGCATTGTGTATCCTCACTCTTTTTTATGCCAAGACGTTTGATATGATTCTCAACTACACCATTTTTTTGGACAGCATCGGGATGGCAACGTCGGCCGCCACAATTTTTATTTTGCGTAACCGCGCACGCAGAGGTATTGGACAAGAAGGATTGACTTCTTCAACCGAAAAAAATGGCAAACAATCTATTTATAAAATGTCATTGTATCCCCTGATGCCGGTTATTTTTATTGGCACATATTTGTTTGTAGGAACCAGCATAGCGATCAATACGCCGAAGGCGGCGTGGGTGAGTCTGATGATTTTTTCTGCATTCTTCATCCTTTATTTTGTATTACGCGGATTCAAACCCAGACAAAATCAAATCACCCGAATATGAATCAACATCTTTCAAATATCGATTCGTATTCCCTTTCGTACATACTGAATGAGTTGGGAGAAGACAGGGAGAATTATTACAACTCCATTGCGCCTCCGGTCATTCAGACAAGCAATTTTGCATTCAAAAAAATTGAAGATCTTCAAAAAGTTTTTGAAGATGAATACAGTGATTTTTTATATAGCCGTGGATTAAATCCCACCGTTGATATTCTGAAAAAAAAGATTGCTGCATTGGATGGTGCTGAGGATGCGCTGATTTTTAACAGCGGCGCCTCTGCAATTTTTGCTTCTGTGCTTTCGCAGGTGAAAAGCGGAGATCATATTGTATCGGTTAAACAACCGTATACCTGGGCACAGAAAATGTTCGATAATATACTTCCCCGGTTTGGTGTTTCAACCACTTATATCGATGGAACTATGATCGATCACTTCGAACGAGCGATTCTTCCCAATACCCGCCTGATCTATCTGGAATCTCCTAACTCGTGGGATTTTGCTTTGCAGGACCTGAAAGCAGTAGCAGATCTTGCAAAATCAGAAGAGATCATCACGATTTGCGACAATAGTTATTCGTCACCTGTTTACCAACGGCCCATCACAGCTGGAATTGATATGGTGCTTCAGTCTGCGACCAAGTATCTTTCCGGACATAGTGATGTTGTCGCAGGTGTTTTATCAGGAAGGAAACAGTTGATGAAGAAGATCTTTGACAGTGAATTGCTGAATATGGGAAATGGAATTTCGCCATTTAATGCATGGTTGCTGATACGCGGATTGAGGACGCTTCCAATGAGATTGGAACGCATCAGTGATACAACCCGCAAAGTAATAGCGGCGCTCAAAACACACCGGGCAATAGAAAATATTCTGTTCCCTTTGGACCCGTCTTTTCCTCAATATGAACTCGCGTGCCGCCAAATGACCGGAGCTTGCGGCTTGTTTACCGCGGTGATCAGAGGAAATATGAATGATATTATTCAATTCTGCGAGTCATTGAAGCATATTTTGATTGCCGTAAGCTGGGGCGGATATGAAAGCCTTGTGATTCCGAAGTGTGCTTCACTCAAGCACGAACAGTTCAATCTGAAAAATCAGGAACACAGGATGGTTCGTTTTTATATCGGGCTGGAAGATGCAGAGTATATCATCTCCGATATAAATCAGGCGTTGGAACGGGCCGGGTTATAGTTATTTATGAAGTTGGGTTCCATTTGTTTCCGTAACGTCAACCCCGGTTATTTCTGCAAAAGAACTAGCCAGAACTTTCTTTACCTTAGCCGTTTATCAAATTTCATGACACTACGCTGACATTCCCCCCTATTTTTGTTTTATGACCAAGAGAAAAATTCATTTCCTGCTGGGATGTATGTTCCTGGCCACCGTGGCTTCGGCTCAGGAAAAATGGGACCTGAGAAGATCTGTTGAATATGCCCTGCAGAATAATATTTCGGTTAAACAATCCGATGTACAATCCCGTATTTCCGAGTTAACCCTGAAACAAAGCCGGCTTTCACAATTTCCAACACTGAACCTTGGTGGAAACGTGGGATATAGTTCGGGTCGCAACCAGGATCCAACCACTTTCAGTTTGATCACGACCGGCTACCTGTCAAGTGGTTTTTCATTACAGTCGGGCGTAGATCTTTTTAACTGGTTCAGCAGAAGAAATACAATTGCCGGAAATGCACTGGAAACAGAAGCAGCACGTGCTGCCGTGGATAAGGTAAAAAATGATATTGCACTCAATGTGGCAGTTGCCTACCTGCAGGTGTTACTTGCAAGGGAACAGGAAAATGTGAGTCTGTTACAGGTAAGGCAAACGGAAGCGCAGCTTGGAAATACAAGAAAATTAGTGAGGGCAGGATCTCTGCCTGAATTGAATGCTGCAGAATTGGAAGCGCAACTCGCACGCGATAGTTCAACACTGGTAACAGCGCAGGCATCAGCCATTCAAACGATCCTTCAGTTGAAGGCATTATTAAATGTAGATGCAGCAGTGCCTTTTGATGTAATAACACCACCGGTGGACCAGATCCCCGTTGAAAGTCTTGCGGATCTGCAACCGGCCTACGTATACGAACTTGCCTTAAAAAATCTTCCCCAGCAAAGAGTGAATGATTTGCGGTTGAAAGCTGCAGGTAAATATGTTGAGGCAGCCAGAGGAGCGATGTTCCCGACATTTTCTGCATTTGCCAGTCTCGGTACAAATTTTAATAACCAGGCACGGGATCCAAATCTGTCAACTTTATCACCAACACTTGATACGATTGGAAAAGTAACAGTAAATGGAACACCTTATGATGTCGTCAGGAATGGTTTCAATTTTGATATGAAAAATGTTCCTTACTTCACACAGTTCAATCAGAACTTCCGTCAATCAATCGGCATAAGTGTGAATGTGCCGATTTTCAATGGCGGTTCGTTACGCACGGCCTATCAGCGATCCAAACTTACACTTGAAAATATCGGATTGACACGGGACCTCGATAACCAGACCCTAAAGCAGGATATCTATCGCGCCTACAATGATGCAACAGCGGCTATTCAGAAATATAATGCAGGATTGAAATCTGTAGCTACGGCAGAAAAGGCAAATGAATTTGCCAGCAAACGTTACAATATCGGGTTACTGAATTCAATTGATTTGATTACAAACCAAAACAACCTTTTCCGCGCTAGGATTGATTTACTTGCTGCTCAATATGATTATGTTTTCAAGCTGAAATTGCTTGAGTTCTATAAAGGACAAGGTTTAAAACTTTAATAAAAAATTCCCCCTTAATATCTTGCTATGAACAAAAAATTGATTTGGATTATTGGTATCCTGGTAGCCGTTATCGTATTAATCGTAATACTTAAGAAAACCGGCGTTGTAGGAAAAGAAGAAGCTACAAAGGTGGCAACCGAAAAGGTGGTGCGGAAGACAATCAGTGAAACGGTAAATGCGAGTGGAAAAGTGTTCCCGGAAATCGAAGTAAAAGTAAGTCCTGATGTGTCCGGTGAGATCATTGATCTTCGTGTACTCGAAGGCGATAGTGTGAGAAGGGGTCAGGTACTTGCCAGGATCTATGGCGACATCTATACAACGCAACTTGACCAGGCATCTGCGGTAGTGAATCAGCAGCAGGCATCAGTGGAGAACAACAAGGCAATGCTGGAAAGTTTGAAAGCTTCGGTTGAACTCGCCCAGAAAACTTTCGACAGACAGAAGCAACTGGTAGACGATAAAGTAATTTCGCGTGCTGAATTCGAACAGGCAGAGAACAGCCTGTTGTCTGCAAAGGCAAATTACAATGCGGCAATTCAGGGTATTCGTAGTGGACAGGCCGGAGTACAAAGTGCGCAGGCAAGTCTTTCCCGAGCAAATAAAGATCTGAGCAGGACTGTTGTGGTGGCACCGATGGATGGTGTGATATCATTGCTTAATGTTAAGAAGGGAGAAAGAGTAGTGGGTAACTCCATGATGGCAGGAACGGAAATGATGCGGATTGCTGATCTTAGTATGATTGAGGTTCGGGTGGATGTAGGAGAAAATGACATTCCGAAAGTGCATCTTGGCGATTCTGCAGTGATTGAAGTGGATGCTTATAATAATAGAAAGTTCCGCGGAATTGTTACACAGATTGCAAGCAGTAACACTACGGCAGGTCAGGCTGCAGTAACAGGGAATGATGTTACGAACTATAAGGTACATATCCGGATCCTGCCCGAATCATACAAGGATCTGATGGATCCCTCGAAACCAAATAATTTTCCCTTCCGCCCGGGTATGACAGCGAGTGCGGATATCATGACGAAAACAAAATCTAATGTGGTTGCCGTTCCGATCAATGCGGTCACTACCCGGGAAAAAGATACTGACAAGGTCGCCGGTGCAAAGGAAGAAAAGAAAGAACAAACCGGCCTTCAGGAGGAAAGTAAAACCGGTGTTTCTGCTGATCTGGATGAAGTTGTGTTCGTGCTACAGCCTGATAAAACAGTGAAAAAAATAAAGGTGAAAACAGATGTTCAGGACATTAATTTCATAGAGATCCTTTCAGGATTGAAGGAAGGAGAGGAAGTGGTTTCTGCTCCTTATAATATTATCAGCAAAACTTTGAAAGACGGAATGAAAGTGAGTGTCGTTGATAAGGATAAGTTGTTTGAAGCAAAGAAAGCTGATTAACTGAATTAAAAATGAAAAATTAAAAATAATTAAGCGTGAACAGCTTGCTAAATTGCAGGCTGTTCGCTTTTAGAGTACTACTATACTATGTTTTTAATTTTTAATTTTTAATTTTCAATTTACTCATGCTTTTTGGCATTATCGGTAGTGGCAGTTGGGCAACAGCGCTGGCTAAAATTCTTACAGATAACAGGCAATCTATCATTTGGTGGATCCGGCATGAGCAGGTTATAAAGCATCTCACTACCAGAAAACATAATCCGAATTATCTTTCTTCTGTTTATTTTGATACGAGTTACCTCACACTTTGTAATGAGGTGCATCAGGTGATTGAAAAAGCTGATACCATTCTTTTTGCAGTGCCTTCCGCTTATATTCCGGCTATTCTTGAACATCTTCCGAGGGGAATATTCAAGGACAAAAAAATTCTATCAGCGGTAAAAGGAATTTTGCCTGACCGGAATTTATTATTGAACGAATACCTGCAGAAGGAATTCGAAATAAGTGATCAGGAATATTTCACTGTAATGGGTCCCTGTCATGCGGAAGAAGTCGCGTCAGAAAAATTATCATATCTGACTTTTTCCGGTAAGGAGATGCGAACAACAGATCAGATTTCCGCCTACTTCAAAACAGAATACCTGAATGCCATCACGAATGATGATGTTTATGGTGTACAATATGCTGCTGTTCTGAAAAATATTTATGCGCTGGGGGCGGGCATTGCACATGGTTTGGAATATGGCGATAATTTTTTGAGTGTTTTAATTGCTAATTCTGCCGATGAAATGGCTGGCTTTTTGAAAAAAGTGGGTATCCGGCATATGGATGTTGGCAGTCATGATGAAGAAGATCCTGTTACGCATAAGAAGTCTCCAAATTATGCGGCATCTGTGTATCTCGGAGATCTGCTGGTAACCTGTTATTCATTATATAGTCGGAACAGAATGTTTGGCAATATGATTGGAAAAGGATATTCAGTGAAGAGCGCGCAATTAGAGATGAATATGGTGGCGGAAGGATTCAATGCAAGCAAATGCATTTATGAAATCAATCGAAAGGTAGGTGCAGAGATGCCCATTGCAGAGACTATTTACCGGATTTTGTGGGAACAAATCGGAGCGCAGGTCGCTTTCAAAAAGATGGAAGCGGATCTGGTATAGAACCGGAAAAGGCTTCGCCTCTTAAAAAGGCTTCGCCTCTCAAAAAGGCTTCGCCTCTCAAAAAGGCTTCGCCTCTTAAAAAGGCTTCGCCTCTTAAAAAGGCTTCGCCTCTTAAAAGGCTTCGCCTCTTGAACTACCTCGTTTTTTAACACACGATCGCCATTGATTGACAAGCGGTTGCCAATCACCCTCAGAATTAAGTATTTTTAAGTTACTTAATCCCGTTTCTTAGCGTCTAATAGACAATGCCTCTTTCCTTACAACCATATGGCTTTACGACCATCCTCCTGATAATAGGAATTCTTTGTGTGGTTGAAATCGTGAAAAAATTAAGAAATAGTAAATCCTGATACAAGGAGAAAACTACAATTGATCAGACACCTGAAAGAGTTTTTTTTCCCATGATCTTCCCGTTTTTAAACTGACCTATCGGAGAAAACATTCAATCACAAAATAAATCCGCTGCTATTCCATCCGCAAACAATTTTCCTTCCCTGGTAAGCACGAGATGATCAAATTCTACAGACACTTTTCCTTCGGTAATGTATCGCTCACTCCTTTTTCTTATTTTTTCTGATTCGCCATTGAAATGCTCGTGAACATAACCAAGTGATAATCCTTCCTTCCTGCGAAGTGAAGTCATAATATATTCATTCAGTTGTTGTGCTGATGTAAGCGTTTCCATATCTGATGGAATAGTTCCCTTTTCAATGGCCTGGATATATAAGGCATTGTTGGAAACATTCCATTGTCGTTCTTTCCCGTTGAACGAATGTGCCGAAGGGCCAAAACCGATATATCCTGAACCATCCCAATACGAGCTGTTATGCCGGCTGCGAAATCCCGGTTTTGAAAAATTCGAAATTTCATACTGTTCAAAACCGGCGTCTGCCATCCACTCCATCAACAACATAAACTGTCTTGCCTGGTCGTCAACGATTACAGGCGCAACTATTTTCTTTGCGATGAGCTGGTGAAGTGTTGTAGCAGGTTCTACTGTCAGAGCATAACAACTGATGTGCGGAATTTCTAAAGCAATGGCCATCTCTACATTTTTCTTCCATGCCTCGTCTGTCAGCCGGGGAGAACCATAGATCAGGTCGATCGTCAGGTTGTCAAATCCGAATTTCCGGCTTCGTTGTATCGAATCCAATGCCTGTTGGGCTGTGTGCGCCC
Source organism: Flavitalea sp. (assembly GCA_035526135.1). GTDB lineage: Bacteria > Bacteroidota > Bacteroidia > Chitinophagales > Chitinophagaceae > Flavitalea. Next base: position 9,644 of record DATLDA010000280.1, read on the forward strand.
GGTTCATCCACTTTAAATCCTCCTCGATAAATGATTGCACGCCGATGCTTAACCGATTAATTCCTGCGCTCTTCCATGAAGAAAGCTTAGAGTCACTTATATCATCCGGATTTGCTTCCAGTGTGATCTCCGTTACATTGCCGGTATTGAAATGACGTTTAACCTCTTGAATAATTTCATGCAATTCATCTGTTTCAAGCAGGGAAGGTGTACCTCCTCCAAAATAAATCGTGGACACCATCGCGTTAGCCAGATAATCTTTCCGCAGCTGGATCTCTTTCAATAAAGCTTTGATAAAATCGTTCTGGGTCTTCAGGTTTGTGGAGAAGTGAAAATTGCAGTAATGACAGGCTTTCCTGCAAAATGGAATATGAAGATATACGCCCGCCATCGAATGTCTATTTTTACCGGATATTACACGGAAACGAATACATCTCCGGCATGACAAAGGTAGCTGTATACAGGAATTGGTGCGGGATCCTGCTGGTACTGTTGTTTTCTCAGTTCACGGCAAGCGCTCAATTCGGATTATCCGTGACTCCAGTCGACAAGGATTCATCCATCCTTAAGCAACTTTCCATTCAGAAGAGTTTCATACGTAGGGAAGAGTGCGCTGTTTATATATCCCGGTTACCGGAATTACTAACATCAAAAGGTTATCCTGCTGCTTCTGTTGACAGTATATATTACGATTCCACACACGCAAGTGTCTGGATTTTTTTCGGTGAGCCTTACCAGTTAATGATCACCAGTACAGATTCTACCGATCCTGCGATTTTACAGGCCGTACGATGGGGAAATTTGAAATCGAAAAACCTCACGTTCCGGCAATTCGAGAATCTGCGTTCCAAAATGCTCGATTATCTCGAAAACAATGGATATCCTTTTGGACAAGTTCAACTTGACAGCATTCAATTCCGTGATAATACGCTGCTGGCTGCTTTGAAAGTGAATAAAGGACCACGCTACCATATCGACAGTGTTCGCAATCTCGGTGAGGCACGGATTTCCGATGCCTTCTTACATTTTCATCTCGGAATCCGTAAAGGAAGTTATTACCGGCGCGATAAACTTGAGGCGATCAGCCGCAAAATCAGTGAACTTCCCTATGTTCAGGAACAACAGCCATTCAACCTGACTATGCTGGGCACCGGAAGTGTCGTAAATCTTTACCTCAAGCCGAAAAAAAGCAGCCAGATCAATATTCTTGTAGGATTACTTCCGTCTAACGGACAAACATCTTCTAATAAATTGCAGGTAACAGGGGAGGCCTTGATAAATCTCCGGAATGTATTGGGAAACGGCGAAACGATCGGACTCAATTGGCAACAGTTACAACTGAAATCGCCCCGATTGAATGTATTGTTTCAACAGCCTTACCTTTTTAATTCGCCTTTTGGTATCAATTTCAATTTTGATTTGTTCAAGAAGGACACGTCATATGTGAATATCAGCCTCCTGCTGGGTATTCAGTACGCGTTAAGTTCAAACCAATCCGGAAGTATTTTTTTTCAGAACCTTCACAGCAATCTGCTGACGGTTGATACGATCGCTGTCAAAAACAGCCGGCAATTACCGCAGGTTGCAGATATAAGTTCCTATAATCTGGGAATTAATTATGACTGGTTCAATACTGATTACAGGCTAAGTCCCCGGAAAGGAAATGAAGTTCAGTTGAGCGCCTCAGCCGGTACCAAAAACATTCGAAGAAACAATGTAATCGTGAAATTGTCGGATCCTTCTGATCCATCTTTCAATTTCAATTCGCTGTATGATACGCTTACATTAAAGGCATACCAGTTCAGGGTCAGATTATCTGCGGCGCACTATTTTCGACTTTCTACAACTTCCACATTAAAAACCATTGTCACAGGAGGCTGGTTTCAAAGTCCGGATATTTTCCGCAATGAACTATTTCAAATTGGTGGCTATAAGTTGCTGCGCGGCTTCGATGAAGAAAGTATTTTTGCTTCATCATTTGCCGTTACAGGTATTGAATACCGTTACTTCATAGGCATGAATTCATTTCTTTTTGCCTTTACGGATTTTGGCGTCGTGGAAAATAAATCTTCCATTCAGCAATACAATAATTTTCTCGGTTCGGGGTTAGGAATGGCTTTTGAAACTAAGGCAGGCGTTTTCAATATATCTTACGCCATTGGAAAGCGCGGAGGTGAAAAACTAAACCTTCGACAATCAAAAATCCATCTGGGGTATGTCAATTATTTTTAAAAGTGAAATTCATTTCAACTGATGCAAACACACCGATACTTTTGTACCCGTAAACTTTCCCTGTGAAATTTGTCTGTTTATTTTTGGCTGGATTACTGCTTTACCTG
>DATLDA010000305.1:0-3690 GCA_035526135.1 Flavitalea sp.
TGTGCAGATAAGTCTGGAAAGACTTTATTCAGGACGATTAGACAACATCGTGATTACAGATATACTTCCTGCCGGATTTGAAATCGAGAATCCACGCACAAAAGAAATTCCCGGTATGGAATGGATCAAGGATGCCGCGACCCCTACGTCATTGGATGTGCGTGATGACAGGATCAATTTATTTGTGGATCTAATAAATAACCGGCAGGTCTATTACTATGCCGTGCGCGCCGTATCGACAGGAACATTTCGTATGGGCCCGGTCAGTGCTGATGCCGTGTATAGAGGCGAATATCATTCTTATCACGGAGGGGGAACTGTGATAGTGAGCAATTGATAATTAATAATTAATAATAACGGTAGTCATGACTTTGATTAGTTAATGGTGCCTGCTATTAAGGCACTTGTTTTCATTGATTCAATTTTTAATTATTAAATGCTAATTATTAATTGCTAATTATTATTTTTGCTGATTGAACTTCAAAGAACGAATTCTTCTCGGCATACTGGCCTGTCTGAATTTTACTCATATCCTCGATTTCATGATCATGATGCCATTGGGAAATTTCCTGATGCCGCATTTTCATATCAGTGCACAGTTTTTTAGTTGGATCGTAGCTGCTTATCCCGTTACGGCTTTTTTTTCCGGAATCATTGCAGCTTTCTATGTGGATAGGTTTGACCGCAAAAGAGTTTTGATATTCGGTTATAGCGGTTTTATTATTGGCACGATCACGTGTGGCATTGCTCCTGATGCGAATCTCCTGATGACCGCGCGCGTACTGACCGGGTTGTTCGGGGGATTAATTGGTGCGCAGGTACTATCAATCATTGCAGATGTCTTCCCATACGAAAAAAGAGGACGAGCGATGGGGACCGTCTTCATGGCATTTTCCATTGCTTCTGTTTTTGGTGTGCCTTTCAGTCTCTACCTCGCAAGGTTGATCAGTTGGCATGCTCCCTTCATTTTTATTGGCGTTCTTGGGCTGATCCTGCTTCCTTTCATGATGAGATATCTTCCGCCAATACGTGGTCATGTGGTGGAAGGTCAGCAGAGAAAAGGTGTATGGCAGGTTTTGCGATCGATATTTGAAAACAAAAGTCAGGTAATGGCACTTTGTCTTTCCGCCATGCTGATGTTCGGACATTTTCTGGTAATTCCATTTATTAATCCTTACATGGAATTTAATGTGGGTTTTACAAAAACACAGACGCCTTTGATTTATATGGTGGGTGGTACAGGCGCTCTGATTTCTTCCAACATCATTGGCCGCATGGCAGATAAGTACGGTAAACTGCGAATTTTTATTATTTGTATGCTGTGTTCACTTGTTCCGATTTTTCTCATTACCAATATGCCCCCGATCCCTTTTTATTTTGTTCTTGGTGTTTTTGGCATCTGGTTTATTTTTTCAACAGGTCGTAATATACCTGCACAGGCAATGATCAGTACCGTGGTGAATCCCTCCGAGCGGGGACAGTTTATGAGTTTCAATTCTTCTTTCCAACAATTATTTACCGGACTTGCAGCTATTATCGCGGGGATGATCGTAACACAGGATGCGAAAGGAAGGATATTACATTATAACTGGGTAGGGTTTCTGAGTGCGACGATCGTATTCAGTACTTTGTTTATCGCTAGAAATCTGGCGAAGAAACAGTCTTTGAAATAGATTTAATAATTATTGATTACTAATTCGCCGCTTGCCTCAACATCACAGTTTCTTTTGTTTTTCCCTGCCGGTTATATCGTCTGAAGAATACAAATTTTCCTTCATCATAATATCTCCACTCACCCCTTTTTACGCCTTTTTTATAGAAGCCTCTGGACATGAGCTGCTCGTCGGAAGTATATTCCTGCCAAACCCCTGCTTTTAGTCCGTTGATGCTGAAACCTGAATCTTTCAATTTTCCAGAAGGGAAATAGGATTTATACAATCCATGGATCAGGCATTCATCAAAAGGCGGAAAGTAATTCAAAGAGTTGAGGATCGTATTCAGATCAAGTTTTCTTTTCATTGAAAGGCCGTTATTCCGGCCGGTTACCATCGGGGGTTGTGTTGCTTCTTGCAATTGGTTATACTGGGCACGGAAGTAAGCCTGTTGTCCGCGCAGTCCGCCAGCAGTACGCATCGGAACACCCCCACTAATAAATACCGTTCCACCGGGACGATATAGTCGTCTCATTTCTTCTTTTATCTGCGAAAGTTTGCGTGCATTGAATTGGGCAATCATGCGTGGCGTACCATTTTCATAATAGCTCGTCCACGTACCATCGGGTCGGTTTTTTGACAGGCTCCCTGAATCACAGACGGCACCATTCTCGTAATAACTTACCCAGCTTCCATCAAGCGTATTACGGTTGAAATTAGCAATGAATTGTGTGCTTCCATTTTGATGGAACCCGATTGCAGTACCATTCCTTGCTGTCAGTTCTTTTCCGGTATATCCCAGAGTCGCAATTTTTGTTTGTTGGGGAGTGAAAAGTGTGGCTTTAAAATATTTTTTTTCAAGTTTTTCAATAATCCCATAATAACTGGCAGTTTGTATTTGCTGAATCTCAAAATTATCATTGAAGTAAAGAACATGCGGAACGGTATCCAGATGTTCGGCAAAGACCGGAAGGGGTAGCAGGAATAAAATATATAATGTGCCGATTTTCACGCGAAACAGCGTTACTGTATTTAAAATTCCACCAATATCATGCCTGAAAGGTCAGTCAGCAAAACCAGTGATTGAAAAAATGATTCTCTCTTAAATTACGATTAAATCTTTAAGATGGTTTCCAAACTGAATGGAACGCGACGGTTTTAAAAAAATACTCACTTTCTTCGAGGCTATCTGGTCCGGAAACCAGTTGTAGTTTTAAAACCCAATTTTCTTTTAATAGTAAGAAGTATGAAAACTAAGCATCATAATACAGCAGATCCGGTTGCGTTTCTCCGACGCAGAAACGAATTCGACACTTCTCGACATTTCTTTTCCGATAAGTAGTAAAATCATTTCAAGCCATTCATTTCAAAATTCTGTACACGGGGTATACAAGATGAGCCGTTTCATAATACGGGGAATTTTTGAATATATAATCAAGCTGCGCTGAACCATTTTTGGAAAAGGCACTATCACTTTGTTTTTTTTCATCCATCATTTTTTTGAGTTCAGGATGTTCAGATAAATACGTTGCGGCAGTTTCTTCAAATACATAGCTGCTGTAGCCTTCCTTTTGACCCAATATGCCATCAAAAAAATTCCACGCGAAATACGAATCATCGCCCTGAGGCTCGAGAACTTCCAGGATAAATCTGTTTGCTGCTTGGTCCATCGGGATATAATAATCTCCTTTACGAAACGAAATTTTCTTTCTATCCGTACTCAACTTTACATTACTGTTTAAATGATGACCTTCATAGGGCCGTGCGCTCGTCTGATAATCTTCGATCCGGTAAACTTCCACATCAATGACCGTATCTTTTATAAATCGTGTCATAGAAATCTTGTTCAACTGCAACAACTCGATCACCTTCCACCAACCCTGCGGAATGACATATGCATTGGGCTTTTTTATAAGAGTTCGTGGCTGATAACTATTAAAAAACTTTACCTCTTTTTCGTAGGGTTTGCTGCGGTCGTAATAGAGCCGTGGCTGTCCGGAAATATTGCTGGTCTTTCGGCCGGCTTCGTATCCTTTAT
>DATLDA010000324.1:0-4774 GCA_035526135.1 Flavitalea sp.
GGTTACCAGTTCGATCTTGTGAACGATGGCAATACTTTTGGATATTCCAGTGTGTTCAATTATTTGCAGGGTAAGGTTGCAGGATTGCAGATCAATAATTCCAATCCCCCCGTTATTTCATGGAGGGGCGGAACTCCCACAGTTTACCTGGATGAAATGCGCACCGAACCCGATATGATTCAAAACATACCTGTAGGAGATGTGGCTTATATAAAGGTTTTCCGGCCACCATTTGCAGTGATGGGTGATGGAGGCGGCGCCATTGTGATCTACACGAAAAAAGGGAATGATGCGGCAAGCAGTACCAGGAAGGGACTCAACTCAAATGTGATTTCGGGCTATTCCCGGATCAAGGAATTTTATTCACCGAACTACGACAGGTTCGATGTACGCAATGAAAAACAGGATATCAGGACTACATTATACTGGAATCCCTCTGTTGTTACAAAGAAAGGAAATGGAAAAGTGACGCTCCAGTTTTATAATAATGACATTACAGGATCTTTCCGCATTGTAGTGGAAGGAATGACGAAAGATGGCCTGCTCACACATTTCGAACAGATCATTGAGTGATCATTTTTGCAGAAGTCCTGATTCTTTTTCATCAATCACCATGGTATTGGTCCACCTGTCGTGCCAGGGATTGCATCCGGATCCAAGCGCGCTGAATAATTCAAAAGGAACCGCACGGGAGAGTGACCGCAGCAGGGATATTTTTACAGGAATGCGGGAACCGTCTTCCATTACCGCTCGTGTCCCGGTTATAAGTTTACCAAGTGATTTACCTTTGAACACGGTTTCGATAAAGAACATATAGGAAGCATAGAGCAGGAAACCGAACAGCCTGCCCAGCAGTCTGTCGAGCAGAACAAAATTCGTATAGGATCTGGAATATGCTTCTTCCACAAATGCATCCTGGCCCATATATGCTATGATAACTCCGGCAACAGCTACGATTATATAAAAGCTAAACAGGTCGATCAGGTAATTCGTAAGCCGTTTTCCCTGGCTTGCTGTAACAGTTACCTGTTCGAGATCCGTTAATATATTCTGCTCCCTTGTTTCCATGTTTTTGTTTGTTTTAAAAATATCTGTATTTGATTGAAAACACAAATTTCAATAGAATGCCAGGTATGTCTCACAGATGACACAGATCAACACTGATAAATTAAGAAATTATATTTTCAATAAAAGTCTAACACCATAGGGAGAATTCATCTTCTGTGCTTATCTGTGTAATCTGTGAGAGCCTAAGGTCAGAATAAAATGGATTACATTTACCCCCTTTAAAAATAAAATATGAGGCTTAGAAATTTCAAAACGGTTTTCCTTCTTTTCTTATGTTTTTATGCGCCAGTTCAATCCATGGCCTGGGGCGTACTGGGACACCGGATTGTAGGGGAGATTGCTGACAGTTATTTAACCGCAAAGACCAAAGCCGAGATCAAAAAAATATTGGGTAATGAATCCATTGCCATTGCCAGCAACTGGGCGGATTTTATTAAATCGGATACATCCTATAAATACCTGAGCACATGGCATTATGTAAATTTTGAAAAAGGCCTGAGCTATGAAGAGGTGAAGCTTGTATTGAAAAACGATACAACAGTAAATGCCTACACGAAAATGAATTTTCTTATATCAGAACTAAAAAAGAAAAATTTATCACAGGATAAAAAGATCATGTACCTGCGCCTGCTCATTCATATTGTTGGAGACATTCACCAGCCGCTGCACGTAAGTCCTGTTGGCAGCACCGGCGGCAACGATATAAAACTTACCTGGTTTACCACACCTTCGAACCTGCACCGCGTATGGGATGAACACCTGGTGGAGTTCCAGCAATTAAGTTATACTGAATACGTTAAGGATATCAACCATACTACCCTTGCGCAGCGGAAAGCCTGGCAAATGGAGCCTGTTACCCGTTGGTATTATGATTCTTATGTGCTTGCGCAACAATTGCACACAGGCCTGGGAGAAAATCCAAAACTCGGATACCGTTATCATTTTGATTATATCAAAACGGTTAACGAGCAATTATTAAAAGGAGGCGTACACCTTGCAGGGATTTTGAACGGTTTATTTGGAAAATGAGGTAGATCATACCGGGGCTGACAAATTAAATATTCGTTGCATATGAATGAAGTTCCCATAAACTGCCCCTTATTTTATTTTTTTCCGTTTGAAAGATCACGGAGTCAATTTATCTTTCCCGCCTGATGACGAATTTTGAATTTTCACAACTGAACGATACAGCACAGGCTGAAGAACTTCTTGACCGGGGAATTTTTCTAACGGAGCGCCTGTATAAAAATTTTACAATCTTTCTCTACCAGGTTGATCATTTTTATGTTGAGGTGTATTACAATAACCGTTTTAATGTTTTGCAGGGCATGAAAAGTTTTGAAGATGATGCTACACTGCAACCTTACCTGGACTCCATTGATATCACCTGCCTGGTGAATTAATTTTTTGCAGCTACTACACACGTAAAAACAGCAGGTACTATTCCGATTGTCTGGCATAGGCATCACCGTTACATTTGCTTTCCCCCCTTACTGGATAAAAGGTTTTTTAGCAAATGTCAATTCGTACAAAGATTCTGGTGGTACACCATGACCTGGATGTATTGTCACGTATCTACCTCTCGCTCGTGCATCGCAATTACAAGGCGGAAGCAACTGATAACTGGGAGGAAGTTCCCGAACGCCTGAAAAGATTCCGGCCTTCATTGGTAATAATCGGTATTGAAGAATTTATTCTTTTGCAAAAACATGTAAAGGTTCCCGGCATTGTATTGCTCCGCAAGGGTGATCAGCAGGACATTTCACTTCCAGATGATTTTATCGGCATCGAAAATCCTGTAACAGATGTTTTGATTCATGCAATTGAATCACTTGTGATTTAAAATTTATCAAAGATGATATTGGAAAGGATCTCTTTTATTTTTTCACATGCCTGTGCCCTGATGTCAGCACTTACTTCTTCCCTGAACTTCATTTCATCACCGGTTACAAACACCGTGAAGGAAGGAGCCGTTTTATTAAACAGTGTAGGTTGAAAAAAGAACTGTTTCCGGTCCTTTTCAAACTGGATGTAATAAGAAGTGGATGTATTGTCCACTTTTAGGGTGAGGATTTCCCGGATCATAGGTTTGGATTTACTTAGTATAATTACTAACTAACGAGAGTAAAAGTACCCGGGACCTATCGTAAATGCAAACAGGAAGGTTCCTTTTTCGACGAGCAGTCGCATTTTACACCCCAGAGGACGGTTTCTCACAGATTACACAGATTAGCACAGAAGAACCGCAAGGCGGAGAGCGAAGTGCGGAGAGCGGAGAGCGGGGAGATATTCAATCCGTGTAATGTGCAATACAAGCCATGAGCCATGAGCTATGAGCTTTGAGCTGCACGCCACACGCCGCACGCTTCACGCTTGAGGCAGTAAGTTTGAGCTTTGAGTAAATAAAATCCGTGCAATCCGTGTAATCCGCGAACCGCTATGCGGAGTGCGGAGAGCGAAGAGCGGAGTGCGACTAGGATATATATTAATCAGCGAAATCTGCGTAATCTGCGATTTGTATTCATCGGTGTAATCCGTGTAATCCGCGAACCGCAATGCGGAGAGCGAAGTGCGGAGAGCGAAAGCGAGAAAATCAGCGCAATCCGCGTCATCTGCGATTTGTATTTATCCGTGTAATCCGTGATTATTATTGTTGTTCAATCAACTGAACATTCCACCTATTGCGGATCAAATACGTGGTGAGCATCATTTTCATATTTTCTATCGACATACCCAGGTAAAGGGCTGTCATGGCAAGCATTTCACTTTCGCTTTCATCCACCTTGCCATCATATGTCATGATCTCACAGCACATGGTAAAAAGAGTTTCCCTGAAATCATCAGATACCAGCGGGGCGGCTTTTTCAATTATAAGTTTACTTCCATGTTGAGCCTGGAGGGTTAGAGCTTTAACAGAAAGATCATTAAGAGAAGTTCCATTAAATTTTGAAGAAAGAACCAGCATCCGGGAAAGTTGCTCGATCTGCGACTGGTTCATGGATTTTCCGTTTGCCAGCACACTTGCGAAAAGAATGGCCACTGCGGCTTCCTGCTCAGTCGTAATAGGTATTTCATGCATGCCCAAAAGTAACGAACATGACGCATCCCCTTTCTGAAGGGTTTACCGAATTTTTATCCAAACTTTACAGCTAAATTTTTTTATGCCTGAAAGCCGAAAAAGAGCGGGTCACCACGATTATAAAAAACCTGCAGACATTCCTGCGAAGCAACGTACAAAGGGAAGAATTCTGTGGGCCATCCTTCTCGCCGTTTTCGCAACCATCTTCGCCTATTTTGCGGTGGGCGATAATTACAAACTCCTGGCGCTGATTGCAGTGTTGGGTGCGCTTGTTGGTTATTTCATTGGCAGGGGAATGGAAAAGGATGTCACGCATACTCATGATTGAAAATTTCCAGGGTTCTCACAGATTACACAGATATGCACAGAAGGTTTTCTATTAAATTGATAGATACAATTATTAGGAAAACTGATTGATTTCATTTGTGTTAATCTGTGTCATCTGTGAGACATTCCTGGTATGCCAAAATGAATAGACAAAACCTTGTTCAGGATTCAATGCAGTTCCTAATTTTACACGATGGGCATTCGCATTTTTATTACAGGAGGAACTTTCGACAAAGAATACAATGAATTAACAGGACAGCTTTATTTTAATGACTCACACCTGCCTGAGATGCTTCACCT
>DATLDA010000125.1:0-11703 GCA_035526135.1 Flavitalea sp.
CTTTCTCCTTTTTGTACTTGTGTTGAATCTTAACTCAGTAATCGAGGTATTTTGATTTTTACATTTTTAATTTTTAATTATTGCCTTTCTTCCGATTCCCCAACGCTTTCAGATACGCTTCCCTGTCTTTATTCGGATCGGGGATGAGTAGATCATCTTTCCCGTATATAAATCCTTTCCGCTGATAATTTGCCGGAGCAAATGTTTCGCTCAGATAAATCGCATCCTTAGGACACGCTTCTTCACAAAGTCCGCAAAAAATGCAGCGCAACATATTAATTTCATACTTCGCTGCATATTTTTCTTCCCGGTATAAATGTTCTTCACCCTTTTTTCTTTCGGCTCCTTCCATCGTGATCGCCTCGGCGGGACAGGCAACTGCACAAAGTCCGCACGCTGTACATCTCTCCCGTCCCTCTTCATCACGGTTAAGAATCTGAAGTCCTCTCCACACGGGACTGAATGGCCTCTTCTGCTCCGGATAACTGATGGTCGCTTTCTTTTTGAATATATGTTTGAAAGTGATCCACATACCCTTTGCAATGTTCCAGAGATATAACTTCTCCAACACCGACATTGGTTTACGGTCAACCTGTTGCGCTCTATGTGTTAATGACTGCATGAAATTCGTTCCTGTCTTTTATTTTGCTTTCAATTTTCAGTTACTGGCTGTCAGCAGTCAGCTATCAGCTGTCAGCTATCCCGCCAAAAACAAATGCATGATTCGTTTCTTTTTTTATTGGCTGTCAGCAATCAGCTGTCAGCTATCCCGCCAAAAACAAATGCATGATTCGTTTCTTTTTTTTATTGGCTGTCAGCAATCAGCTGTCAGCTATCCCACCAAAACAAATCCCATATGACATTCATTCTAGGTTGCATGTATCTTTTCCTATTTCAAAATTTACTGCCAACTGCCTACTGACCGCTGAAAGCTCACTTCATCAACCATAACACAACCGCCGCTGTCAGCAGCATATTTACCAGCGCTAACGGCACAAGTGTTTTCCATCCGAGATTCATCAGTTGATCATACCGGAATCGTGGAATAGTCCACCGTACCCACATGAACAGGAAAATAAAAAAGGCAATCTTTGCAAACAGCATGAGTCCCTCCAGTACTGCCGTCCAGTTCATTCCGATATTTTCCACCAGTTTATGATCATTCACAAAGGGTATATCATATCCGCCAAAATACAGCGTTGCCATTACCGCGCTGCTGATAAACATGTTGATGTATTCTGCAAAAAGATAAAAACCCAGCTTCATGGATGAATATTCCTGATGGTAACCGAAATTCAATTCGTTTTCGGCTTCGGAAAGATCGAAGGGAGTGCGATTACATTCAGCAAATGCACAAACCAGGAAAATTAAAAAACCCAGCGGCTGGTAAACTATATAATACCAACTGTCTAATTGCGCTCCTACGATCGAGCTCATTTTCAAAGAGCCGGTTAACATCAGTAAGGCGATCAGTGAAAGTCCCATTGGTAATTCATATGAAATTACCTGTGATGCGCCGCGCAATGCTGCAATCAGAGAAAATTTATTGTTGGATGCCCATCCGCCGATCATCACACCGTAAACTCCCATGCTGACAACGCCAAAAATATATAGGACCCCGATATTAATATCAGCGATCTGCAGGCTGACATAACGATCCTGGTTAAATAATGTAAAATGCAATTGCCCACCCCACGGAATTACCGCAGAAGTCATCATTGCGGTAAGCATGGCTAGACAAGGCCCTAAAATGAAAAGAAATTTGTTTGATGTGTTCGGGATGATCTCTTCCTTCATGAAGAGTTTCAATCCGTCGGCAAGAGGCTGCAGAATTCCGAAGGGACCTGCACGGTTAGGTCCGCGACGATCCTGCATTACGGCCGCAACTTTTCTTTCCGCATATGTCTCGTACATCGCGATCAATAATGATACTGATACGATACCAATGATCAGGATTAATTTTTCCAGCAGGAAACCCCAGTCTATCGCTAACAGCGTTAGAAACATAATTTATTTCTTTTCAATCCTTTTATTTACGAGCAGACCTTTTGTTTCAATTGTTGGATGCATGTCTGGTTTATCAGGAAAATCATTTGACTCTGCGGGTCTTTGCAATAGGGACAATTCTACTTCCGGCTGATTTACTTCGCTCACCTGGTGAATGTCGAGTAAAATACGCGGATCCCGTCCATGCATTATTTCCGGTAAAAATTCTTTCGGCATTTCGAGGCCTACATAATGTCCCTGCGCAATAACAGAATGGCGATTGATCTTTGTTGGTCCTTCAATGATCCAGTCGCTGGAAAGTTTCTTCTCAAAACGACATTCGTTACATATCCAGTCGATCACCTCACCCCATTGATCTTTCCGTGCTGTAACCCGAAACACTTCATCACCGCGGTTCCAGATGGTTACTTTACCGGTACATTTCGGGCAGTTGCGGTGTGCATCCATAGGTTTCAGGAACCATACCCGGTTCTTGAAGCGGAAAGTGCGGTCGGTCAATGCGCCTACCGGACAAACATCGATCACATTTCCGATAAAATCATTATCCAGCGCTTTTTCTATGAAAGTGGCTATTTCAGAATGATCACCCCGGTCGAGGATCCCATGTTCTCTTTTGTTAGTGAGCTGGTCGGCTACATACACGCACCGGAAACAAAGAATGCAGCGTGTCATGTGCAATTGGATATAGGGACCAATATCATGCCTTTCGAATGTGCGACGTGTGAATTCATAGCGGGTACCTTCTTTGCCATGTTCGTAGCTCAGATCCTGTAAATGGCATTCGCCTGCCTGATCACAGATCGGGCAGTCGAGTGGATGATTGATCAGAAGAAATTCAACAACACCATTGCGTGCATCGATCACACGTTCGCTGGTAATATTTTTCACGACCATTCCATCCATCACATTGGTACGGCAACTGGCAACAAGTTTAGGCATCGGGCGCGGATCGGACGCGGAACCTGCGGCAACTTCAACGAGACACGTACGGCATTTGCCCCCACTGCCTTTCAACTTTGTGTAGTAACACATGGCAGGCGGAGCTACATCACCTCCGATCTGGCGTGCAGCATGCAGAATGCTGGTACCCGGCTCCACTTCGATGGTAATGTTGTCGATCGTAACTTTTACTAATTTTTTTTCTTCAGCCATAATTTCGTTTCACGCAAAGAAGCAAAGAAAGCAAAGATGCAAAGTTTAGATGTTGTTAACTATACGATGAATTCCGGTTTTAATCAATGGGACATTAAAATTTACAAGGATGCCTAATTTTAATCTGGTCAACCGTAAATATGTCTGCACTTGTTTGTAATGAATCAATGCTAGCGCTTCAATCGATTTTATCTCAATGATTACTTTATTTTCAATTATCACATCTGCCCTGAAACCAGCTTCCATCCGAATCTCTTCATGAACCAAAGGAATACCTTGTTGCCTTTTAAATTCTAAATTTTTTTTAGATAGTTCATAACAGAATAACTCTTCATACACACTTTCAAATAGTCCCGGCCCGTATTTCCAATGAATATTGAAACAACTATTCACCACCAATTTTGAAATTTCATTTTCAGTCATACGGCAATGACTGAAAAAATTGATTTATGGAAAGGTGAAAAACACTACCCTTTGCGTCTTTGCTTCCTTTGCGTCTTTGCGTGAAAAAACTTTGCGTCTTTGCGTGAAATCATTATGCAACTGCCACCGCCCGCTCCTCCGCATAATGCGCCAACCCGTAATTCCGTTTCTGGCTTTCTTCCGGGTTCAGAACATGCCATTCAAATTCATCACGGAAATGCCTGATCGCAGCAGCCACCGGCCATGCGGCCGCATCACCTAACGGACAGATCGTATTTCCTTCGATACGCCTTTGAATATCCCACAACAGATCGATATCACTGATCTTTCCTTTCCCAAACTCGATATTTTTCAAAATTTTTTCCATCCATCCCGTGCCTTCGCGACACGGAGAACATTGTCCGCAGCTTTCGTGACGGTAAAATCTGGCAAGTGTCAGCGTGTGATTCACAACGCATTGATCTTCGTCCAGTACAATGAATCCACCGGAACCCATCATGGATCCTGTTTGAAAACCACCATCTGCCAAACTCTCATAATTCATCAGGCGCTTTTCGCCTTTTGCCGTTTTCAATAATAAATTCGCCGGAAGTATCGGTACGGAAGATCCACCCGGAATACAAGCTTTCAACCGTTTTCCGTTTGCGATTCCCCCGCAGTACGTATCCGAATAAATAAATTCTTCGACTGAAATCGTCATATCAATTTCATACACGCCGGGTTTGTTGATATTTCCACAAGCGGAAATGAGTTTTGTACCGGTAGATTTGCCGACTCCGATTTTCGAATACGCTTCTCCGCCTTCATTCATAATGGGTACAATGGCTGCCAGCGTTTCTACATTGTTGACAACAGTTGGACAATCCCACAATCCTTTTACGGCAGGGAACGGTGGTTTGATGCGCGGGTTACCTCTTTTTCCTTCGAGGGATTCAAGCAGTGCGGTCTCTTCACCACAGATATAAGCACCTGCACCACGGTGAATATATATTTCACAATCAAAGCCTGATCCAAGAATATTTTTTCCAACGAATCCGTTTTGACGTGCTTCTTCGATTGCCTGTTCAAGAATATCAATGATCCACCAGTATTCACCACGGATGTAAACATATGTGCGGTTGGAATTCAAAGCAAAAGAAGAAATTATCAGCCCTTCAATCAGGAGATGAGGAAGGAATTCCATCAGGTACCGGTCTTTGAAAGTTCCCGGTTCTGATTCATCTGCATTGCAAACGAGGTATCGTGGCACTCCTTCCGGTTTTGCCAGGAAACTCCATTTCATGCCGGTGGGGAAGCCGGCACCTCCCCGGCCCCGTAAGCCGCTTTTTTTCACTTCTTCGACAATATCGTTCGGAGAAAGTTTAAAAGCTTTTTCAAGCGCAGCATATCCACCTTCGCGCCTGTAGACTTCATAGGTGCGAATATTTTCGATATGCGCTTTGTCCAATAATAATTTTCTCATATCCTTGCTGCTCCTGTATTGCTAACGCCGAATCGATTCAAAACATTCCTGAACCAACCGACTCGCAATCACCGGAAAATAATTCAGCGATCTCTTAATACAGGCTCATATACATCTTCCAGTTTCCACAGAATATCTGTATCACTTTCGGCTCCGAATTCTCCAGCCCACAGTTTGACTTTTTCAGCGTCAATGCCATGTTCACTGCTGAACGATTCAGTGAATTTGTAGGGATTGCCTGATTTGTCTTCACTGAGATTGTCATCGAGGTAACCGAAAAACTCTACGAGTAATTCGAGTGACATTGGAAGCGCTGCAACCAGTTTTTTGTGTTCACTTTCACTTAAGTCCTTACGCATTTCTTTTCTTTTATCTTTTTGATTAGACATCATACTTCTATTTTATTTTTTAGGAAGTTCACAATTAAGCATCCAGTTAATTCCGAATCTGTCTGTAAGCATGCCGAACCTTGCACCCCAGAAAGTGTCTTGCAATGGCATGTTAATCGCTCCTCCCTTCGATAATTCATCGAAAACCTTTTGCTGTTCTTCTTTATCCCGCAAATCTACGCTCAGATGAACATGACCCAATCCTTTTATTGAAATTCCGTCACCACCTGTATCAGAAGCCATGAAATGAAGATCTCCGGCAACGAAGTTAGCATGCATCACCCTTCGCTTTTGATCTGTTTTGACTTCCACAGGCGAACCTTCAAATCGCATAAGGTCTTTAATTGCACCCTGAAATGCCTTTGCATAAAAGTTCAATGCTTCTTCACAATCACCATCAAACATGAGATAAGGCGTTACTTTCATTTCGATCAGTTCTGTCTTGTTAAAGATTTTCCTACTACCAACATCATCATTATCCGGTTTTATCTATTATTTTTTTAATATTGATTTTAATTTATTTATTCACCTCAGCTCCTCGTCGGCATTCATTTACAATCTCATCGATCGTTTCCTCCGTCAGGTGTTCACGGAAGCGTTTGCCCAATTGCATCATCGGCGCATACCCACAGGCTCCCAGGCATTCTACTGTTTTCAAAGTGAATAACCCATCTACGGTTGTCTGTCCTGGTTTGATTCCAAGCTTTTGTCCGATATATCCTATAATTTTTTCACTTCCCTGAATCATACAAGGCCCTGTCTGGCACACTTCAAAAGCATATTTGCCAACCGGTTTCAGATTGTACATGGAATAGAATGTCGCCACTTCATATACTTCAATGGGTTGAATCTGTAATAGGGACGCCACATAATCCATTACAGGAATATCCAGCCAGCCACCAAAATCATTCTGCGCCAGATGCAGGATGGGCAATAAAGCACTTTTCTGCTTCCCTTCCGGATATCGGGAAATGATTTGCTGCACTTCCTTCAATCGCTCCTCAGAAAATTTTATGTGGCCGTTATCATTCATTAATTAAAAATTAAAAATGTAAAAACACAGTGCTCCTATTTTTCATTTTGAATTTTTCATTTTGTATTCCTATCCGTCCATTTCTCCGGCGATCAGGTTCAGGCTGCTCATGGTAACAATTGCATCACTCAGCATTCCACCTTTCACCAATTCTTCGTAAGCCTGATAATAAATAAAACAGGGTCTGCGAAAATGTAAACGATACGGAGTTCTTCCTCCATCGCTGATCAGGTAAAAACCCAATTCCCCGTTTCCACCTTCTACGCTTACATACAATTCTCCCGGAGGAATATCGATTTCTCCCATGACGATCTTGAAATGATAGATTAGCGCTTCCATTTTCGTATATACATCTTCTTTCGGTGGAAGATAATATTCAGGCGTGTCTGCATGGAAGACTTCAGCTTCCTTTCCTTTAAACTCCTGAACTTTCCTATAGGCCTGCTCTATAATGTGCAGCGATTGCCACATCTCCTGGTCACGAACCAGATACCTGTCGTAACAATCGCCGGTCTTGCCGACGGGAATGGTAAAATCAAAATCTTCATAACTGCTGTAGGGTGTATGAACACGGACGTCATAATCAATGCCCGCAGCACGCAGATTCGGCCCGGTAAATCCATAATTCATCGCGCGATCTGCATCAATCGGACCCACGCCCATGGTACGTTCCATGAAAATCCGGTTTCTCGAGAACATGTTTTCAAATTCGCGCAACACACCTGGATATTCTTTCAAAAACTGCTCGAGTTTCTCAAATGCTTTGTTAGTAAAATTTCTTTCAAAACCGCCAATACGTCCGATATTAGTTGTTAACCGGGAACCGCAAACCTCTTCATATATTTCATAAATCAGCTCGCGATATTGCATCACGTATAAAAAACCCGTATAGGCACCTGTGTCCACACCAACAATGGAATTACAAATGAGATGATCGGAAATCCGGGCAAGCTCCATGATGATCACACGCAAATAATCCACTCTTTTCGGAAGGGAAATCTTTAGTAATTTTTCACAGGTAATATGCCAGCCCATGTTGTTGATGGGAGATGAACAATAATTCAACCGATCTGTAAGGGGAGTGATTTGATACAGAGGCCTTCTTTCAGCCAGCTTTTCAAAAGCGCGATGAATATAACCGACAGTCTGCTCAGCCGAAATGATCCTTTCACCATCCAGTTCAAGAATATTTTGAAAAACGCCATGCGTTGCCGGGTGAGTGGGACCCAGGTTCAACGTGGTGGTCTGTTTTTCAATAGAACCTTCCGGTAATTTGATATGCTGTTCCAACATGGTGCTTTCTTAATAATGGCTGTCAGCTATCAGCTATCAGCTATCCCATCATAACCTATTCAACCAGTAATAATTTACAACCAGCTAGCTGTCAGGTTGGGAGAACTGACAGCTGATAGCTGATACCAGTCCTCATCTTCCAAACATTTCATCATCCTTATCCCGTCGCGTTTGATCTTCTAATGGAAATTCTTTACGCATCGGGAAATAATCCATCTCCTCCACATTTAAAATCCTCTTCAGATTAGGATGACCAATAAAGTTCACACCATAAAAATCATATGTTTCTCTCTCCATCCAGTTTGCAGAAGCATATAATTTGGTTGCTGTATAAACCTCCGGATGGCTGATATCTGAAAATATCTTCATCCGGATACGAACATTGTCAACAAGGTTATGCAAGTGATAAACTACTGCAAGTTCACGGCCGGTATTTGCCGGGAAATGGACGGCCTGCAGGTCTGTCAGAAAACGAAAACGCAATTCTTCATCATCAAATAAAAATTGTAAAACTTTCAGGTTATTATCTTTCGGAGTTTCGAAAGTGAGCATACCATAGGGTTCTTCGAATCCGGAAACCTGTTCTCCAAATTTTTCAGTAAGTTTTTGTTTGATCATTTCGTTAGTAACTGCCATAAGCCATTGATCGGATTTGCAAATCCCTATTGAATCCCATAACTGCCCAGTAAGGCTTTATATTTTTCACCATTCCTTCGGCGAAGGCTTTCCTGTCCTACCAGTTCCTGAACTTTCATGAATCCATCCAGGATGGCTTCCGGTCGGGGCGGACAACCCGGTACATATACATCTACCGGTACGATCTGATCAATGCCCTGTAAAACACTGTAAGTATCAAATATTCCTCCACTGCATGCACAGGCACCAACGGCGATCACCCATCTTGGTTCGGCCATTTGCAGATATACCTGTTTCACAACCGGACCCATTTTTTTAGCAATTGTTCCCATAACCATCAGGAGGTCGCATTGCCGGGGAGAAAATCCCACCCGTTCTGCACCAAAGCGCGCCAGGTCATAATGCGATCCCATCGTTGCCATGAACTCAATACCGCAACAGGAAGTGGCGAAAGGCAATGGCCATATTGAATTTTTTCTTGCAAGACCTACTACTTTATCCAGTGAAGTAGCGAAAAACCCTTCTCCTCCAAGTCCTTCCGGACCCTCCCTGACAAGCTTGAGATCTGATTCTCCATTTATGTTGTATTGTACCGGACGTGACATAGTGAATTCATTTAATTAAACTCAGCCAAAGCCTTCAGCTATGAGCAATGAGCTTTGTGCAAATACACTTCTCTAAAACGATTTTCAACGGTAATAGTTGAAAAATTTGAGAATACTGCAGGAACAAATAACGTTTCCAATAATCTTTCAAATCATACATTCTTCAATCTTTATACTCGGCCCATGGCTCATAGCTCAGAGCCTGTCAGTCTTCCCATTGCAAAGCCCCTTTCTTCACGATATAAATAAATCCGGCGAGGAAAAAGGCTACAAACATGAGCACTGCCTTGAACCCCTCCCATCCGAGGCCTTTGAAATTCACGGCATACGGGTAAAAGAAAATTACTTCAACATCAAACAACACAAAAAGAATCGCGACCAGGAAATACTTAATTGCCATCGGCTGTCTTGCATTTCCCACACTTTCAATACCGCTTTCAAAATTTGTCAGCTTGTCAGATGTTTTTCTTCCCGGACCAAGCCAGTGTGTAACCCCCATCATCACTGCAATGAAGCCAAGTGCAAAAAACAGTTGTATGGCCACAGGCAGATACCAGAAAGCGCTGTTCGGGTCAGAATTGCCTCCCTGCACTTGTAGGAAATAAAAAATCATGTTGGACTTTTCCGATTGAATAGTATGATGATCAATTGAAAATCTTCTTAAAAAATTCTAATCAACCGACCGCAAAAATAGCATAGCAGGGGGAATTTTCATCTGAAATACAACAAAATAGAAAAATAAAATCCCGTGCAATTTGCAGTGCACGGGATTGTGAATTAAGAAAAATATTTGACCTGATCAGCTTTTTTTAGTTGTTACTTTTTTTTTACCGGTGCAGGCTTTTTGGGAGCAGGCGCAGGTGTTCCTGATTTAGGCTTGGATGTTCCGGTACCGGTTGTTTTTGGTTTGGTTGGCGGACGTGATGGTGGCTTGGTCAAAATGTCGCGGATACGGGCCGCATCAGCATTGGCAGGGTCTATTGCCAGTACTTTGTCGATATAACTGACTGCTGCCTGTTTATCCTTTTTAATGTCGTTATAATATTGAACGAGATAAAAATTAGCCTGTATCGCCTGGTTCTTGAATTTCGCTGAATCGATCTGAACGGCTTTATCTGCCAATATTTTATAAGCATCTACAGCCAGGCCTTGTACCATCGTCGTATCCAAAGCCTGTTTGCTCCTGGCACACCACAGATAACCATAGATTTCATTCGGATACATGCTTTCATATACATTACAAAAGATGCTGTCGGCAGTTTGATAATTGGCAGCCTGGTAATGTGCCATTCCCCAATTGTACAGATCGGTTTGCGTAGGGTTTTTATCAAGCTTGTAAGCAATACCCAGCCAATTGGCTTCTTCTTTACGGTTACCTAACTTTTTGGCAAGGCCGGCCGCTCTTACAATGTATTTGATCTTGTTTTCAGCAAGCGTGTCTTTATTCACTGCCATTTGCAAATTGGTGAAGGCTTCTCCTTCGCTTCCGGGAATTTTAGAGTTGATGTTTGCCAGTTCGATATAATCCTCCGGCCTGACTTCTTCCGGATCAGCTTTTGACAAATAAGTATTCATGGCTTGTTTAGCGCCCTGTAAATCACCGAGCGTATCGGAAGTATAAGCAACCATCCGGTACATTCTTGGATTCACCTTATCACCAAATTGAGTGATCAATTCCTGTGCTTTCGTTTTTGCACCTGCAAAATCCCCTTTCGCATAGGTGAAATCTGTTTTCAGATATTCCATTTGCGGGCCCTGATCTGTGTTCGCAATAAATTTATCAAGATACCCGGCTGCCTTATTTACATCTCTGAAATACCAATAGTAGAAAAGCTCATAATAAGCCGGTGCATAGGCGGGATCCAGTTGTACAGCCTGTTCAAAAGCAGGAAGAAAATATTCGGGGTTATTTTGAGTAAGATAAATTCTGCCTATTTTATTTTTTGCAGCAGCGAGCCTGTTATCCAGCGTAAGGGCTTTGTTATAAGATACAACAGCATTACCTCCTTCTACAAGTTTACGATAGGCATCTCCGAGTATTATGTATGTATCAGGATCTTTGAATCCTTTGACCTGGGTTGCCTGATTCAATTTTTCAATCGCATAGGCGGGGTCGCCCTTGCGTGCTGCGACATTAGCGAGACCTACAGCATTTAACACGGACACATCTTTCGCTTTTGAAAGATTGATTGCCATTTCAAAACGCTGACGCGCATCATTTGTTTTTCCTTCCATCAATTCGATCTGACCCATCCCGGCCAAAAGCAATGGTGCGTTCCCGTTGGTAGAAAGAGCACGCTGATAAAGATTTTTTGCTGAGATGGAATCTTTGTCTTCAATCATTGTCTGGCCTAGCCAGTACACTGCTTCAATATTATTAGGGTTGGCAGCGAGAATTTTTTCAAGTGTTTCCCGCGCACTTTTATATCGCTCATAATATAGAAACTTTTTGCCCTGATCTGCAGTCTGAGCAACAAGTAAATTTGCTGCAATGACAAATGTTAATAGCAAGCTGAGTGTTCTTTTCATCGTTTGTCGGTTGACTTTTGTGATTGTTTATTTATGAACAGTTCCGATTTATTGTTCTGAGATACTCATATCCCGAACCTGAAATGACATCCTTGATGGTAATAAATAGGCCCGGCTGAAAATCTTTTGTCCCTTCTCGTAGATGAGAAAATTGACGAAACCGCTGCCAAGGCC
>DATLDA010000351.1:0-43526 GCA_035526135.1 Flavitalea sp.
GGTTCAGATTTCTTTTTGTTTCCTTCAAAAAAAATTGGATCGTATTGAAAAAACCTACATTTTTGCAAAGCAATGAGTATAACAATCAACAAGCATTGGTGGTGGCATACAAACTCCGGACGGGGCCTGTAAAGCTATTGCTGTGTTTGTAAAAACATATACGCCCCGGTTATATCCGGGGCTTTTTTTTGTCCCAACACAAAACCACACACAGGAAATTTGATAACAGTTGTATGAAAAGGATCGGAATACAGACGGTATGGAAAAAATTATTGGCAGATGTATTTACCCCCGTGGGTATTTACCTACGGGTGCGCGACCGATTCCGTGATACCATCCTTTTGGAAAGTACTGATTACCATGTTGCAGAGAACAGTTATTCATTCATTTGCATTAACGCAATTGCCGGTATTGAGATTCGCGATCTTTCCATACTTGAATTCAAATTGCCGGGCCGTGAACCGGAAAAAAAATATATAAATCAACCCGGTGAAGTACCTGCATTATTGTGGGGGTTCATGCAGAAAATGGAGGTGCAGCCTGCCACTGAAAAACCGGTTCGCGCGGTACAGGGATTATTCGGTTATACCAGTTACGATGGTGTACAATTTTTTGATAGCATCCGTCTGCATGCGAATGGAAAAGATGGATCAGGGATACCTCTTATGAGATACCGGATGTATCAGTATGTAATTGCTATCAATCATTTCAAAGATGAATGTTATTTGTGTGAGAATGTATTTGACAACAGGGTTTCAGATCTTTCGGTAGTGGAATCATTGATCCGTAGTAAAGATGTTCCCGGGTATCCCTTCCGTACTGCAGGTAAAATCGAGGCGTCAAACACGGATGATTTTTATCTGGATATGGTAAGAAAAGGGATTGCTGCCTGTATGCGCGGTGATGTATTTCAGATTGTACTAAGCCGGCGATTCATGCAAAAATTCACCGGTGATGAATTCAATGTTTACCGTGCATTGCGCAGCATAAATCCGTCACCATACCTGTTTTATTTTGATTATGGTGATTACAAATTATTCGGTTCATCTCCCGAATCACAGATCATTGTCAACAACGGCAAGGCGACTGTGCATCCAATTGCCGGAACTTTTCCGCGTACCGGCGATGATGAATTGGATCAGCGGATGGCTGAGAAACTTCTGCATGATGTAAAAGAAAACGCAGAACATGTCATGTTGGTAGACCTTGCACGGAATGATCTAAGCCGGAAATGCTCCGACGTTCAGGTGAGCCATTACCGCCATGTGCAGTATTATTCTCATGTCATTCATCTTGTAAGTGAAGTAACAGGCACTGTGAACAAAGGAATAAACCCGTTTGAATTATTGTCAGTTTCTTTTCCTGCCGGTACGCTGAGTGGAGCCCCTAAGTACAAAGCAATGGAATTGATCGATCGGTATGAACCGGTCGCAAGAGGATATTATGGTGGATGTATCGGTTATGTTGGCTTCGATGGCAGTTGTAACCATGCCATCATGATCCGGACTTTCCTCAGTCATTCCAATACATTGATACAACAGGCGGGCGCCGGAATTGTTGCTGCAAGTGAACCAGACAGTGAGTTGAAAGAAGTAAACAATAAACTGAATGCGTTGCGCCGCGCCGTCGAACTCGCAGAAACACTTTGATGAATTAATAAATGAATATGAAGATCCTGGTATTTGATAATTATGATTCATTTACGTATAACCTTGTTCATCTTGTGGAGAAGATCACCAACGTGAATGTTGAGGTATTCCGGAATGATCAGATACCGCTGGAAAAAATAAATGCTTATGATAAGATTATACTTTCTCCGGGTCCCGGACTTCCTGGCGAGGCCGGTATGCTGCTTCCATTGATCCGGGAATATGCTTCCAGCAAAAGTATCCTGGGTGTTTGTCTCGGACATCAGGCGATTGGAGAAGCATTCGGTGGGAAGCTGGTGAACCTGGCTTCTGTTTTTCATGGCGTGGCAACACCTCTGCGGATCATTGATCATGAAAACAGGATTCTTCACGGCCTGGAAGGTGATATTCAGGTCGGTCGCTATCATAGTTGGGTGATCAGCGATGAAAGTTTTCCTGATTCACTGCAGGTTACCGCACGCGATGACAACAATTATATCATGGCATTGCAACATAAAAAATATGATATACAAGGTGTCCAGTTCCATCCTGAAAGTGTGTTAACGCCTATGGGTGAACTGATGTTACGCAACTGGCTACATAATTAATGGTACAATCAGATGAAGAAGATCCTGAATAATCTATTTGAACATAAAACCCTGAGCCGCGATACGGCCCGGGAAGTATTGTTCAATGTGGCAAAAGGCATGTACAATGATCACGAGATAACCGCATTTATAACAGTGTTCCTCATGCGAAGTATTACCATCGATGAATTGCTGGGATTCCGTGATGCTTTACTTGAATTGTGCATTCATGTGGACCTTGACGGTGAATCCACTATCGATATAGTCGGCACTGGAGGCGATCAGAAAAACACTTTCAATATTTCTACTCTTTCCTGTTTTATTGTTGCAGGAACAGGACAAAAAGTTGCTAAACATGGAAACTACGGCGCCACATCAATAAGCGGGGCTTCGAATGTAATGGAGCAACTCGGGTACAGGTTCAAAAATGATGCAGATGCCCTGAAAAAGGAAATTGACCAGGCCAATTTATGTTTTTTGCATGCCCCATTGTTTCATCCGGCATTAAAAGTAGTAGGCCCGATCCGAAGAAATTTGGGTGTTCGTACTTTTTTCAATATGCTGGGGCCGCTCGTCAATCCCGCCTCTCCTTCTTTCCAGTTGATCGGTGTTTTCAATTTGGAAATGGCACGTATTTACAATTATCTTCTGCAACAAACGGGGAAAGCATTTACCATCATCCATAGTCTTGACGGGTATGACGAGATTTCCCTGACAAATGACACCAAAGTGATAACGGCTGCTGGTGAAAAAATATACACAGCAGAACAATTGGGAAAAAGACTGGTTGCCGCGCAGGACATCGAAGGGGGTAATACAGTGGAACAGGCTTCTGCAATATTTACGTCGATTATTAAGGGAGAAGGGACCTGGGCGCAAAATGCAGTGGTATTAGCCAATGCTGCCATGGCCCTTGAATGCACCGGTACTTATAAAAACTATAATGATGCTTATCAGGCAGCAGTAGAAAGCCTGGAAAGCGGTAAGGCAAAAAAATGTCTTGAAAAGTTAATTGCAATGCAATGAATATACTGGAGCAAATTATTTCATTCAAGAAAAAACAGGTTCAGAAGGAGGAGCACGATATTCCTGCAATACAATGGGAAAAGCAACCCGCATTTGAAAGAACGTGTTTTTCACTTTTCGATTCATTAAATCAAAAAAAAGGCAATGGGATTATCGCAGAATTCAAACGTCGTTCTCCTTCAAAAGGGATCATTAACGACAAGGTTTCTGTTACAGAGGTTACAAGCGCATACACGAACAATAGTGCCGCTGGTTTGTCGGTATTGACTGACGAGCAGTTTTTTGGCGGGTCAATTGAGGATCTCATGGAGGCTCGCGACAATAAGATTCCGATACTGCGTAAGGATTTTATTATTTCCGAATATCAAGTGGTGCAGTCTAAAGCGATCGGTGCCGATGTGATCCTGCTTATAGCCGCTGTATTGACTGCAAAAGAAGTCAGGCATTTAACCCACTTCGCAACGGAACTTGGATTAGAGGTATTACTTGAAGTGCATAATGAGGAAGAAACAGCACATATATGCGAAGGGATTACTATGGTAGGAGTAAACAACCGGGATTTGAAATCCTTTTCGGTTGATGTAAAACGCTCCCTCGATCTTGCGCCATTCATTACAGAAAAAATTGAAAAGGAATCGGGAAGAAAAGGGATTCTTATTTCAGAGAGCGGCATTAGCAATGCAAAAACAGTAAATATGCTGAAAAATGCCGGATTCAGGGGTTTCCTGATGGGAGAGCATTTCATGAAGCAGTCTGATCCGGGAAAAGCTTTTTATGAATTTGTACAGGAATTGAAGATGATTGATCAGCAACCAATCCGTTGACCAGAATGGAAGATTCAACAGACGCAATAAATGGAAAGCCGAAAGAGTGGCGGATCAAAGTGTGCGGAATGACGCAATTGGATCAGGTAGATCAGCTCGCGGAGTTTGGGGTTACATTCGCAGGGTTTATTTTCTATCCGAAATCACCGCGGTATGTTTTCAGACATATGACAATAACGCAATTAAAAAAAGAAAATAATATCAATAAAGTGGGTGTGTTTGTGAACACACCCATTGATGAAGTGCTGCATATGGTGGACGATTGCAGGCTGCATATGGTGCAATTGCATGGAGATGAATCGCCGAAATATTGTGAAAAGCTCGCGGACTATGTTTCCGTGGTGAAAGCGTTTCGGCTAAGCGAAGGTGAAAATATTGAATACATGATTTATCCTTATATGGAAGTGTGCGATATGTTCATGTTTGATACGATGGGTGCCGGCTATGGCGGTACCGGAAAAAAATTTGACTGGAATGTGTTGAAATCCCGGGTGATCGGCAAACCTTTTTTTCTGAGTGGCGGAATACAACCCGAAGACGTGGCAGAACTTCGCGCGTTTTCGAAAGAACCTGTTGCAAATGCTTTGTTTGCGATCGATATCAACAGTCGTTTTGAATTGAGTCCGGGAGTGAAAGACATGGAAAAAGTAAAAATATTTTGTAAAGAATTGCATTAAATTATGGCAACCAGGCAGAGTTTTAAGAAGCCGGATGAATTTGGTTATTATGGAAAATTCGGAGGGGCGTATGTTCCAGAGATGCTTCACAGGAACGTGGAAGAATTGCGCAGCCGGTATCTTGATATTATCTATGAAAATTCATTTCAAAATGAATTCCAGAAACTGTTACGAGATTATGTCGGCCGCCCCACACCGTTATACTTTGCTACTAGGCTGAGTGATCTTTATAAAACAAATATCTATCTCAAACGCGAAGACCTTTGTCATACCGGCGCGCATAAAATCAACAACACGATCGGTCAGATCCTGCTTGCGGAAAAGCTGGGTAAAAAAAGGATCATTGCCGAAACCGGTGCGGGGCAGCATGGTGTTGCAACTGCAACAGTTTGTGCATTAAAAGGATTGGAGTGTATCGTGTACATGGGGGAAAAGGATATTGAGCGGCAGGCGCCAAATGTTGCCCGAATGAAAATGCTCGGTGCAACAGTGATCCCTGCGGTAAGTGGAAGCAAAACATTGAAGGACGCTACCAATGAAGCTATTCGTGACTGGATCAATCATCCTGAAAATACACATTACATAATCGGATCGGTGGTGGGACCGCATCCTTACCCGGATATGGTTGCTAGATTTCAAAGCGTCATCAGCCATGAGATCCGCGCCCAATTGCATCAGTCCACAGGAAAAGAAATGCCGCAGTGCGTGGTTGCCTGTGTAGGAGGCGGGAGCAATGCAGCCGGTGCATTTTATCATTTTCTCGATGAGCCACAAGTGAGACTTGTTGCAGTAGAAGCTGCCGGAAAAGGAATCAACAGCGGGTTCAGTGCGGCTACTACGCAATTGGGGAGAAGTGGAATTTTGCATGGCAGTAAAAGTCTGGTTATGCAAACTGCCGACGGACAGGTTACCGAACCGCACAGTATATCTGCCGGCCTCGATTATCCGGGGATTGGTCCTTTACACGCCGACCTTTTCGATTCAGGCCGCGCAGAATTTCTTTCAGCAACAGATGAAGAAGCCATGGAGGCGTCTTTTCAGATAGCAAGGATGGAAGGAATTATACCGGCTCTCGAATCGGCACATGCTTTTGCAGTCTTGCATTCGTTGAAACTTTCATCAAATGATACGGTTGTAGTTTGTTTAAGTGGCAGAGGAGATAAGGACATGGCAGCGTATATGAGGGAGATAGAGCAGAGAGCGGGTTAGGTGGCAGTAGGCAGTAAGCAGTAAGCAGTAGGCAGTAAGCAGGCAGCAGTCGGCAGTGGACGTAGATAGAGCGCAACCAGCAACAAGCAACCAGCAATCAGACCTGAACTAAGAACAAAGAACGAAAATGTCCAGGATAAAAGAACTCTTCATACGGAAACAACAGCGCATACTCAATGTGTATTGTACTGCAGGATATCCTGCAAGGGATAGTACGATTGAAGTAATGGAAGGATTGCAGGCGGCTGGTGTCGATATGATTGAGTTGGGAATGCCTTACAGCGATCCGTTGGCAGATGGGCCGATAATCCAGGCGAGCAGTGCAAAGGCCATTGAGAATGGAATGTCCATACCCGTGTTATTGGACCAATTGCAGGGATTCAGAAAAAAAATTCATGTGCCGGTAGTTCTTATGGGATATATGAACCCGGTTGTACAATTTGGATTTGAGAAATTATGTAAAGCAGCTGCGGCGGCAGGAATAGACGGATTTATTCTTCCTGACCTTCCTTTATATGAATTCACAAAAGAATATAAAATGATTCTTCAGGAAAACGGGCTTGACTTTATTTTCCTGATCACACCTGAAACCAGTGAAGAACGTATCAGGTTGATCGATGAGCAGAGTTCCGGTTTTCTATATGCTGTTTCTTCTTCTTCCACAACAGGCACAGATAAAGATTTCTCACAAGTCGAAAAGTACCTGGAGAGGCTGAATCGAATGCAACTCAAAAATCCTGTGCTGGCGGGGTTTGGGATCCGGGACAGGATAACATTTGAATCAGCGTGTGTACATGCAAGTGGTGCAATCATCGGAACGGCATTCGTGAAGGCAATAGATGGAAAGAATAATTTATCTGGGGCCATTGAATCTTTTATTAAACCGATTCGTAATTAATGATAGTGAAAGTGATAAAATATAACGCGGGAAATGTGCAATCGGTGATCTATGCACTGGAGCGTTTGGGATTGACAACTACTGTCACTGATGACGCGGATGAATTGCGATCGGCCGATAAAATCATCTTTCCTGGTGTTGGCGAGGCCAGTACGGCTATGGAATACCTGAAACAAAGAGGATTGGATATATTGATCCGAAAATTGCAACAACCTGTTCTCGGTATTTGCCTCGGAATGCAATTGATGTGCAGATACAGCGAAGAAAATGATACACAATGCATGGGAATATTTGCTGAGGCTGTTCGAAGGTTCGAACCGGGTACTGAGAAGTTGAAAGTGCCGCAGGTAGGGTGGAACAGTATATACGGCTTATCTACACCTCTGTTCGATGGCATTGCTGATCAATCACATGTTTATTCCGTGCACAGCTATTATGTTGCGAAAGGGCCACATACAATTGCAAATATCAATTACGGCATTGAATACAGTGCCGCACTTCACAAAGAAAATTTTTATGGCGTACAGTTTCATCCGGAAAAAAGCGCAGAAACCGGATTGAAGCTGCTGGAAAATTTTATTGCTTTATAAAAATGCAACGATGAACATCATACCAGCCATAGATATTATCGAAGGGAAATGCGTGCGGCTTTCAAAGGGTGACTTTACTACAAAAAAAATTTATAATGAAAAACCAGTAGAAGTTGCTTTACAGTTTGAAGATGCCGGGTTGAAACGTTTGCACCTCGTTGATCTTGATGGTGCAAGATCAGGAAAAGTATGTAACTGGAAAGTCTTGGAATCTATTGCAGCGAAGACTTCTCTCGTGATTGATTTCGGCGGAGGTATCAAAACCAGAGAGGATGTTTCCATAATTTTTAATTCCGGCGGATCTATGGCAGCCGTCGGCAGTATCGCAGTAAAAAATGAGAAAGTGTTTACCGGTTGGTTGGAAGAGTTCGGAACAGATAAATTCTTTTTAGGTGCTGATGTTAAAGAAGAAAAAATTGCAATCAGTGGATGGGCTGAAACAACGTCGATTTGGATTTATGATTTTATCGGGAACTATTTTGAGAAAGGTATCCGGGAGGTGTTTTGTACAGATGTAAGTCGTGATGGTTTATTGGAAGGTCCCGCCACAGAATTGTATAAAAACTTACATGAGAAATTCCCGGGCCTCGACCTCGTAGCAAGTGGTGGTGTCGGTAAGCTGACAGACATTGATGACATCCGTAACGCTGGTTGTAAGGGCGTAATCATTGGCAAAGCGATTTACGAGGGAAGAATCTCCTTGTCGGAACTTTCCCGATATATGCATTCATCAATTCAATCATAATTTTCCCCCTTGCTGACAAAACGAATTATCCCCTGTCTCGATATCAGAGATGGAAGAACGGTGAAAGGCATCAATTTCGAAAATATCCGTGATGCCGGTGATCCGGTGGAACAGGCTGCTTTTTATGCAAGTGAAGGAGCTGATGAACTTGTATTCCTTGATATTACGGCGACGAATGAAAAGAGAAGGACACTTAGTGAACTGGTAAAAAAAATTGCACGCTGCATCAATATACCGTTTACGGTGGGGGGTGGGATCAATTCCATTGATGATGTGTACCTGCTTCTCCGGAATGGAGCTGATAAGATATCTGTCAATACAGCTGCTTATAAGGATCCATCACTTCTGCAACGCTTATCAAAAGAATTCGGTAACCAATGCATTGTAGTGGCAATTGATACAAGAAGGGAAGAAGATGGCGAATGGTATGTGTACCTGAACGGTGGTCGTGTACCAACAACCACAACCTGTGAAACGTGGGCGAAACAGGCCGTTGATAATGGTGCAGGTGAAATTCTTTTAACTTCAATGAACCATGACGGAACTAAGCAGGGATTTGCGATCGATATCACTTCAAAATTGTCTGATTCGCTTTCTGTTCCCGTGATCGCTTCCGGAGGGGGAGGTACAGTGGAACATTTCAAAAATGTATTTCAGGAAGGTCATGCCGATGCTGCACTCGCGGCAAGCATTTTTCATTTCCGCGAAATTGAGATCAGGAAACTAAAGCAATATTTGAAAGAACAGGGTATAGAAGTAAGAATTAATAATTAATAATTAATGTAAGTTTTCTTGAAAATAAAAATAATAGATAATATAGTTTTCATTTTTCATTTTTAATTTTTCATTTTTAAAATGAAACCCGACTTTTCAAAGTACGCTGATGGATTGATTCCTGCAATCATACAGGATCACAAAACCCACAAGGTCCTCATGCTAGGTTTTATGAACGAGGAAGCAGTGACGAAAACAATTCGCGAAGGCAAAGTGACGTTCTACAGCCGTAGTAAAAAGAGACTTTGGACTAAAGGGGAAGAGAGCGGACATTTTTTATTGCTCAGGGAAATAGCAGCAGATTGCGATGAAGACACTTTATTGATCAAAGTTCATCCTCTCGGACCGGTTTGTCATACCGGCGCTGATACATGTTGGAGTGAAAGAAATCATTCGGAAGATTTTTTGCTTTATCTGGAGGATATTATTGAACTGCGAAAAAAAAGTAATGATCCTCATTCCTATATCACAAAACTTCTGGGACAGGGTATCAATAAAGTGGCACAAAAAGTGGGAGAAGAGGCAGTAGAATTGATCATCGAAGCAAAAGATAATGATAACGAGCTGTTTCTCAATGAAGCCGCAGATTTGCTCTTTCATTATTTGCTTTTGCTTAACGCTAAAGGCTCTAATTTGCAGTCTGTTATTGATATATTAAAGTCCAGGCATTCAAAATAAAAGAAATTGATGAGATATTTTACATTGCTTTTTCTGCTTTTTTCCTTTTCCGGATTTGCTCAGCAAAAGTTTGCGGGGTTCACTGTTTCAGGTAAAATATCCGGACTTCCGGAGAAATCCCTCGTAACATTTACAGATGTAAATAATCCTGCTGACACACTTGCCCGCGCATTCATAACAGGTGGAACTTTTACTTTGAAGGGTACTGTTGCTGAACCTAATCTTTACCAGTTAAATTTTCACGGGGTACAGAAAAAATCGGTCTTGTTTATTGGCAATGAAAGCATAGGTGTAAGTGGTGACGTCAATCAGGCGCAGCAATTCACTGTCAAAGGCTCTCGCTTTCATAATGATTTTGTGCAGTTCCAGAATACTTTCAATCCTTTATTTCAAAATCTCAATGAATTAAATAAGGAAATAGCGGCCAAAGGGGGAATGCAACCTGATGATACGCTGTTGATGCCGTATAGAACTCAGTTCGAAAAAATTCAAAGGACAATTGATCAGTTTGTAATACAGAAAAAAAATTCCGTTGTCAGCGCTTTTCTTCTTGTAGTGACAAGCGAAATGCAACCTGATATAAGCATACTCGAAAAAAGATTTACACAGTTGGATCCCGCTGTCCGTAAAGGTTTTTATGGAAAAATACTGCAACAACAGATTGATGATAGTCGAATTGGTGCGATTGGTACTGATGCGATTGAATTCAGCCAAAATGATACCGCGGGGACTGCCGTAACACTAACTTCCTTCAGAGGTAAATATGTACTTGTAGATTTTTGGGCAAGCTGGTGTAAACCCTGTCGCATGGAAAATCCGAATGTGGTCGCGGCCTTCAACAAATTCAATAAGAAAAATTTCACCGTACTCGGTGTTTCGCTTGACCGGCAGCGTGAGCCCTGGCTACAAGCGATCAAGGATGATCAACTCGCATGGACCCAGGTGAGTGATCTGAAGTTCTGGAATAATGAAGTCGCTCAGAAATATAAAATTCAAACGATCCCGCAGAATTTCCTGATCGATCCGGCTGGTAAGATCATAGGCCGCAATCTTCGAGGCCCCGACCTGGAGGCAAAGTTGTGTGAGTTGTTGGGTTGTAATTAAGGAATTCAGGCTGTCAGTCACCGCGTC
This sequence comes from Flavitalea sp., assembly GCA_035526135.1. Classification (GTDB taxonomy): domain Bacteria; phylum Bacteroidota; class Bacteroidia; order Chitinophagales; family Chitinophagaceae; genus Flavitalea. Next base: position 10,768 of record DATLDA010000351.1, read on the forward strand.
AGCGGTCAGCAGTCAGCAGTCAGCGATCTGCAGTTCACGAATTCGAAAGACAAGACTCGTGCAAATGTCTTCGAGTGCTATTGCTGATTACTGACTGCTGATAGCCAAATCCGGCATCTAACGACAGTCGCCACTAATTCACATCCTTTCCCTCCTTCAATGTCACAATCATTTTTTCAATGTTATCCTTATTCAGTTTGTCAGGAGCCTGAGGAAGTGCTTTCTGGGCAAATTCCAATGATTTTTTATAATTGCCGATGGCTGAATACCCACGTACCATTCCCATATTAGTGGTGAACTGGTTGGGATATTTATCATAATTCTTTTTGAATACTTCGTAAGCTTCCTTATTCCTCTTTTGTTGGAGCAATTGTCTTGCATATGCATGCAGCTGATTCATATTCGCGAGCGGCATCGCTTCTTTCATAGCACTGTCAGCTTCTGCCTGCCGGTTCAACTTAGAAAGAATGGCGGCTTTGGTAGATAGCGTTTGGAAATTTTTCTCGCCGATACCCGGCTCGTTCACTGATTTGTCTGCCCATATTAAGGCTTCCTCCAGGTTGGTATTGTTCTGCAGCGCAAATCCGGCCGCCTGGTTCCAGGCATTCCAGCGAAAACCTTTATCAGTTCTCAGTTCGTTGCGGAAGGTTTCCATTTGTAAGGGAACGTAATCCACTTCGACTTTAAAAGGCACGATCAGTTTTTCCCACATCATTGCAATGGTTGCACTGGTCGGAGTCTGGTTTGTAAATTCATATTTCAGCCATTCAACGGACTTATCGCTCATCTGCGCCTGTACCTGTATGCGCAAAGCATCTTCCTTCGCATCATAAAAATAACTTCCCCATGAATTGGAATTTTTCGAGAAGATAACAGTAGGAGATGCCGCATCATAGGCAATGAATAAACCGTATTTTCCAGCGGCAAGAAACTTCCCTTCTACTTTGACATCAGTAGAAAATTCAATTGTAGTGTTTTCATTAGCACCCGCTCTCCACGGAGCTGCTTTACTCGTACCAAATCCCTGATCTATAAATCCGACATGAACAAGGTCGCCCCATATTTTGCCTTCTCTTCCCTTTACGCCCGGGCGGCTATAATTGATCATTACATCGGTAATGCCTATACGTTCGCCAACAAAGGCTTTTTTATTTCCTCCATTGGGTGCGGTAGTGAGCTGGGCGGAAAGCAGGATAGTGAACAATAAGCATACACTTACAGACAATAACTTTTTCATACAACAGTTGTTTCTGAAAAGCTAAGAAAGATTGTGCGCTTACTTCAAAGATTTTGTATGAATGCCGCTTAATCTGGATAAGTTTGATCATTGCAGTGATAAAGGGCGATTAGTCGAACACACGATCCACAGAATAAGTGCATTTGCGCCGTTTGACTCACGAACAAAGTGTAAACCGGATTTAATAAGATAATATTTTATTGCCCTTTGTATTTGCATCCGAAAAATACCTACTGGAATTTACACTTTTTCCATCCCGTTAAATGCATTTTGCAAAGCTTCGATATCAAGTTTTTTCATTTGAAGCATGGCCTTCATAGCACGTTGCGATTTTTGAGAATTTTCATTGCTTAGGAGCTCAGGTAAAATTTTAGGAACGACCTGCCACGATAAACCGAACTGATCTTTCAGCCAACCGCACATTTGTGATTTTGGATCTCCACCCTCAGAAAGTTTATTCCAGAAGTGATCTATTTCAGCCTGGTCTTCGCAATTGATAATGAATGAAACCGCTTCCGTGAATTTGAAATGGGGTCCGCCATTTAACCCTACAAAATTGAAACCATCAAGCGAGAATTCCACTGTCATTACACTACCCGGAGGCCGCCCGTGAATTTCCTGTCCTTCCTTCCCGTATCGCGCGATACGTCCGATCTTTGAGTTTTTGAAAATAGAGATATAAAATTTAGCAGCGTCTTCTGCTTTGTCTTCGAACCAGAGGTTTGTGGTAATTTTTTGAATCGTAGCCATAAAATTTTATTTAATGTGAATGGTATTTTGGTTGCATTTACAAAAATGCGTTGTTGAATCGAACTTTAATTGGGAGATAACGACAATCAAAGGGTGGATTGCGACTTTCTTTGAATGAATGATCAAATCGATTCATTACGCTTGATTTTGTACTCCGATTCATGCTTCCACATTCTATAACTTTTTGTCCATCTCCTGGTTTTGTATCTGTACCAAAAATGTAATATCAGGGAAATAAAAGAAAGTGGCACTAAAATATACCAGAGCATGGGTTTCCCCCAAAATACGTAAAGGATTAGTGCAAGAACAACGTATTTTATGATCCTGAATAATACCGGTTGTGAATGTTTCGAGAATGCTACCTCAACTTCGCGTTGAAGTTTTTTTTTGAAGGACATAAATGAATTCAATATTTCGTGAAACAGTTAGTTATCGCAACTTCTTATCGAAGAATTGTTTCCCCATTCTATCACCGAATGAATGAAATAAATTTCCAAAGCTTCGAAATAGACTCTGTTTGTTGAGTGTTAAAAGTTGGGTGCAGTTTGAAAGTTAAACAAAATTAATATCCTCGATTACATACAATTGGTAACTGACTGTTTGAAATTGCTATTCACTTGCTGGTATAATTTTTAAAGTATCCTTTTAAGGTTGTAGCCGCTTAGTGCGGTCTGATTTATTTCAATAAAAATTAATCGATGGACAGTATCAATCGTTTGCAGAAAGAAGAAAACAAAAAGGACCTGATTCAACATGAAGCCGGAAAAAAAATAAAAGAGCTTGCGGGAAAAAGCAACACCTGCTTCTTTTGTACCGGCATCACTTCCGGTAAGCCATTTATTGTTCGGCCAATGGCGGTTCAAAAGATGGACGAAAAAGGAAATTTCTGGTTCCTGAGTGCTAACGACAGCCATAAAAACGCTGAAATAAAAAAAGATCCACATGTGCAACTATTATTTCAGGGTTCTGCTCATTCGGATTTTTTGAGCGTTTATGGCGAAGCGTCAATATCTACTGATAAAGCGCTGATCAAAGAATTGTGGGAACCCATCATCAAAACATGGTTTACCGATGGTGTAGATGACCCAAGAATTACTGTTATCAAAGTGTCGGCACAGGAAGGATATTATTGGGATAACAAGCATGGGAATGCAATTGCAATCATGAAAATGGCTGCGGGTGCGGTCATGGGTAAAACAATGGACGACTCTATTGAAGGGACGCTGCGCGTATAAATTTCGGGATTAATCAGATTTAATTTTTTTTTTCGTAATCTTCCCTGCAGAGTTTTCACGAATTCGGTGTTCGACAATTCTGGTGATGAGTTTCAAAGGTATAGGCTTATCGAGTGGAAACTGCACTGTTCCTTTTCCTCCTTTATAGTGAGATAACTCTTCTTTGAAAATTTCATTTCCTCTTGGCGCAGGATATATCGAGATATGCGTTTTATATGCTGCAAAATAAATAAGGTAGTGTCCGTTCAGGGTAAAAGTCGGAATAGCATAACTAATTTTCTCCTCTGCATCCGGACTGGCTTTCCGTATTGTTTTCCTGATTTCTTCCAGTATTCGTTGGCTCTTCTCAGGAAACCTGTCGATGTATTCATCAATATTGTTAGGTGTGCGGGATAGCATCAAAGTGATCTTGAAGAAGTCGTTATGGATTTAACACGCAGATTTGTTTACGTGAAATCACATCGTTAGTGCACAGAGCACTGCATTTTTTTAAAAACAATCTGACAATAATGATGAAAGGACCTTACTTATTGATCATCTGAAAAGCAGTCGTCTGCCAAATGATTGTTCCGTCCTCGATTTCAAAACTATCTGTTGCATACGGCACATTCACGACATCACTTTCTGCATCCCAGGTAATGTAAGCCCTGTTTTCTTTGACGAGTAACTTTTGCAAATTGAATCTTGTGCTTTCTTTTGGAAAAAGTGTAAATGCATATTTAAAAAATGATTCGATTGCTTCCCGCCCTGCGATAATACCTTCCGGGGTCCACACCTCTGATTCTTCTGAGTAGTCTTCCATAATTGCATGAAGATCATTTTTACCGAATGCCTCTAAATGGTGGTTAAGCGTTGATTGGGCAGTAGCTTCCATTGTTTGCATAATGTAGAGTTTAGTTTTCTAAAATAACACACTTGATCAGTTTTTCAAAAAAATTCATAAAGCAGGACCGGAGTTACGTCTATGTTATTGAAACAATGAGGCACGTTTTTTTATGCAATACAATCAAGCGTATGTTTTCTTCATAAACAAATTCAGGCATTTACACCATCGATCAGCAAACATTATTAATGAGCTTAAAAAATGAATTATGATTGCAATGAATTATCGCGGTCCTTACCGCATCCGTGCAGACAGAAATAAAGCTGAGCCACAAATTGAACACCCCGGTGATGCGATTGTTCGCGTTACAAGATCCTGTATTTGCGGATCCGATTTGCACATCTATCACGGCCTGGTACCAGACACACGTGTTGGATCCACTTTCGGTCATGAGTTTACCGGAGTAGTGGAAGAAGTGGGTTCTGCTGTACAAAAATTAAAAGTAGGTGACAGGGTATTGGTGCCATTTAATATTGCTTGCGGCAGTTGTCCTTTCTGTAAACAGGAACTATATGGCAACTGTCATGAATCGAATTCGGAAGCGACTGCAGTAGGAGGAATTTTTGGCTATTCTCATACGGCTGGTGGTTATGACGGAGGGCAGGCGGAATATGTGCGTGTTCCGTATGCTGACGTAGGCCCTACAATCATACCAGATGGGATGGATCTTGACGATGCGGTATTGTTGACTGATGTGGTACCGACGGGATATCAGGCAGCGGAAATGGCGGGCATTAAGAAAGGGGATACTGTTGTGGTTTTCGGGGCCGGACCTATTGGTATTATGGCTGCAAAATGTGCATGGTTGTTTGGTGCTGGTCGTGTTATTGTAATCGATCATGTGGAATACAGGCTCGAATTTGTGCGGAATTATGCACAATGTGAAGCCTACAATTTCAGAAGCCTGGGCGATCCCGTTTTATTTCTCAAAAAAACAACTGATTATTACGGCGCCGATGTTTGTATAGATGCGGTAGGATGTGAGGCTGCAGGAAGTGCGATGCAAACGATCACCGGGCCGAAATTACTTCTCCAGGCTGGATCAGCCACCGCCTTATATTGGGCAATCAACTCAGTGAAAAAAGGCGGAATTATTTCGATTGTAGGTGTATACGGACCAACGTGGAACTTTGTTCCGATCGGCAACGTGTTGAACAAAGGAATCACATTACGTGCTAATCAGGCTTCCGTGAAAAGGTTACTTCCACGCCTCATAGAGCACGTCATGGCAGGCAGATTGAATCCAAAGGGTATCATTACACACAGACTTCCTTTGGAAGAAGTCTCCAATGCCTACAGAATCTTTTCCGATAAACTTGACAATTGCATTAAAACCATTCTTATTCCACCACGTGCGAATGTCGCATGATAAAAAATATATTATGGAAAATACACTAACCAGGGAGTTGAATATTGAAAAGGACAATCCCGTCAATAAAGAAGAAAATATTGCTGACAGATATACTCACATCAACGGATGGGGGATGGATGCCGATCCGGAAAACGAGCCCACTTATCCAATGAAAAAATATACCGGCGATGATCATAAAAGATCTAACTATCAAAGACCGGTGCAACAGGTATCTGATGTAGAAAAACTGCACTCTAATGAACGACCCACATTGTCTGCTGTATATGGAACTACTTTACCGCCAACGGGATTGAGCGGAATGCTTCGGCGCTATGCTTTCAAACATAGTGAGAATAGCTCAAAACATTGGTTTTCCCTCGTGCTTGCAGACAGGATCAATGTGATTGAAGGAATTGTAGATGACCTGAAACGGGGACATATTCCCAACCTGATCGCTGAGCGTGGTTGGAGTGCTGAATGGAAATATAACCGGAAGGGATTGGTGCAAAAACTTGCGGTAACAGCTGTTGTAGTGGTAGGTATCATTGCATTCTTTTCCAGAAAAAATAAACTTCAAAGCTCCCGTGATTAGTCATTCAGTGAAAATTGTCTTTGAAACTTATATGGATCCGGTGATAGCACCGGATTTTTTTTTGCAACATGATCTAACCTTATATCAAATGAAAATTCTGTATCCATTCTTTCGTTGCTTTAGCCAGTAGCGCAATAATGTTTTGTTTTCCGGCTTTGAACGCATGATCCGCTCCTTCAATTTTAATTAACGTTGCTGCAGGTAGCGATGAAGTAACAGACTCAATCAGGTCCCATTTCGCCAGTTCGTCGCGTGTACCCTGTAAAAAAAGCATTGGGACGTTCACTTCTTTTAAATGATCGGCCCTGTCCGTAGCAGGTTTCCCGGGAGGATGCAGTGGAAAGCCATAAAAAATAATTCCGTTGACGCCCACCACATTTTTACCTGATAAATATTGTGAAGTCATTCTTCCTCCGAAAGATTTTCCGGAAACAAATAGCGGCAGATCCGGATAGGTACTTTGTGTATGCTGAATAACCGCTTCAACGGTTTTATGCGCCACTGCAGGTAAATCCGGCCGTCCTTTTTTATTTTCGGCAAATGGAAAATTAAAACGTACGGTGGCTATACCTTCATCACCCAATGCCTTTGCAAGGGATTCCATAAAAACATGATTCATCCCTGCCCCTGCACCATGGGCGAGTGTCAGGATACCAATGCTTTTATCGGGTACCAGGGATTCAGCAGAGACTTGTCCGATGGTGGAAGAAACCTGTAACCTGGTGGATTCAGTCGTCATCGATGTGCATTTATTTTGATGAGATCAATGGAATGAATGTTTAAAGTAGCATTAAAAAATATATCGTTTAGATTTTTTCACACTCGCTGAGAAATTAATATGTAAAAAAAACCGTCCCATAAGTAATCATGGGACGGCGAACATTTGATGAAGAAATTTAAAATGCTTTTTTCTCTTTTCCTTCGCTGTCGATAAAGTGCAATTCACCAAGGTTCAGTTCCATAATTCCTTTTTCTATTTTACTCCTATCACCAACTATAACCCAGGTCATTCCGCGGGGCTTCACAACATTTGCTGCCGCGGCATTTATTTCTTTCAAACTCATGTTGCGGATTTTAGTGGAATAGCCCGGCCAATAATCATCTCCCCTGTTGTATTTCACTTGTTCCTCGAGTGCGCGTAACACGGCCGAATTGGTTTCCCAACCGCCCGGTAACTGCAATACGGCATTTTCCTGAACTTTGGCAAACTCTTCTGCCGTAGCAGGTTTTTCTTTGATGTATTGGTCTAATTCTTTTTTCAGTTCAATGACCGATTCTTTTGTTTTATCTGTTTGTACAGGAGCGAAGCCTACAAACATTCCCTGGCCTTTGGCATCCAGCAATACGGAAAAGGATCCATAAGACCAATGTTTGTCCTCACGCAAATTCATATTGATGCGCGAAGTAAATTCACCACCCAATATGCGGTTCATCATATCCATCGTCACCCAGTCAGTGCTTTTTCCACTGGGGGCTAATTCGCCGGCAAACACAGTGCTTTGTATCGACCCTGGTTTATCCAGGATGTAGACCCTTGGCTTTTCCGGCATGGTGACATTTGCAATATTTTTTTCCGGAACCTGCTTCGATTTCCATCCTGCCAGCTTTGCCTCCAATTTATTTTTCAATTCGGCCGATGAAATATTTCCTACCACCAGGAGAGTAGCATTATTGGGAGCAAACCACGTTTGATGATATTTGATCAGATCATTTCTGACAATTGATTTTACACTTTCTTCCGTTCCTGTTCCGGTGAAGGGAGTGCTGTAAGCATGTCCCTCGCCATAGATTAACTTAGGCAATATTCGCAGACCCATTTGTACAGGCTGTGTCTGTTCCTGCTTTATAGTAAGCAGTTGTTCTTCTTTCAGCCTGTCAAAATCCTTTTGTGGAAAGATCGGATTGAGCAAGATATCCGTCAACAGATCAAGACTCTGATCAAAATTACTTTTGAGTGCTTCCATAGTGATGATATTATCATCCAGGTTAGCATAAGTATTTAATGATGCGCCCAGATCTGCCAGTTCGTTACTGATCTGGATTGCGTTACGCGTTTTTGTTCCTTCATTCAACATATTCATCGCAAGCGTAGACATGCCTGGCTTACCAAACTGATCCGCGGAGTAACCGGCATTCAATAGCAATTGCATATTTACCACGGGTACACTGTTGCGTTCAACCAGCATTACCTGCATTCCATTTGACAGAGAAAATTTATTGACTGCAGGGAATTTTACTTCAGGTGCTTTGTCAAGGTCAGGAAGTTTTTTGCGATCAACCAGTGAAGCCACTACATCAAGTTTAGGATATGGCATGATCTCGAGAGCATATTCACCGTCCTGCAACCAATCTTGTGCAACTTTCTTTATGTCTTCAGGAGTAGCAGAACGGATCCATTCCTGGAACTTTTTGTAATAATCAGCTGATCCACCATATACTTCATTTTGTGCAAGAACATCAGACTTACCTCCAAAACCTCCAATACGTTCAAGACCTTTTACAAAACCCGCGAAGTATTGTGTTTTAGCACGTTCAACTTCTGCAGTTGTTACGCCTTGTGCAATTAATCTTTTCAATTCATCCGTCATCACCTTTTCGATCTTTGCAAGCGGCACTTCCGGTTTTGCATCGGCAAACAAATAAAACTGACTGCTGATCTCCCGGCTGTCAAGGTAGGAGAATACATTGCTCGCGATCTGGTCATCATATACGAGCCGTTTGTACAACCTTGACGATTTCCCATTCGTCATGATGCCACTTAATAACTGGAGATGCGCGATTTCTTTTGTACCCCACTGTGGTACGTTCCATGTTTTCTGAAATCGAGGTTGTGCAACCCGGTCCTGCGCAAACTGGCGACGATTGTCTTTCATTTTTGCAACCCACGCCTGATGTTTTGCAATGGGAGGGCCGGGAGGAATGTCGCCGAAATATTTTTTCACTTTGTCATACGCAGTTTGCGGATCTATATCACCAGCCAATACGATCACAGCATTATTAGGTCCGTAGTAAGTCCTGAACCAGTCTTTCACATCTTCAAGTGAAGCTGCATTGAGATCTTCCATACTTCCGATCACCGTCCACGAATATGGATGCCCGGCCGGATAAGTGTTTTTCACCGTTAATTCGGATGCAATGGCATAGGGTTGATTTTCACCTTGACGTTTTTCATTTTGTACCACGCCTCTTTGTTCATTCAATTTAGAGGAGTCGATAGCTCCCAGCAGGTGACCCATCCGGTCACTTTCAAGCCATAACGTTCTGTCAAGTGCCGAAACAGGAATGTTTTGAAAGTAATTCGTGCGGTCTTCGTTGGTGGTACCGTTCAGATCAGTAGCACCGATACTTTCCATTACTTTGAAATAATCAAAATTATAATTCTCACTACCGTTGAACATCAGGTGTTCAAACAAGTGAGCGAAACCTGTTTTACCCGTTTTTTCATTTTTTGAACCTACATGGTACCAGATGTTGACCCCGACGATAGGTGCTTTGTGGTCTTCATGTACGATCAGCGTTAATCCGTTTTCGAGGACAAATTTTTTGTACGGGATATCTATGGTTGGATACTTAACCGGCTTCACCTGTGCAACCAACAGACATGGCAGGCTGAATACGATCAATAAGAAAAGGACATTTTTTCGCATATGGATCAATTTTATTTTATACAAGAATTGAAGGCGCAGAAGGTAACAAGAATTAAGGAAAATCCGGGTGTTAATTGATGAAAGGAGGAAGATTCATACCGGAGGAGACAGAACGGTAAAATGAAATTCTGATATCCATTTCCAATTGACAAATCTATTCAAGCATATTTTCATTCTCCTGAGGGAAAGAAGTTGCCAGAACTAGCAACTAATCATTGAAGTCAGGTAGCGACCAGGGATGGAAATTTATTGGAACTGATGTAAAGTCTAAATTGTGTAAACGGTTTGCAGGTGAAATGAATTCATTTCTCAGGTTCCATTTCAACAGACCAATTAAAGCTATGCTGATAGCCGATTGCTCAATGCTCACTCCTCACTGCTCATAGCCCCGCAAAAGTTTATCCTATTTTTTCAATGCGGAAATCCAGCCGCTTATCTTTCCGGAAATATTCCATAATCATCACAGAACCTGTTTTCGCAGGGAATACCTTCATGGTCGATGCTTTGGATTTTAATTCAATTTTATCAGTACTGAAACTGGTTCCGTTGTAACGAATGGAGTTGAAAGTCTTTCCTTTATATTCTTTGCTTCTTACCCAATCACTAAAACAAACTGTGAATTGTGAATTATCAGCTTCGCCGGTTGTGAATTCATAATCGAATGCGCCGAAAGCTTTCAGGTATTGTGCGATCAGATGCTGGCTATTGTAATCGCTCATTGAACTAGCTTCCGCTGTGTTATTTGTTTTGTCGTAAATGGTCGCATTGGTGACTTTGTATTTGTCATTGAACTGGATCATCACCATATCAGTTACTACAATTTTAGTCACGCCGACATTCGATCCGCCGCCTGCAGCAGTACTCAACACTTTTAAGGCAATACCACCTGCGCTTGTCTGTCTCTTATATCCTTCGCCGACGGCAAACATTTTTCCATCCGGTGTTTGAATGAATTTATGGAGGAATAAATATCCGATGTTATCAATTTTACCTTTGTTGTTAACCGGCAGATATTTTGCAAAATCATCGCCCCAGGAATTGTAGGTTCGTGCGATGATTTTTCCTTTGGTATCTATCGTATAGACCGCAATACCTTTGCTTGCGTCCTTGGAAATATTGGCTTCACTTTCAAAATAAGTTCCCATCACCAGTATCTGGCTCTGCCCTTTTACAGGTACCACATTGGTAGGAACGAATGTATAATTGTCGTTCGTGTTGTCAAGTTCCCATGCTTTTTTCTTTGTAACAAAATTTAGTCCTATCAGCGAAGCGGTCATTTTTCCACTCAGTGCCCTGCTTTTTTTCATTACTTCCAATATGATCAGGCTATCCGTGTTTCCCAAAAATTCCGCCTGCGCATATCGTTCTTCATCATCGGCGGGAACATATGTCCATTGTTTTTTTGATTCAGAGGAATAGTAATCCACCTGGTAAGTACGTTGCTTTCCATCACGGAGTGGCATCACAGAAGCATATCCCTGGGAACCAATATCAAAAACGTTTTGATTCGTTCCTTCATCGGAATGTGTGGCTGCATACTGATTCATCAGCGCCTCCGTTTTTCTATCGTATTCGCGGCTATAAGAATATTTCAGCTTTCCGTCGATACTGTAAATTTTCATATCCAGTGTCTGGGTTTCTGCATTCTTGAATAAAAAAGACAGGCTGGTTTCATTGTAAGCCGCTTCAAGAAGACTAAGTTTCTTTGAGTCTTCAAATTTGATTTCTTTTACTTTATTAAGATTCTGATCAAGGATTTGCAGCGTATATTCATTGGTGTTCCTGTCGATCTTATCACTTTGATAAAGGAAAAAATATCCTTTGATCTGGTTGTTTTCCATGATCGTTCCGCTATTGCGCAGGTAAGTGGAATACACTTTGTCTACGCTGAGTTTGCCCTGGGCTTGAACACCTTTGGCACCAAGAATCAGGAGGGCGGCCGCTATCCAGAAAAATTTATTCAGTTTTTTGGGTTGCATGGGGTATGGGTTTAATTTAACGTTGTGCTATTTGAATACTCGTACTGTACACGTTTTTGAAAGGCGCGTAATGATCAAGTAATGGGTGAAATTGTTTCAGGTAATGGTAACTTATCGAGGCATAATCTTCTCTGTAAAGATTTTGTATGAACTGCAGCAACAGATTGTAATTGGTCGGATGATAAGGTGACGGAAGCTCGGTCACTTTTCCCAACGTGTGATACTTTTGTGACTCAAAAAATCCGTTGAATATTTTTCCAACCTGTGTAATAAGGTAAGGATCGCCCGGATGTTTTTCCAGCAACTCGAGCGTGTAAAAGAGACTCCGTGTATAATTACCAGAACTGAATGCATATTCCACGATCTCGTAACTGAATTTCTTTTGTAATTCCCTGAAGCCGTGATTCTCATTTGATTTAGGGACGACACCAGGTGCCCGCGAGCGCGAAAGAATGTTTTCCAGCGTCTTCATTCGGATTTTACAATCAGGGTGAGTTTTAAGAGAATCAATAAATGATTGTTCGGTTTCTACCGTCGCATGTCCACCGAGTAATCCGTTTTCCACCGCTACCCACTTTTTCTGGAAAGGGTAGTCTTTCGCATGAAAGGTTTTTTGTAATACCGGTAAGATATCGAGTGTATCTATATCAATCTTATCCAGGAGTGCGAGTGTGCTTATTGCCTGGGAAGGATCAAACCGTGTTGTTTTCATGAATTCTACAGCCAATGAATCGGCTTCGTTCTCGTTTTCGCGCCCATGTCTCCGTGTATTGAAAGCAAATCCTTTTGCAAGTTTCTCAAACTGTTCGCGTTTTCCATACTCGGTATTTTTAATCTTCCTCAGTTCTTTCTGCATTTCCGGAGAATTGATTGAGGTTACATATTTTTTTATTCTCTTATCACTGTGTTCCAGGTAAAAATGTGCAAGCTCATGGCAGAGTACAAATGCGGCCTGACTTTCGTTCTCCAGGCGTTTGAATAATCCCATGTTGAATAGAATGATTCCTTCCCCCAGAAAACTGGCGTTTGGCGTTCCTGATCGTGAAAAAAAACAGAAAAAAGATTTGTTCGAAAGAATAATATTGGATGTTACGATGTCTTGCACCAGCGCATCCAGGTATTGTTGTGCAGCGGGAGATGTGTAAATTTCTTTTTCGTCAAATTTTGCCCTTATCAATTTCCATCGCAATGTGTAAATGTCTTCAAAGTCTTTCCTGTTGGATGAGGGGAGTGAGGAGACCCGGTTCTTGTAGGCCGTTTCATATTTTTTCGCCAGCGTTTGAAGTAAAGATTCATTTTCTGCGGCCGGTGAAAAAATTGCCTGGGTATAGCTGGTTATTGAAAGGATCAATAAGCAACCAAGGAAGATCGTGATTTTTGTAGTGGTCAGGTTTTGGAACGATCGTGTCATAGAGTCAGGGTCAGGCCAATAACGAAATACGCTCGTTATTTATATGAGCGGGCTCGATTATTTCCTGAAAATAATATGCAATGCCTTCACAAACCCTTTGAAACACAAATGACATATGGCACTAGGGGGATATACTTACACTTATGAGATAGATATACCTAAGTTCGTTCCGCAATTAAAAACATAGTGTGAAAGAACTCTGCGCATTTGCGTTCTCAGCGGTGATGAAACGGTTGAACGTATAGGGTAAATAGATTCAAAGCAGAGAACAGATCATTATACTTTCTCCCGCTTGCCACTGGCAATGCTCTTGTAAATTGCTTCGATTACTTTGATATCCCGTAAACCTTCTTCACCTGGCACTCGTGTTTGCTTGCCGTTTTTAATGCATTGTGCGAAATCATCCATCTGCGCGGCCTGCTGATTTATCTGCGGGAGTTGAAGCGGACCATCTGAAGTTGCACCCGCCATCCCGCCATAACGATACGCCTGTGAAAGTTCGAACCAGCCTTTTTCAGCTGTGGCTTTAAGGTGATTAATATTTGCGTTGTAGCTTGACTTTCCTTTTGCAATAATGCCATCAGCGAACTCCAGTTCGAAATAAATCGTTTCATCTACTTCCCTGAATAGTTCTGGTTTCGTTTTCTCTTCCGTTGCAGTAACATATAAAGGTTCCATCCCCGTAACATATCTCGCTCCCTGTATAGCATAAATACCCATATCCATCATTCCACCTCCGCCTGCAAGTGATTTTTTCAATCGCCAGGCATTCGGATCTCCTCCGTATACGAAACCATTACCGCAATCGATCCTCTTAACTTTACCATATACTTTTTTCGTTCCCAGCCGCATCATTTCCCTGTTGTAGGGTTCAAAATGTAACCGGTATCCGATTGATAATAATTTATTTGCCTTTCTGCAAGCTTCGATCATTGAATTACACTCTGCAACATTCAATGCCATAGGTTTTTCACAGATCACATGCTTACCGGCAGCAGCTGCCCGTACAGTAAATTCTTTATGCATGGCGATAGGCAATACCACGTAAACAATATCAATATCTTTGTTACCTGCGATTTTGTCGAAATCCTGATAATTATAAATGTTTTTTTCGGGTATACGGTACCGTTGTGACCATTCCGTTGCCTTGGCAGGTGTGCCGGTTACAATGCCTGCCAGGTAACAATCTTTGGTTTCCTGAAGCGCCGGGGCCAGTTGTCCGGTGCTGTAACTTCCCAGTCCGACAAGGGCAATCCCGAGTTTTTTTTGTTGCATAACATTCGTATGACCGGTCCATGATGCAAGCGATGTCACCATCGTTGATGCACCTGCAGCAAGCGAGAGCTCGTGAATAAACTTCCTTCTGGAATAATCCTTATTGGCCATTTAGTGCAATTGTCAGGGTAGTAGGAGCGATAAATGTAATTTTTTTTTTCGAAAATTATGGTTCAGTTGGTGCCGGGAACTGGTTGCTGGTTGCTTGTTGTTATAGTTAACAAGCAACCTGAAACCATTAACGCATTCCAAACTACAACTTCAGCCACATCTGCTCCAATACCTCGAAAGTCTGATGAACCCATGAAGGTGTATTCGTGGGCCAGGTGAATTCATGTTGGATGATCAGTTTGCGAAGCAGATCATATCCTTCAAGCGCCTGTCTTTTATTGTAAAAACAGATGATCCACGAATTGTCGATTTTTTCCCTGTCAGGTAGTCCGATTCCCCCGGAATACCACCGGAAAATAGAAGGAAGGCCAAGAAAGCTGATGACGTCTTTTTGTCTTTTGATGCAGTCGCGGAAATACAACATATAAAACCAGACACATTTTTTCACCCGCTGCCGGATCTCTTCGTGTGATTCAGGCTTTCCCGGTTTGATCCGCCATGAATTATTCGCAGGATGAAAGGGATCATTCATACTTTGTTCATGCACTTTCCCATCCGAAGTAAGCGTTAAAAATAACCACTCTTTACTACCCCGTGTAGCGAGTTGAAGCGAAGTAGATGTGATTTTTCTGATTCGGTATGTTTTAATAATGTTCTCCGGGAATATCAATAAAAGTTCGACAGGTTTTACTGTTTCGTTCAATCGCCAGCGCCCGAGTCGAATACGATTCCGGACATTTTCCACAACGCCAGAATCCCTGAACAAAGCAAGATCAGGGAATATGCGGATGTTTGTGACCGGTTCCATCACCAGTTCTATGGATGATGCACCGGACATATCAGCAAGTTCCCAGTGCTGGCAGAGGTCATCTGCAATATTCACTTTCTTAATTCTTCCCAACGTACGCATGCCTGTATCATTTCCTTTGACAATTAAGTCTCTAAAAACATACGTGGATTTTTCTGTTTTTTCTTTCCTCCCAGCATTTCCGCATGATAGCAAAACAAATAGCAAAGCCGGAAACCAAATACGGTCACTACGGATTGTCGAATGAATTTTATTAATCATTAGAAAAAATTCTGACCTCATTGTTGTTCGAAATTAAAGGTTACAGCGAACTAAGCGTGGTGGACCGCTGATTAACTGCCTGTATTCGTACATTTGAATTTATTAAACCCAGGCCTGTTGAAAATATTTCTTGGTGTCCTTTTGTTTTTTTCCTGTTTTATTCCGGTTCACCTTTCAGCTCAACGAAAGCCGGCACTAATTTCAGGTAGTGTTGTAGATGAGAATGATCACCCACTGGCGCACGTATCTGTTACGATCCTCGGTCGCCTTTCAGGCGTTCAAACTTCAGATTCCGGCACATTCCGGATTGTGGTTCCTGCAGAACGTGCCTTCGCAATCCAATTTTCATTCACCGGATATATTTCCCAACAAAGAAATTTTTTATTGAACCAGAATGAACAGGAATATGTCCGGATAAAAATGGAAAAGGGAATTCGGGAACTGCAACCGGTGATTATAAGCGACCAGCGTCAGCGAAGGGAAGCGGGACTTGTTGTCATCAATCCCAAACATGCGATCAATATACCTGCACCCGGTGGAGGCATTGAAAGTCTTATTAAAGTTTTCGTAGGATCTAACAACGAACTTACTTCGCAATACACCGTGAGAGGAGGAAATTATGATGAGAACCTGATCTATGTAAATGACTTCGAAGTGTTCCGACCCTACCTTGTCAGGAGTGGTCAGCAGGAAGGTCTCAGTTTTATCAATCCCGAACTTGCCCGCAATGTTCAATTTTATAATGGTGGATTTCAGGCGAGATATGGTGATAAAATGTCTTCGGTTCTGGATATACAATATAAGAAGCCACGAGGGTTCGCAGGCTCTGCTTATGTTGGTTTACTGGAACAGGGTATTCACCTGGAGGGAACCAGTAGGAACAACCGGTTTTCATTTCTAACGGGGGTCCGTAACCGAAGTAACCGAAATTTGCTCGGCAGCCAGGAAACACAGGGTAATTATGTTCCTTCTTCGGCTGATATCCAATTATTACTTACTTACCAGTTGAATGAGAAGAACGGATTGGAAATGTTAGGCAACCTTTCTCAAACACGCTTTACTCTGATCCCTTCTTTCAGTCAGCTGACGTCCACTGTTTTCTCACCGTTTTTTTCAGCAAATCTAGGGCTCGATATTTTTTTTGAAGGACGGGAGGAAGACAGATATCGCACGAATATGCTGGGAATTTCACTGCTTCAGCAACCCAGACATCACCTTCGTTTGAAGTGGATGTTAAGCCGGTTTGAAAACCAGGAAAGCGAGGCCATGGATATAACCGGTGCATATTTATTTGGTGAAAGAGAATTTGACAAAACAAAACCTGACTTTGGAATTATCAACAATCCACTCGGCGCAGGGTTGTACCAAACTTATGCGCGGAATACATTAGATATACAAGTAATTAATGCCAGCCACAAAGGAAGCGCAGATCTGGGAAATCATTTTCTTCAGTGGGGACAGTCATTTGAAAAACAAAACATCAATGATGAGCTCAATGAATGGGAGTATCAGGACAGTGCAGGATACAATCTACCTTACCGGCCAGGCTCTCTGACTTTATACAAGGTTATTAAATCAAAAAGCGACCTCAGTATAAATCGTTTGTCGGGATATATTCAGGATAACATCCGGTTTCACGATTCTACCGGATTTACGTTGCAGGCTGGTTTACGGTATCATTTTAATTCTCTCAACCATCAATGGCTTCTATCACCTCGTGCCGGAGTTTCTTATAAACCGGCCGGGTGGAATAAGGATATCATTTTCCGGGCTGCAGCAGGGGCTTATCATCAGCCTCCGTTTTACCGCGAACTGCGCAGGTATGATGGAACAGTAAACACTTCGCTGAAAGCACAGAAAAGCTGGCAGGTAACGGGTGGATTCGATTTCAATTTCCGATATAATGACAGGCCATTTCGTATCACATCGGAGGCATACTTTAAAAGTATGACGGACATAGTTCCTTATGATATAGACAATGTGAGGGTACGTTATTCCGGTGAGAACAATGCAATAGCTTATGCAGCAGGACTTGAATTCCGTCTCTTTGGTGAACTGGTTAAAGACGCGGAAAGCTGGATCAGTCTGGGCTTTTTGAAGACTGCCGAAAACCTGAAAAACGATTTTTATTTTAATTACACACTTGATTCAAATTCTTCGCCTGTTGATAGTATGCGCGTGGAGGCAGGATGGGTCCGCAGACCTACCGACAGAAGAATAACTTTTGGAATGTTCCTTCAGGATTATCTTTCCACCAATAAAAACTTCAGAGTTTATCTTAATCTGTTGTATGGAAGCAATCTTCCTTATAATATTCCGCAAAGTGTCAAATACCGCAATGCACTAAAAATTGAACCGTACATACGTATTGATATCGGCTTCAGCGCTCTGCTCCTCGATAGTGAAAAGTCGAACCGACGCAGCCATCATCCGTTTCGCAATTTTGAAAATATATGGGCAAGTTTTGAAGTATTCAATCTCATCGATCGGGATAATACGATCTCGTATCTGTTGATTAAAGATTTCTCCAATATAGTCTTTGCCATGCCTAACCGACTCACCCCCCGGTTACTCAATTTCAAACTGGTCGCAAGGTTTTAATATTCCTTCTTTCGCGCTAAGGGTGCCAGAGAAAATACAAAAGACGCAAAAAATAAATGCAAACGAGTGTTGTTTTCTTTGCGTCTTCGCTTGTCCGAATACGTGAGACAGGTGTGTGAAAGAACTTCTAATGGGATACACTTATACCCCTTTGAGACTCTTCCCATTTTGAAAATAAACCTCCCAGGTAAAGACAAATTCCCCCTTGTTTCGATTTATAACACGTTGATTACTATTGTAATAGGTGGATGGCATTTATTTAGCCTATATCAATCCAAACCTAACGTCGTGAAAGGAAAGGCAAATGACACAAAAGCAGCATACGAACAGCAGGCATACTGCAATTCAAAAATTCCCACTGCATTTCATCGCATGATGCAGCCGGGAAAAAAGGAAGCTGAAATTCAAAATCATTCAGAAAAATCAAACGACGACATGATCACTAAAGTAATTGCACGTCCTAATCCCTTTTTTACTTCGGTTACTCTCGAAGTTTCGTGTACACAAAGCCGTCATACTATTGTTCGTATGATGGACAACGCGGGGAAAATAGTAAAATTATTCAGCTGGTATATGGTAAAAGGAAGCAACGTGACCACCATAACAGAAATGGGTTCTATGAATATTGGTGGTTATATCATCGACATTCTTGACAGCGAAGGAAATACTTTGTTCAATACGGCCCTTACCAAAGCGTAAACACCCTATCCCTTTCCGTGGTAAGAGGAACCTTAACCGGTTCCTCTTTTTATTTATACACGTGCAGGAACTTACCTTTTTTGAAATTACTTTTGAAGCATGACAAAACTCAGTGTCAATATCAATAAAATAGCCACCCTGCGTAATAGTCGCGGTGGTAACGTGCCGGATGTAGTGAAGGCCGCACGGGATATTGAACGATTCGGCGCTGATGGTATAACAGTGCACCCGCGGCCTGATGAAAGACATATAAGATATGCGGACGTCCGTCAGATCAGAAAACATATCAGAACTGAATTGAACATTGAAGGCAATTGTCAGGAACAAAAGTTTGTTGATCTGGTTTTGGAAGTCAGACCGCACCAGGTCACTCTGGTGCCTGATTCATTGCAACAGCTTACTTCAAATCATGGTTGGGATACGATTACACACCACGAATATTTGTCGCACATAATTTCGCTGTTCAAACGGGCTGGTATCCGAACATCCATCTTCGTAGACGCAAATGTAAAAATGGTGGAAGGTGCGGCTCAAACCGGTACCGATCGGATTGAACTATACACCGAACAGTTTGCAAAGCAGTTTCCTGACGATCCGGAGAAATCAATTTCTCCCTATAAGCAGGCTGCCAGCAAAGCATTGGAGCTCAGACTCGGGATCAATGCAGGTCACGACCTGAGTTTGGCCAACCTGCATTATTTTGTAAAAGAAATAAATGGACTTAATGAAGTGTCAATCGGCCACGCCCTGATCTCCGACGCTCTATATTATGGTTTGGAAAATGTTGTACAGATGTATAAAAGGCAATTGTTATGAGCAATGAGAAAGGAGCTATGGGGAATTTTAGATTTTAGATTTGCGATTTCAGATTCCAAACTTTCCAAACCTCCCAATCTAAGCTAGGAACTAAGAACTAAGAACTAAGAACCCCTACCAGCTCTACGAACTCTTATTCACTTTACCTGCTTTCAAAAAAATAGGGAATGTAAAATTCCGCGCTGTTTTTTCCTGCCATACTTCTTTCATTGCGACGCAGAAAAGTTCTACCGGATTTGTTCCTTCTTTTTTAATGAAATTTCTTACACTTGACCAGCTGTTAAGATAACCGCATAATTGATTTATATTCCAGGTGACGTTAAAATCAAAATTCGTGTTTACCAATATCTCATAAGGGAATGGAACGGTCTGGTATTTTTCATCAATGAATTTCCGTTCCGGATCCCAGTAAGGACCCATGGTACCGGTATAAAAGTTCCTGATCATCTTATCAATTTCCCTGTCTTCACAACGAACCAATCCATATCCCCACACGGCGATGACGGCATCGGCTTTTGCCACTCTTTGTACCTCCTGATGGAAAGCGTCAAAGTCCATCCAGTGATATGCCTGTGCAACGGTAATCAGATCAAAAATATGATCATTGTACGGCGTTTCTTCCGATCTGCTTTCAGTGTACTTGATTTTTGGATGTGAAACAGCTTTGTTTAATTGTGCATCACTAATATCACTTGCTTCCACGTGATCAAAAAAATCGGCAAGCAAACGTGCAGCCTGTCCATTTCCAGTCGCTCCGTCCCATGCCATTTTCCGTTCTTTCACGAAAGGCAGGAAGGTTTCGACCAGGCTAACGGGGTATACCGGTCGATACAGGGCATACTCTGCCGCTTGTTCAGAAAAGAGGTCTTTTACCATGGATCATTGGATTTGTTTCAAACGCGCTATCATCTTAACCGGATCATCCGATTTAAATATTGTATTTCCTGCCACCAGCACATCTGCTCCCGCCCTGATAATGGAAGGTGCATTTTCAAGTGTCACACCACCATCAATTTCAATTCTTACACCGGGTTTCTTATCATCTATCATCCTGCGAAGCTGCCTTGTTTTTTCCAGCGTGTGCGGGATGAACTCCTGCCCTCCGAATCCCGGATTGACACTCATAACGCAGACCACGTCAATATCTTGTAGTATATCCTCTAAAACCTGCACCGGAGTATGTGGATTGATAGCCACACCCGGCTTCATACCTAATGACCGAATTAGTTGAATATCACGGTGTAAGTGCGTACATGCCTCAACGTGAACCGTCAAAATATCCGCTCCTGCTTTTTTAAAAGCTTCTGCAAATTTTCCAGGTTCGAGAATCATAAGGTGCACATCGCAGGGTTTGGTGGTAGCCCTCCGAATGTGTTCAATGACCGGTAATCCGAAGCTGATATTTGGCACAAACCGGCCATCCATAACATCCAGGTGAAACCAATCCGCTTCGCTTTCATTGAGCATCATGCAAACTCTCTGCAGATGTAAAAAATCAGCGGATAATAATGAAGGAGCAATTAACGGCATGATGGCAGATTAATATGCAAGATAAGGTTTCATGCAAACCGCTGCTTGGGACCTTTACTCCAGTTTTTTTCTTCTGGTTCTTGCTTCATCAAACATCGGATCAAGTGAAAGTGCCCGGTTATAATTAAGGATCGCGTCCTCTTTTTTTCCATTTACTTCAAAACAGCGGCCCATCCAGAAATATGCATCCGCATTCGTGTTTGCGACAGAGGCAGCAGTGGTAAAAATTTTTAGCGCCTCGTCGTATTTTTTTTGGGAGAAAAGAATAATACCTTTTTCAATATGGGCATCTACCATCGTCCAATCCCTGCTCACACAAGCATTGAATGCTTCCAGTGCCTTGTCATATTGATTCGTTTCTGAATAATACATACCCTTGGCAAAAAGTGCATCCGTTGCAACGCCTCCACTATCACGTGCGAGCATCTCATCACAAATCTGTAAGGCTCTCGGATTTTTCATAGAAGCATATATATCTGCCAGCTTGAGCCCTGTATATTGTATAGGTTGCAGACGAAACGATTGTTCAAAAGCTTTTATTCCTTCCAATGTATCTTTCAACTCGATCAAAACCGCTCCTTTGTTATGCCACGTCTCGAAATCAAGAGAATCAACTTCCAGCATCCTGTTGTATTCTTCGAGTGCTTTTTCGAAAGCGCCGGTTTGAATGTATATATCGCTGATTCTTCTCCTGAATTCCGGGTCATTCGGATACTTCGTGATCGATTCATTTAATAAGGTTACCGCCTGCTTTACTCTGTTTAGCATAAGCAGGTTGGAAACATAAGGAAGAATGGTGGATGCTGAGGGCGAAAGCTCTGATGCTTTTTTATAATCGGCATTTGCCAGTTCATGCTGATTATTTTGTGAAAGTAACAAACCCCTTTGCAGGAACAGATCTGCCATTTGAGGAAACCGATGAATGCTGTCTGTAAGTCCCTTGTAAGGATTTTTTGTAAGCAACTGATCATTGTTGCCATCATGAGTATTGCAGCCAATAAAAACGAACAACAAGAGAATGGACACCGCCCATTTGTTTATTCCCGGAAACATCATGCATCAAAATTAATCGATTTTTACGAGCAGGCTTGTGACAGAGGGCTGACAAAAAAATATTTTAACAATCTAACTTTGCGCACTTACGGAAAACTTAAAATCTTTTTCATGCAATCAGGTAAATTATTTTCTATAAGCTTCATCCTGTTAATTTTTTCTCTTACCGCATTTCGTACTCCGTTTGGGATTTTTAATTCATTGTCAAAAACTGACACGCTGCTGTATCCGGAAGAAAAACATTTCAGCAATATCAGGCAACTTACAAACGGCGGTGATAATGCCGAAGCCTATTTTAGTTACGATGGTCAGTACCTGGTTTTTCAGAAAACAAATCCGAAAGAGGGAATTTTATGCGATCAGATCTACATTGGTAAGATCCCAACAGGAAATGATCCTTTTGTTCCCCGGCTGATCAGCTCTGGAAAAGGTCGAACCACCTGCGGCTTTTTTATGCGTGATAACAAACATATCGTATACGCTTCCACGCATCTTGCTGCAGATACCTGTCCTCCTGTACCGGATAGAAACGTTCTTAAAAGGTATATCTGGCCCATCTATACCGGTTATGATATTTTCATGTCTGATCTTACGGGTAAAATTGTTAAAAGACTTACTTCCACACCCGGCTATGATGCGGAAGCATCGATCTCCCCGGATGGATCCAAAATGTTATTTACTTCAACACGTGATGGAGACCTTGATCTGTATTGCATGAATCTTAAATCCGGGAAAACTACACGCATCACAAAAGAATTAGGCTATGATGGAGGTTCGTGGTTCAGTCCCGATGGAAAAAAAATCGTTTGGCGTGCCAGCAGACCGAAAACAGATGCAGAAATAAAAGATTATAAAGATCTTCTTGCACAGGGTCTTGTAGCCCCGACTAATATGGAAGTTTACATTGCGAATGTGGATGGTTCTGATGCAAAGCAAATCACTCATTACGGACAGGCAAACTGGGCGCCGAATTTCACCCCGGACGGAAACCGAATCATCTTTTGCAGCAATCATGAATATAAACGGGGCTTTCCTTTCAATATGTATCTGATCAACCTGGATGGATCCAATCTCCAAAAAGTCAGCCGTGATAATGGATTTGATGCTTTCCCGATGTTCAGTCCGGATGGTAAAAAAATTGTTTTCTGTAGCAATCGGAATAATGGCGGAACCCGCGATACGAATATTTTTCTGGCGGACTGGAAGGAATGAAGACAGCTGTCAGCAGTCAGCTATCAGTAGTTCCATAAATATAAATCGGTAATATGTTAATATGTTAACTGATGAATATTCAGTTTGATTTCCAAATTGAAACAATTAGCCATTACTTTTGGTGAGACTGCTGATAGCTGACTGCTGACAGCTTGAATTTTTTACTTCACCTCAATCATGCTTCATGTATAACGGTCTTCTACACCTGCATAATTTCATGCGTTGGGTTATCCTGCTCTTTTTATTGATTGCACTTTTTCGACATCTATCGGGAATGACCGGTAAAAAACCATTTACCAATGCAGATCGTAAAACAGACTTGTTCCTGATGATTTCAGCCCACATCACATTGCTGATCGGTATATACCAGTGGTTTGCCGGCGACTGGGGTTATAAAAAGATTGCATCGCTGGGAATGAAGGGTGTGATGGAAGACCCGGCCGCCCGATTTTTTGCGGTAGAGCACCTTGCCGGCATGCTGATCGCCATTATACTGATAACAATTGGAAGAGGAGTGTACAGGAAAAATATAACTGACGTGGAAAAACACAGAAAAAGTTTCTGGCTGTTTTTTGTTGCACTCATTCTGATCCTCGCCTCAGTGCCCTGGCCATTCCGCGAAGCCATTGCAAGACCATTGTTTCCGGGTATGTGAATTCGATTTTTAGATTTGCGATTTTAGACGTTGTCCTGAGCAAAGCGAAGGATCTGTTCTTCGCAAAAAGGAACACAACATAGGCACATAGAAACATAGGTACACATAGATTTCCTTTGCGTCTTTGCTTTCTTAGCGTCTTTGCATGAAACAAAACAGCGTTTACAATCGTATATCTGTCTTAATCACTTTCGCAAACTGCTGCATTTCCTGCATCGTACCGATACTCACCCGGCACCATTTGCCATCCGGATAGGAAGAAGATCGTAAGACAATATTTTTTGCGAGCATCGCACGCGCAAAGTCGCCCGAATAATTTTTCAGCTTAAAAAAAATAAAGTTGGTGGAACTGGGAATATAAAGCTGGCCAAGTTCACGAAGTGTATTTTGAGTGAACTCGCGTGCGGCGGCGTTTTTTTCCCTGCTCGAACGCGCATGTTCCTTGTCACCAAGACTTGCCAGTGCGGCTGCAATGGTCAGATTGCTGACGGTGTACTGGGTACTGCTGAAATAATTTTCTTCCAGTTTTTGTATCAGTGATGGGTGACCTGCCACAAACCCCACACGTAATCCTGCCATTCCGTGGATCTTTGAAAACGTACGAACAATTACAATGTTTGGCTGATCCCGCAATAATCCCATCATGGAAGCATTTCGGGAATCATCAAGAAAGTCAACATAAGCTTCATCAATCAATACCACTGTTTTCTTTGCTGCCTCAATACAAAAGTTTCTGAGTGTTTCTGTTGGCACAATAGTTCCAGTCGGATTTGCAGGGTTTACAATATATACCAGCTGGGTCTGGTCGTTGATTGCGCGCATCATAGCAGGTAAATCATGAACTTTCTCCTCCGTAAGGGGCACCTCAATGAGTTTGGTGTCGAGTTTTTTTGCAGAATTTCCCAGGATACCAAAAGTTGGCGTGGCGAGTACAATATTCCCTTTTGAAAAATGTCGCGCCAATAATGACAGGGCTTCTCCGGAACCTGCTGTAATCAGAATCTGATTAGCGGAAAGTCCGAAATGATTTGCCAGTGGTTCACGAAAACTTCTGATGGACGGAACGTTGAACTGGTAACGATTGGCATCCGGGAACATGTCGACGATAGCTTTTCTTGCCAGTGGCGAAATGCCATATGGATTTTCATTTGATCCGAGGTTGATCAAAGAAGTATCGGAACCAAAATTTCGCGTGATACCTTCTTCATTGGCCATCGAGGGCAAAGTAAGACCGAGACCAAAGGCAGCGAGGGAGCTTGTTCTCAGCCATTCGCGGCGGTTTAAAGCAGCCATAGTGGAGGTTTTTTAGAAGCTGAAGTTAAATGGAATTTCAGACTTGTCCTGAGCAATGCGAAGGATCGATCTTCTAACAAAGGAAAACCACATAGGCACATAGAAACAGAGGTACACATAGAATTTTTTTGCGTCTTTGCTTCCTTTGCTTCTTTGCGTAAAATAAAAACATGAAATCTAAAATCGGAAATCTAAAATCTACATTTGCTTAATGATTCGCATTGGTCTTATTGCAGATACCCACGCATATATTGACGATCAGATTTTGACTCAACTAACTTCCTGTGATGAGATCTGGCATGCCGGTGATTTCGGATCAATGGATGTGATCAAAAAATTGCAACACGTCAAAACCCTCCGGGGAGTATATGGTAATATAGATGGCCCGGACATATCCCACATCTTTCCGGAAAATCTTCGCTTTACCTGTGAAAAGGTAAGGGTGTTCATGACGCATATAGGCGGTTACCCCGGAAAATATGCTCCGACTGTACGTATTGAATTAAAAAAAAATCCTGCTCAATTATTTATCTGCGGTCATTCACACATCTGTAAGGTCATGTATGACGACCAATTTAATTGTCTGCACATGAATCCCGGTGCCGCCGGAAAACAGGGATGGCATCACATGCGAACGCTCATCCGGTTTACTATCGATGGTGCAGAAATAAAAGATTGTGAGGTGGTGGAACTGGGGAGAAGAGGAGAATTGTCATCCTGAAAGAAGCAGAGCGTCTATTTTAGATTTTAGATTTGCAATTTCAGATTTGAATGTGCAATTATTAATGGCATTACCCTTTGTCGGGGAGGGACTGCTGATGGCTGATAGCTGACAGTCATAACCTATTGAAACTGGAAATCTGAAATCGCAAATCTAAAATCGTAAATTGCTTTTATGCCATACTACCACAAACAAGGAACTATTCCGCATAAAAGACACACACAATTCCGGAAGAAAGATGGTGGCTTATATTCGGAACAACTTTTTTCAACAGAAGGCTTTTCGAATGATTACTCATTACTCTACCATCACCATCCTCCTACACAAATCATCCGTACAGATGATCCGTATGAGGTGGCTCCGAGAATTGCGGAAGAAAAAATGCTGAAACACCGAAGCTTTGACGGATTCAAAGTACAACCTCATGCAGATTATCTGCAAAGCAGAAAGCCAATCCTTGTTAATAATGACTGCCATATTGTTATAGCAGCACCACTTGAAGGGATGAAAGATTATTTTTTCAAAAACGCGGATGCAGATGAAATGATTTTTGTTCATGAAGGCAAAGGCATATTACAAACGATGTATGGTGACCTGACATTTGATTACGGTGATTATCTCGTGATCCCGCGTGGAACAATTTATCAGATACAGTTTACCACCACTCAAAATCGTTTGTTCATTGTTGAATCATTCAGTCCGATACGCTTTCCAAAAAAATACGTGAGCAAATACGGTCAGCTGCTGGAACATTCACCTTTTTGCGAAAGAGATATTCGCGCACCGGAAGGACTTATTTCGAAAGATGAGGCCGGAGATTTTATTATCAAAACAAAAAAGAAGGGACGGGTTTATGGTATTCATTATGGACATCATCCATTTGATGTGGTAGGTTGGGATGGCTGCTGTTATCCATTTGCTTTCAGTATTCATGATTTTGAACCGATCACAGGACGGGTGCATCAGCCACCTCCTGTTCACCAGACTTTTGAAGGGAATAATTTCGTGGTTTGTTCCTTTTGCCCTCGTTTGTTTGATTATCACCCGCAGGCGATTCCGGCACCGTACAATCATAGCAATATTGACAGCGATGAATTATTATATTATGTTGATGGTGATTTTATGAGCAGGAAAAATGTAACGCGTGGAATGATGACGTTGCATCCGGCGGGAATTCCACACGGTCCACATCCGGGTGCGGTAGATAAAAGCATCGGAGCCCGCGAAACAAAAGAGCTTGCGGTGATGGTTGATACTTTTCATCCATTGATGCTCACTGTGGAAGCGCTCGAAATCGAAAACCCCGACTATACAATGAGCTGGGCTGAATGATAGTAAATTTTAGATTTTAGATTTCAGATTTTAGATTTGAATAACGAGTAACAAGAAACCAGCAACAAGCACCCGTACTGCGGAAACATTAACCTTTTTCTCTAAATTCACCAATCAATAAATTTTCATATGATCAAATTCCAGGATATTAAAGTCGGAGATCTTGTTCTGGCTGAATTTGAAGGCAAACAAGTCGAAGGTGTTGTGAAAGATCTGAACAGGGAGGACAAAGAAATCTGTGTCGAAACAGACGTTCAACAATTTTGGTTTACGGCCAATCACCTGAATCCAATTCCGCTCAGTGAACGGCAGCTCAGCAAGTTGGGTTTTGCGAAAAACGTAACCAGCGATGGGTCAGCAAAATATTCAAAAGGATCTTTCCGGATCCAGTTACCTAAAGATGGAGATTTTTCGGAACTCGAAATCTGGTGGCGTGAAGATCGCCGGCACCTGAATAAGCCAATACATGTGCATGAGCTTCAAAATCATTATTATGCCATGACAAAGGTAGAACTGAACGTAGACTGACCATTTTATCACTCCATAAGGGACGAATTCCCCAAATGTCTCATCAAGGGGAAAAATATCTAATTATTTCGTATTTAAGGCTGTTTAACCTATCTTTGCGCTCCTTAAAACTGTATGGGTAAACAACCTCTGATTAAACAAGATGGTACCAGCCTGGAAGCCTTGTCCAATGCGATGTTCAAGGTTAAACTGGAAAATGGCCACGAAATTCTGGCCACCATCTCGGGAAAAATGAGGATGAACTACATCAGGATTTTACCAGGAGATAAAGTGGGCGTGGAAATGAGTCCATACGACCTTACACGGGGTAGGATCATTTTCAGGTATAAATAGTAGATAAGTAATTGAATAACGCAGTTCTAAACCAACCGCAAAAAAAAAGAAGTCATGAAAGTTCGTGCATCCATCAAAAAGCGTAGCGCTGATTGCAAGATCGTGAGAAGGAAAGGCAGGCTGTATGTGATCAACAAAAAAAACCCACGCTTCAAACAAAGGCAGGGATGACAATTCAATGGGTACATGCCCTTGACAAATCAGAAATCGGAAATCTAAAATCTAAAATTGCATTATGGCTCGTATTGCCGGAGTAGACTTACCAAAAAATAAAAGAGGGGAGATCGGCCTTACCTATATCTATGGTATTGGGCAATCTACTGCAAAGTATATTTTGAGTAAATCGAATATCAGTCTGGATAAAAAAGTGAATGAGTGGAATGATGATGAGTTGAATGCCATTCGCAGCACGATCACCAATGAATTCAAAGTGGAAGGTCAGTTGCGATCAGAAGTGCAGATGAGCATCAAACGTTTACTGGATATTGCTTGCTATCGCGGACTTCGTCACAGGAAAGGATTGCCCGTTCGTGGTCAACGTACACGTACAAACAGTCGTACAAGAAAAGGCAAACGTAAAACTGTGGCAGGCAAGAAGAAAATTGCTAAGAAATAATTAAGAAATAATTTAATAGTACTGACGCCGGATCCCTGGAGTACAACAGGAGGAGGGTTAGTTCACGGTGAAAGCCGGTTCGATAAACATTCATTGATTACCTCCAATTGGTTTTTAGATTATGGCAAAAGCACAGGCAAGCGCTAAGGTCGCTGCGAAAAAAAGGATTGTAAAAGTTGATAACTACGGTGATGCACACATCTCAGCCAGTTTCAACAACATTATTATCAGTATTACCAACAAAACAGGACAGGTTATTTCTTGGAGCAGCGCCGGTAAAATGGGGTTCAAAGGTTCCAAGAAAAATACACCTTATGCTGCACAGATGGCTGCATCCGATGCGGCTAAAACTGCATTTGATGCCGGTGTGAAGAAAGTTGATGTATTTGTAAAAGGTCCTGGCGCTGGCAGGGAAAGCTCAATTCGCGCGCTCTCCAATTCAGGTATTGAAGTAGTAATGATCAAGGACATGACTCCGTTGCCACACAATGGTTGCCGTCCTCCCAAAAAACGCAGGGTATAATTGAAGTCCGCAACAGCGGCAACAGTTCTTATATTTTTTTAATCACTGGGTGCACGATTAATTTTTATGATTTTTCACAATCGTGCATCGTAACTAAAAAATCATTTTAAACTATGGCACGTTACACAGGCCCAAAAACCAGGATCTGCAGGATCTTTGGTGAACCTATCCTTGGCAATGGTAAATACCTTTCCAAGAATAGCAACCCTCCAGGTCAGCACGGACCAACCCGCAAACGCAAAGCACCGGGTGAGTATGCCGTTCAGCTGAAAGAAAAGCAAAAAGCAAAATACACTTATGGCATTCTGGAAAAACAATTCCGGAAAACTTTTGACGAAGCTTCCCGTTTGAAAGGAGTAACAGGTGAAAATCTGATCAAACTTCTTGAGGCAAGACTTGACAATGCTGTATATCGGCTGGGAATTGCTCCTTCACGTCCGGCAGCGCGGCAGCTTGTTGCACATAAGCATGTTACTGTAAATGGAGATGTTGTGAATGTTCCATCCTATCAACTTAAACCCGGTGATCAGATCAGTCTGAAAGAAAAAGACAGAACAAATGAATCCATTACGGGGGCTATTCGCGGCAAGAATGCAAAATTCAGCTGGCTGGATTGGAATGAAGCAGAAGTGAAAGGAACGTTCATCACTTATCCCGAAAGAGAACATGTTCCGGAGAACATCAAGGAACAACTTATCGTGGAATTGTATTCCAAATAATTGATACCCGAAAGGGTCTATATATTTTTTCGATTCATCTATTATTCCTGCGTCAAAAACAGGATCAAACTAAAATTGAAATTTAAACATGGCCATTTTAAATTTCCAGAAACCGGAAAAGATCATTCTCCAGAAAGCTACCGACTTCGAAGCTCAATTTGAGTTTCGTCCATTGGAGCCGGGTTTTGGTGTAACGATCGGTAATGCTTTACGCAGAGTGTTGCTCAGTTCACTGGAAGGATATGCGATCATCGGGATACGCATTGAAGGCGTTGATCATGAATTTGCAACCATAAAAGGAATTACAGAAGACGTAGTGGAAATCATTCTCAACCTGAAGCAGGTTCGCTTCAAGAAGAAGGTAGATCATGAAGTAGGACAGGAGAAGATTACCCTGAACATAAAAAATAAACAGGAATTCACAGCAGGCATGATTGGCGATGCGACGCAAAGTTTTGAAATCATGAATCCTGATCTGTTGATCTGCACACTTGACAATTCAGCGAAACTTGATATTGAAGTTACCATATCAAAAGGTCGTGGTTATGTCCCGGCAGAAGATAACAAAGTCAAGGATGCACCATTCGGATACATTCCTACCGATTCTATCTTCACCCCGATCAAGAATGTCAAGTATGCGATTGAGAACACAAGGGTGGAACAACGCACCGATTATGAGAAGCTTGTAATGGATGTAGCAACTGACGGCACCATTCATCCGGAAGAAGCAGTGAAGCAGGCCAGCAGGATCCTGATCCAGCACCTGATGATCATTACGGACGAGAACATCACTTTTGACAGCAAAGAAGATAAAAAAGAAGACGTTGTTGATGAACAGATGCTGCAATTGCGGAAAGTGCTGAAAACACCACTCGAAGACCTGGATCTGTCAGTCCGTGCCTTTAACTGTTTGAAAGCAGCAAAGATCAACAGTCTGAGTGAACTCGTACAATACGAACAGGAAGATCTTATGAAATTTCGCAACTTCGGTCAGAAATCACTTGCCGAGATCGAGCAGGTGCTTGCTGAAAGAGGACTTCATTTCGGAATGGACCTGAGCAAACTAGGATTGGATAAAGAAGATATCGGTTAATCAACCATCATATAAGTACCTCGCAATTCCTGACACGGTGCGGGGGAATAAAAAATAACGGTCATGCGTCACGGAGATAAAATTAACAACTTAAGCAGGACGGCTTCACATCGCCGCGCTCTATTGAGCAATATGGCATGCGAGCTGATCATGCACAAAAAAATTGTTACAACGCTTGCGAAAGCAAAAGCTTTACGCATTTATATTGAACCACTGGTAACAAAAGGAAAGGAAAACACAACCCATCAACGCAGGGTGGTATTTAGTTACCTGCAAGACAAAGAAGCCGTAAACGAACTTTTCAGCACGGTAGCAGAAAAAATTGCGGGTCGTCCGGGTGGATATACACGCATTATTAAGCTGGGTGCACGTCAGGGGGATAATGCTGAATTGTCACTGATAGAGTTTGTAGACTTCAATGACATTTATGGTAAAGGAAAAGGTGAAGTAAAAGAAACAGGTAAGAAAACAAGAAGAAGAGGTGGAAGCGGGAAAGGAAAAAAATCAACGCAGGACGAAGCTACAGCAGTTGATACAGCAACAGCT
Source organism: Flavitalea sp. (assembly GCA_035526135.1). Lineage (GTDB taxonomy): Bacteria > Bacteroidota > Bacteroidia > Chitinophagales > Chitinophagaceae > Flavitalea. The sequence goes on from DATLDA010000351.1 coordinate 42,578, forward strand.
GAACCGATGCAAGAAGACAAACCGGCCGAATAATGAAACGATTTTGATAAAATTCAGACAGGACTTGTTCCTGTCTTTTTTTTGGGAAGAAAGGAACGTGAAGCACGTAAAGTACCACAAAGGACATAAAGTGTATTTTGGTTGACCACTTGCAGTACGTAGAACTTTGTGCTCCTGTATTCGTGGAAAAATAACTAACCGATTGGTCTGATAATTGATTTTATTTGCAAAATTTTTTCAACGTAATGGTCCCCAAGCAACACAAACCTGCCATTCTCCTGCTCGAAGATGGAACAGTTCACCATGGCAACGCCTTTGGAAAGATCGGCACTACTTCCGGAGAGCTGTGCTTTACTACAGGTATGACGGGTTACCAGGAAGTTTTTACTGACCCGAGCTATTATGGGCAGATTGTGATCATGAACAATGTTCACATTGGCAACTATGGCGTAAAGGACTCCGATGTTGAATCTGATGGAATAAAGATCAAAGGACTGATTGCAAGAAACCTGGAAGAACAATACAGTCGTAAGCTCGCGCAAGGTTCAGTAGAGGAATACCTCATCGCACAGAACATTGTTTGTATTGAAGGACTGGACACCCGTGCACTGGTCACGCATGTGAGGGAAAAAGGTGCGATGAATTGTATTATTTCATCTGAGATCCTTGACATCGGGCAGCTGAAAAATGATCTGGATTCAACACCTGATATGGCGGGACTTGAGTTAGCAAGTATAGTTAGTACCCGCCAACCCTATACAGCAGGTGATGAAAATTCATCAATCCGGATCGCCGTGATGGATTACGGAACAAAAAAACATATTATAGAATGTATGGTGGAAAGAGGAGCCTATGTAAAAGTATTTCCCGCTAAGACACCACTGAAAGAATTACTCGCTTTTCAACCAAATGGATTTTTTATTTCAAACGGACCCGGAGATCCTGCTGC
>DATLDA010000389.1:0-5930 GCA_035526135.1 Flavitalea sp.
GGAGAAAAAAATATTTGCTCGACCTGGAAAAAAAAATCACACATGGTGTACAGACTCTTTTTTGATATCGCTATGCAAATTCTTTATCGCCGGCCTATTCCTTTTTTCATTTTCCCTTTTTAATTTTTCTTTTACATGCGATTTAAATCTCTCGTCGTAACCGAAAAGCCCGGAAAAATATTTGAACGTAAAATTATTCACCGTGAGACGGATGATCTTCCTGCGGGTGAAGTGCTCATTCGTGTCCACTATTCTTCCCTGAATTATAAAGATGCATTGTCTGCAACCGGAAATAAAGGCATCACCCGCAACTTTCCGCACACCCCGGGCATTGATGCTGCGGGAATAGTAGAACAAAGTAGTAATGGATTATTCCGGTCCGGTGATGAGGTCGTTATTACAGGATATGATCTCGGAATGAATACTTCTGGCGGCTTCGGTCAATATATCAGGGTGCCTGCTTCCTGGATCATTAAAAAGCCTTTGTCATTATCGCTGAAACAATGTATGATCATAGGCACTGCCGGATTTACCGCTGCTACGGCGGTTTATAAAATGCAATTGCTGGGCGTATCACCCTGTCAGCTACCTATTGTTGTTTCAGGCGCAACAGGAGGTGTCGGAAGCTTTGCGGTGGCAATCCTTACAAAAGCAGGCTATACTGTAACGGCAATTACCGGTAAAAAGAATGCGACTGAATACCTGGAATTCCTGGGAGCTTCACAAATTAAAGAAAGGGATTTCCTTCACGATCAGTCCGGCAAACCGTTGATCAAAAGTCAATGGGCAGGAGGAATAGATACTGTAGGCGGTCGGACATTGGAAACTATGCTGAAAGGATGTGCAATCGAAGGTGGTATTGTATCTACCGGACTTGTCGATTCACCTTTGCTTTCCCTGACTGTTTATCCTTTTATCTTAAATGGTGTTAGCCTCCTGGGAGTTGGATCTGCCGGCATGTCAATGCCGCAACGGTTAAAAATATGGGACAGGCTTGCCGGGGAATGGAACGTGCAATCCAAATTAGGTGAGATCGGAAAGGAAGTAACACTAGAGGAAGTGAACGATCATTATATCGATGAAATTTTGCAGGGAAAAATCAAAGGACGGATTTTAGTTTCGCTCTTGTAAATCGCTCACCGTTATTTCAGGTTTTCTCCTGAGAATGCAAGGGGTAATAATTCGCCGGCTTTGGGTATGATGTATACTTTACCATTCATTCCACTTAATATAAGCCGGATTGACTGGCCATTCCGGATTTCATACTCATGTAAGGTCTGCCGACATATTCCACACGGTGCAACCGGCCCGTTATTTTCACCTGAAGGAGATTGATAGGTGATTGCGATGGATACAACAGGAATGTTCGGATAAACAGCCGATGCAGCTGAAAGCAAAACTCGTTCTGCACAAATTCCTACAGGAAACGATGCATTTTCCTGGTTTGATCCGGAAATAATTTCACCGTTGGCTAATTTGGCAGCAGCACCGACATGAAAATTCGAATACGGCGCGTAAGCATGATCGGTAGCATTTCTCGCCCGTGTCAGCAATAATAACTCTTCGCTGCGTAATTCATTTTCATTTTCATACACCTCATAGGAAAAAGACAATTCTTTTGATTTCATATTGACAATTTCCCGGTTAAATATTTTTTAGGATATACTCTGCATCAAACATTTTAATGTATGGTACGGAATAATCTGTTCCACCTGATGCCTCCATCCCAGCTCATCCAGATCAACCACGCCTCTCCCACCACATGATCTTCGGGAACGAACCCCCAAAATCTGCTGTCCTGCGAATCCTGGCGGTTATCTCCCATCATCCAGTAATAGTTCATCTTGAATGTGTAAGTAGTTGCAGCGACCCCGTTAATAAAAAATACTCCATTTCTTTTCTCCAGCTCATTGCCTTCATACACGCGTATCACTCGTTCATATAAAGAAAAGTTTTTCGCATCCAGCGTAATTGTTTTTCCTTTCTGAGGGATCCAGATCGGACCAAAATTTTCACGAGTCCATTTGAAGGCTGTATCATATGGATAGACAGGGCCCCCGCCCATATTGTACGTATAATCCATAGAAATGCTTTTTGCAAATCCGTTCTTTAGCATCTTTGCTTTTGCCTCGCCGGTGAGTAGCATATAATATTCATTGGGTTTCCCCGACGGCCGGTAATCGTCCTTATCAGCATCAAGGTTATATTCCTCATGCATCACATCCGGATCCATCAGCGCTCCATTCGTGACAACAAGGTATCGCGCTTGGGATCGGGGTGGCAAGGGTTGTTCTTTTCCATTGATATAAACCACATTTTCTTTTACTTCAAGGCTGTCGCCAGAAATACCGACACATCGTTTGATATAATTTTCTCGTTTGTCTACAGGCCTTGTTGTTACCGTGTAATTCGTCCAAACATCTTCTCTTGCTCTTTCTTTACTCAACGCGATCAGCTGCGTATCATTTTTAATCTGACCTCGCATTTGTATGAATGATTCCATTTCTGATCTTCGAAGAATATCATAATACGGGTCCTGCGAATCTTTTTCCTTTGTTAGGGTATCACCGGCCGGAAAGTTGAAAACAACTACATCATTTCTTTTGACGGGGCTTGCAAACCACCTTGTATAAGGAATGTGAATCAACTCTGAATAGGATTTTGTATTAAACAACGGGACAGTGTGATGAACAAACGGAACAGCAAGTGGCGTGTTGGGAATGCGTGGCCCATAGCTCAGTTTGCTTACAAACAGGAAATCATTAACCAGTAAAGTCTTCTCCATCGAACCGGTTGGAATAGTATAAGCTTCGAAGATGAATGTCCTGATAAGAGTTGCTGCTACTATGGCGAAAACCGCTGCATCGATCCATTCACGGGCCGCAGATTTCTTATGTTTTCTGACACCTTCGCGTCCAATAAAACGGTCCTTTTGGTTGTAGCCTATATAAGGAAAATACAGGAACGGAACGAAAACAGTGAGCGCATGTTCATACAGCCTGAATTTCCCGAAAAGCTTTACAAATTCAATCAATAACCAGATACTGATAAACCAACCTGCAACAGGAATAAATTGCCAAAAGAACCAATGTTTTCGGATCCCCGAAACCTTTACAATCTCCCAGGTGTTTAAAAATGGAACCCATGCTTTCCAGGCAGGCATCCCCGCTTTCTGAAACATTTTATACAAGCCTGGTGCGGGGAGTAAAACAAGCAGAATGGATATCAGAATAAGTACGGTTAAATCGTGAGAACTCATTAGTAGCTTTTTAAAAATTCGGGCAAAAATACCATAATTGACTGAACACCTGAAAATGAAACAATTGCCTCCAGAATTCACGATGCCGGATGCGACATTCTTTGTTCAGACTCATTAGTTGTATTAAATTCAATTTTGTTACATCATGAACGATTTTTCCATACGGGACGTAGAAAATTTAACAGGCATCAAAGCACATACATTGCGGATATGGGAACAACGTTATTCGTTCATGCGAACCAAGCGGAAGGAAAGTAAACACCGCTATTATGATAATGAAGACCTTAAATATCTATTACGAATAGCTTATCTCTATAACAAAGGAATAAAGATTTCCCATATTGCATGCCTTGGCCAGGAAGAGATCCGTCAACACGCATTGCAATTGACCCGTCGTGACGAAAATCATGGAATCTTTATCAACCAACTGACGGAAGCAGCGATTGATTTCGACCAGCCGGCGTTTCAACGGATCCTTCACCATGTGGTACTACATCTGGGTTTTGAAAAAAGTGTACAACAAATTATGTTTCCCCTCTTGAACAGGATCGGGTTGTTGTGGCTCGCAGGTGACATTCGCCCGGCTCAGGAACATTTTGCCAGTTCTATGATCATACGGCAATTGCTGATTGCCATTGATGGTGCAGAACCTGTGTCCGTATCTTCCAAACGGAATGTGCTTATTTTTTCACCCGAGGGTGAATTTCATGAAATACCGCTGTTATTCATGAAGTATTTAATGAAGAAGAACGGTATAAGGCACGTGTTTGTCGGAAAAAATACATCTGTTGAAACTTTGAAAGAATATTGTTCCGTAAACAATATTACTGAGCTGTACATGCATATCATAACCAACCTGCTCCATTGTGATATCAATCAATACCTGCAGAACCTGGTTAAATCATTTCCACGGCAGAAAATTTTTATGTCCGGTGCATCCCTCGTCACCGGCCAGGTCACTGAACGGGGTGTAACACTCTTGTATTCGTCTGATGAGATGTTTGAATTTGGTACCAGCCATTAAAAGTTTCATCCGGAAGATTCAGTCAGTGCGCGGGCCAGTAATTCGCTGATCTGTTCATGACGATTCATGATCATGAAATGTCCTCCGCTGCGTATGACCTGTGGTGATTTTATTTTTTTTATGGGAAAGATGTGATCTTTTTCCCCATGAAGGTGTACAACATCCGGAGGTACCCATTCATTTTTCCAATTCAGAACCTGGTTGATGGCCCATTTCAGATAAACGGGATCCACATTATCCCGGTATTCGTTGGCAATTTTTTTTTCTTCCGATGAAGTAACTCCCAGGAAATAATTCTGCAACGGGCGAATCAGTTTCAATATGCGGTAGGATGAAAGCGATTGCGAAGGAAGGATATTATCAAGGCGGTATCGTCCACATGACTTCATCCACGTGGGTACTTCGTCTTTGGTTTTAACGCTCGATATCAGTACAACTTTGGAACAGGGTATTTGTTTGGCCATTTCAATTGCCATCATGCCGCCGAAAGAAACCCCTAATAGCACCGGATTTTGAGTTGTGATCTGCCCGCATAACCGCGACGCATAGCTGTGAATATCTTCCTTCTCACGTGGTTGCATCCAATTGATAAAATGTAACTGCGCACCGGCAACAGATACTCCTGCAAAAATTCTTTCATCAGCACCCAAACCACTTATGCAATACACATGTTTCATGCTTACCTGTTTTTGGGTAATACGTAAGCGTGTATATCTTCCGTGGATATAGATTTTCCTGAAAGGATAATAAGGCGCTCCACAACATTTCTCAATTCCCGGATATTACCGGTCCAATTGTGTTGTTTCAAAGCATCAATAGCATCCTGGTCTATTTGCTTTTTTGCAATTCCGTAATCCGAACAAACATCTGTAAGAAATTTATCTACGAGTAAAGGAATATCATCGCGTCTGTCATTCAACGAAGGAACATGAATGATAATAACACTCAAACGATGATACAAGTCGAGGCGGAATGTTTTCTCATCCACTTCTTTCAAGAGATCTTTATTTGTAGCTGCAATTACTCTAACATCTACGTTTATATCTTTCTCACCGCCTACGCGTGTGATCTTACCTTCCTGCAAGGCACGCAATACTTTTGCCTGCGCGTTAAGACTCATATCACCTATTTCATCAAGGAAAAGTGTCCCGCTTGAAGCCTGCTCAAATTTTCCGATCCGCTGCTTCACTGCCGATGTGAAAGAACCTTTCTCATGACCAAACAATTCACTTTCTATCAACTCGCTTGGGATCGCCGCGCAATTCACTTCGATCAACGGACCTGCTGCCCGATTGCTTTTTTCATGTACCCATCTCGCTACCAATTCTTTCCCCACTCCGTTTTCACCGGTGATAAGTAAGCGCGCATCGGTGGGTGCCACTTTATCTATCGTTTCTTTGATCTTCACGATCGGTCCTGATTCCCCGATCATCTGCTCCACCTTACTGACTTTCCGTTTGAGCACTTTCGCTTCCGTCACCAGGTTGTTCTTGTCCATGGCATTGCGAATCGTGATCAATAAACGGTTCAGATCAGGCGGTTTGGCGATATAATCATAAGCTCCTTTTTTTACTGCTTCGACCGCTGTTTCAATGGTACCGTGTCCGGAGATCATGATCACAGGGATATCGGGATTATATTCTCTCG
>DATLDA010000150.1:0-10568 GCA_035526135.1 Flavitalea sp.
AGTGTCGACAGCAGCCAATATTGCACCTCCTTTCACTCTTAGCACAAATCCTGCTGCAACGATAAGGATATCCAGAATGGACCTGTTTTTCAGGCCAAATGAATAGCTGATATTCAAAATATAATATAAACCCGCGATGAAAAGGAACTTGCCTGTTCCATCAAGCAGGTAAGCGGTTACAACGCCTGCTAAGAATAGTACAACGCTGATATAAATTGCTGACTGCTTATTGACAAGGCCGGCTGCGAGCGGTCGTTTGCTTTTTTCAGGATGCCTGCGGTCATCTTCAATGTCACGATAGTCATTAATGATATAAATACTACTTGCGAGAAAACAAAAGGTGAAGAAACCACCAGCCAGCAGAAGGAGCCCGTGTAAATCAAAAAACTTACCGGCAAAAAACGAAGGAACAAAAAGAAATAGGTTTTTAATCCAGTCTTTCGGCCTCAGTAATTTGATATAATGTTTCATGAAGGGAGGCGTATCGCGGTGAAATTTATCACGGGGATGCGGTGGCACAAGATACTTCACAATTGAGTCGGATGCAATATTATTGCACCTTTCATGAATGATTGCTAATTTGTCACTGAATTGATTTTATCGTCTTTATGAATGGCCCCGAATGAAACGATTCCTGTCCGCTGCTGAGATATTTATCATTATTGTTATTGCCATTCTCCCGGTCTTTGCCAGTTTTCCTTATCGTATTAATATTTTCCTGTCATGGGAAGGTGCCTATCGGTTATCTGCAGGTCAATTACCCTACAGAGATTTCGGTATACCGGTAGGTTTTATGTATTGGGTAATTCCGGCAGTCTTTTTCAATGTTTTCGGCGCTTACCTCGTCACCCTTATCAAAGCCCAGGCTTTTATTAACCTTCTTGCCGGGTTTGCGTTTCGTTCTCTGTTTAAAAGCGCACGTATTCCTGTGAGCATCCGGTTTCTTGGTGTAGTTGTGTTTTCCCTGTCTTATACGTTTCCCAATTACTGGCCATGGTACAACCATACCGTAATCGTTTATGAACTGATCGCGCTCGCTTTTTTATTCAGAAGTCTTTTTGGCCCGAACCGCCATAGTGAATGGTGGGTCATCCCTTCAGGTATTTTTATTTTTTTCTCTTTTTTCACAAAACAGGATGGTGGCGGGCTGGCATTCCTGTTAGCCATTGCCCTCCTTATTTACCATTGCTATGGCGAAAAAAAATGGAACGCGTTGATCTACTTTATCGGATCTGTGATTTTGACAGGGTTAGTGATGATACTTCCCTTTCTTCCTCACGGCTTCGGATATTGGTTCAATCATGGACAACCACCCCACAGTTCGAGAATTTCAGTCAGCGATATAATAGGTGAATTCCTATCCGGTTCGCAATGGATCAAATTCTATATTGTTCTGATCCTGTTATTGTTTTTTGCACAGCTGCGGAAAAACCGCGACATAATTCAACAAAAACAATACTTGTTACTACTTCTTCTTACAGCAGGTATCGTAATGGAAGCAGTTATTTTTCAGGTAACCAGTTATGTTCCCGTCGACAATAATATTTTCTTTCACTCATTTTGCATCACCTGTATTCTATATCAGTTATGGCAGCTCGAAATCTTTGATGCATTCAGCAACAAAATGATTTTACTCACAACTGCAGCAGTTTTTTTTTGGTGGAGCCAGGTATATTGGAAATATGTTCAGAGATTTATTTTACCGGATGAAAAGAGGGGACAGGCAACAACAGAATATAAAGGTTATTCATATGGAAATGAAGTAAACCGCAACACATATATCATTCCGCTCGATACAACGGATATTCCACTCACCCGTTGGCGGATACCTGATGCGCCTTCATTTAAAAAAATTCTGGTACCAGCTCCTACCGCTGATGGCATTGAAAGATTGTTGAAGTCTCCCCTTGTTCGGAACAATAAAAATCTGCGCGTACTGAACATGTCAGAGCTTACTCCGCTTGCCAGGGATATCCCGTTTTCGCTGGAAAAAGGCACGCATTATCCGCTCTGGTATCACAAAGGAGTTGCCTTATTCGACCGCGAAACAAAAATGTTTGTCGACAGGATTGAAAAAAATTATTACGATCTGGTATTGTTTGAATATATCCCTTACCTGAATAATTTTTATCCCTTTACGGTAAGAGCCGCACTCGAAAAATATTACGAGCGTATTGATGTCTTTCCCGCCCCGCGCAAACCTTCTTCTGATGCATGGGTTGAGGTGTATGTGAAGAAGCGTTGAGCAGTGAGCCATCAGCAGTCAGCAGTCAGCGATCTCACCCTGACTAATAGCAGATACTGTTTATTTTTAATCTAATTTTCACTCTCATGAAATTTATTATGGTGGGACAGCAGATAGCTAACTGCTGATAGCCAAAAATTTAATCAGAACGTATCAATCACTTTGCCTCCATATTATTCAACCCCATTGAATACCTGAAAGGTGTGGGGCCGCAACGTGCCGATCTGTTAAAAAAGGAATTGGCTATTTATACTTTCCGGGATCTTCTCGAACATTATCCTTTCCGACACATCGATAAAACGAAAGTGAGTCTCATCCGGGATATTTCTCCACTGACAGAATATATCCAGATAAATGCCCGCATTGTAAGCGTTGAATTATTTGGCGATAAAAGAAACAGGCGATTGGTTGCTACCGTTAAAGATGCTTCCGGTATAATTGAACTGATCTGGTTTCAGGGAATCTCATATGTGGAGAAATTACTAACGATCGGACAATTATTTCTGATCTATGGAAAGGTTTCTTTTTATCAGGGTAACCCACAGTTGACACACCCTGAACTTGAAATTATCTCCTCAGAAAATCAGGATGGAAAAAATTTTCTTGAGCCGGTATATCCTAGTACAGAAAAACTGAAGGCAAGGGGACTGGGAGGAAGACAATTGGCAAAACTCACCCAGTCTCTGTTTCTTATGCTTTCAGAAAAAGATATTCCTGAAAATTTACCTGCAGGCATCAGGCGGTCGATGCAATTCATGGCAAGATTCCAGGCTCTCTCTCAGATCCATTTTCCACGCGATATGAATGCGCACGAAGAAGCCGTAAGGAGATTGAAGTTTGAAGAATTATTTATCGCCCAATTAAGAATGCAATTGGTAAAGTCAAAGCGCCACCGAACTTCGAAGGGTGTTGTTTTCGGTCAGGTAGGAAATCTTTTTAACGGTTTTTATTCCGGTCAATTACCTTTTGAGTTAACGGGCGCACAAAAACGCGTGATCAGGGAAATCCGTAAAGACACTGCATCAGGAAAACAAATGAACAGGCTTCTGCAAGGTGATGTCGGAAGTGGCAAAACTATCGTAGCACTGCTGTGCATGTTACTGGCGGCTGACAATGGATTTCAAAGTTGTCTGATGGCACCTACAGAATTGCTTGCGCAACAACATTATCAGAGTCTTACCATTTTAACAAAAGAAATTCCTGTTGAAGTTCGTTTGATAACGGGGTCCACCAAATCAGCTGCGAGAAAAAAAATATTGAGTGAACTTATTGAAGGAAAAATTAATATTCTCGTTGGCACGCATGCGGTATTGGAAGATCCGGTGCAATTCTGCAACCTCGGTCTGGCAATTGTTGATGAACAACATCGTTTCGGGGTAGCGCAAAGAGCACGATTGTGGGCAAAGGCCAAAATCCCTCCGCATGTTCTGGTGATGACAGCCACACCCATACCGCGTACCCTGGCGATGACAGCTTACGGTGATCTTGATTATAGTGTAATTGATGAATTGCCACCAAACCGTAAACCAGTTCTGACCGTACATCGTACAGAAAGTGCCCGAGGTCAGGTGCTTGATTTTATAAGAGAAGAAATTTCAAAGGGGCGGCAGGCATATATTATTTTTCCGCTCATTGAAGAATCAGAAAAAGTTGATTATGAAAATTTGATGCGTGGTTATGAAAATGTGAAAGCATGGTTTCCTGAACCAAAGTTCTGGATCAGCATGGTGCATGGAAGACAGACGAATGAGATAAGAGAAAATAATATGCGTCGATTCAAAATGAATGATACGCAGATCATGGTTGCAACTACCGTAGTTGAAGTTGGTGTTGACATTCCAAATGCAACCATTATGGTTATTGAAAGTGCGGAGAAATTCGGTTTATCGCAATTGCATCAATTGAGAGGAAGAGTGGGCAGGGGCTCCGAAAAAAGCTTTTGCATTTTATTAACAGGTACCCAATTAAACCCTGTGGCACGGGATCGTCTAAATACGATGGTGGCAACAGGTGATGGATTCCGGATCGCGGAGAAAGATCTGGAATTGAGAGGTCCGGGGGATATTGAGGGGACCAGACAAAGCGGTGTATTGAATTTTAAGTTAGCTAACATATTGGAAGATAGAGAGTTATTAGCTGAAGCGGGTAAGTTGGCAGAAGCGATTATTGACAACGATCCGGGCCTTACTTCGGCAGAAAATTTGCAGTTAAAAGAGTACCTGCAATCACTCCATGGGAAGACCGCATGGAGTAAGATCTCATAAACCGGAGAGAGTCCTATAATTTGTTCGGAATTTTTACTTCATTTACTGATCGAATCATTTGTCTGATAAAGAATTTTTTATATCCTGACCGGTGTTTTTTCCTTTTGAATTTATAATTGGAACGATCAGGATACTAGTAAATAACGACCCTTTTAAGTAAATTGTAAAAAAGAAAACTTGAGCAGGAAACGCTTACTAACCTTCGTACTTCTATTGATCACGACCCTGAAAATGAACGCACAAACGAACTTCGAGTTTGTGGAAAACAAAGGTCAGTGGGATTCCCGTGTGCGTTTCAAAGGAGAATTATCATCAGGTGCTTTTTTCCTGCAGGATAAAGGTTTTACCGTATTGCTTTATAACTCCTCTGATCTGACTGCTCTACTCCACCACGATCATGCAAGTAATCCCGGTACAAAAAAAATTCTTGAAAAGGATCACGGTTCTGATCGGCTCACGAGGGATAATATGATCCTTCGCTCTCATTCGTTCAATGTTGAATTTACCGGCGCCACTGCAAAGCCTCAACTGTTACCCGAAAAACAGGAGACTTCAATGAATAATTATTTCATTGGAAACGATCGTTCAAAGTGGGTAAGCAATGCAAGAATTTTTCATGTGGTCGTGTATAAGAATGTATATCCGAATATTGATGTCCGTTATTATTCTGATAACAGCAAACTCAAATATGACATCATCGTTCATCCCGGTGGAAATGTCCGCAATATCAGTTTGAAATATGATGGTGTGAATGGACTTTCAGTAAGGAACCGTGAATTGATCATTAAAACTTCTGTGGGTGATGTAAAAGAACAATCTCCTTATTCATATCAGTCGGATCTGACTCATGGAAGAAAAGAAATCGAATGTAATTATGTTGTAACGGGCAACACCGTTCAGTTCGCTGTAAAGAACTATGATCCTTCCACAACGCTGGTGATTGACCCCACACTTGTTTTTTCTTCTTTTACAGGCAGTCCCGCCAATCAATATGGTTTTACCGCTACTCCCGGACCTGATGGAAGTTTGTATTCAGGAGGAATCGTGTTTGGAGCTGGCTTCCCAACCACGCCTGGAGCCTATCAGGGAAGTTTCCGTGGTGGTGGTCAACAGGGAATCGATATCGGTATTATGAAGTTCAGCCCGAATGGCTCACAGCGATTGTATGCTACTTACCTCGGTGGTAACAATGACGACTACCCGCACAGCCTTTTTTGTGACCCGCAGGGAAACCTGGTGGTGATGGGACGTAGCTATTCCGGCAACTCTTACCCTACAGTCGGAACCAATGAAGGGGTCGGTGGTTCGACAGACATAATTGTTTCGAAACTCAATGCGGCCGGTACTGCCCTTATCGGCTCCATCAGGATAGGTGGTGACGGGCAGGACGGTGTCAATATTGAAGATGTACAGCAATCTGGTAATCATTCTCCCAAATCGCTGATCAGGAACTATGGTGATGATTCAAGAAGTGAAGTGATCCTTGATCAAGCCAATAATATTTATATCGCTGCACAAACGAAATCAACGAATTTTCCAACACCCGGCGGATTTCAAACGACCATCGGTGGAGGACAGGATGGTGTTGTGATTAAAGTAACACCAAATTGCGATAAGGTAATCTGGAGCAGCTATCTCGGCGGTGATAAAGACGATGGTGCATTTGTTCTTTCGGTAAATCCATCCAATGGAAATATTTATGTTTCCGGCGCAACCGTCAGTGCAAATTTTCCTGGCGATAAGACAGGAACCATTGGGCCTGTTTTCAGGGGCGGTGAGGCAGATGGTTTTGTCAGTATCATTTCTCCTGCAGGTAACAGCCTATTGAAATCAACTTATCTCGGCACATCGGAAATTGATATCATTTATGGAATACAACACGACAAACTTGGTTTTCCTTACGTCATGGGTGTTACAAGGGGAGTTTGGACAGTCACCTCAAACGTATCGTACAGTAATCCTAATTCCAGCCAGTTTGTTTCGAAATTGAAGCCTGATCTTTCCGGATACGAGTATTCAACAGTTTTCGGAACAGGTGTCAGGAAACCGAATATGTCTCCTGTCGCATTCCTTGTAGATCGATGTGAAAATGTTTATATATCCGGTTGGGGTGGATGGAGTGCACCCGGCGATCCAGATCCATTCGACCAGGCAGGAGTTGCAGGAATGCCCACCACATCCGATGCAATCAAAAGGGTTACGGACAACCGTGACATGTATTTTATTGTGATCAAGAAGAATGCACAATCACTTTTGTATGGTACATTTTTCGGACAAGACGGGGGCTATGGAGAACACGTCGATGGAGGAACGAGTCGCTTCGATCAGCAAGGAGCCATTTACCAGGCAATCTGTGCAAACTGCGGTGGCAATGCCACTTTCCCTACAACACCTGGCGTAATAGGTCCCACAAACCGTGCAGTAGGGACCGGAGGTTGTAACCTCGCGGCGGTAAAAATAAATTTCAATTTCGCGGGTGTTGCTTCGGGTCCCAAAGTATATTTCAATGGTGTTCCGGATTCGATTGGTTGTGTGCCGTTCAATGTTGTCTTTCGTGATACCGTACGAAATGCACAATCCTATCAATGGGATTTCAGTGATGGATCTCCGAGTGAATTCACTACAAATTTTCAAACCACACACACCTTCAATAGTGTGGGAACATACCGCGTGCGGCTCATCGCTGTAGATTCAAACACGTGCAATATCCGTGATACGGCATTCCTGACTATACGAGTAAGAGATGATATTGCTTCACCGGTTTTTATTGCGACCAAACAACCGCCTTGTCAATCACTTTCTTATTTGTTTACAAATCAGAGTGCAGCCCCTGCAGGTAAACCCTTTAAGGCAAACAGCTTTACCTGGGATTTTGGTGATGGAACGCGGTTAATCGCCGGACCTGGAAATGTTACTCATGCTTATCAAAATGCCGGTACCTATAAAATTCGTTTGATCTTAACTGATACAAATTATTGCAATGCACCTGATTCCATGTCATTGGACATTCGCATCTCGCCGCTTGTTGCAGCGCGATTCGTCACTCCTGCAACAGGTTGCGCACCGTATCAGGCGGTATTTGACAATACATCACTTGCAGGTCAGACATTTTTCTGGGATTTCGGTGATGGTTCCACTTCGAATGCAGTGAACCCTTCCCATTTGTATCAAAATATCGGCACTTATACAGTAACACTGGTGGCAACAGATCCTTCTACTTGTAATATAACTGATACGATATCGAAAACCATTGTAGTGAGTCCGAAGCCGACTGCGGATTTCAATTTCACACCAAGTCCACCTGAAGTAAACAAGCCGACAATTTTCTTTAATCTTTCAATCGGAGGGATCAGGCACAAATATCTTTTTGGAGACGGCGATTCTACTATTCGCTTGACCATGGATACTGTACAACATCAATACAATGCTACAGGAACTTATACCGCTTGTCTCGTTACTACCAACGCTGCTGGTTGTACTGATACGATTTGCAAACCGGTGCAGGCGATTATCGAACCATTGTTAGATGTTCCCAATGCATTTACTCCGGGAAGATTCGGAAGAAATGGTGTTGTGAAAGTTGAAGGATTTGGTATTGGAAGAATGACGTTCCGTATCTATAACCGGTGGGGTCAGAAATTATTTGAAAGCGGTGATCGTAAAATTGGATGGAATGGAACTTATAAAGGTGTATTACAGCCGCAGGATGTTTATGCTTATACACTTGATGTTGAATTCACGGATGGTACAAAAGCGCGGAAGACGGGTGATATTACTCTTATCCGCTGATCAGAACAGCAGTAATAATTGAGATATGTTTATTCAGCAGAATAATACCGGAGCAAAAACAGGACGGAGAGCGCAACGATCTTTCATCAAAAGATGTGTAACTAAAGTTGTGCAATTGGGTTTACTGCTTTTTTTACAGGGATCGGTAGCGACTGCCCAGGACCTGCATTTCAGCCAATGGTTCAACTCGCCATTGACAACCAATCCTGCAAATACCGGTTTTATTCCGGATGCAGATTACAGGCTCGGAGCAAATTACCGGAATCAGTGGTCAAGCATTATGACAGTGCCTTTCAAAACAATGAGTATCTGGGGAGATGTTCAACTTTTCCGGGAACGTATTGAAAGCGGTTGGGTCGGCGTGGGAGGATTATTATTACGTGATGCTGCCGGCTCGGGCAAATTAACATCGACAAAAGCCTACGCATCGATCGCATATCATCAGATGCTCGGCGAAGCGCACTTGCTGTCACTCGGATTTAATGTGGGTTGGGCCAATAAAAGAATTAATAATGCAGACCTTAAATTCCCGGATCAATTTGATGGACGTTTCTTCGACAATACACTCCCAACAAGTGTAGTATTGGATAATCCTGCAATTAATTATTTCGATATGCAGGTCGGTTTGAATTACGCTTATTTTCCTACTGAACAATTATATATTAATGGCGGTGTATCCGCGCAACATCTCAACAGACCAAGAGAATCTTTTTTCAATTCTGACGCTACCGGTTTTGATAACAGGATCTCCCCTCGTTATACTGTTTTTGCAAATGCTAGCTATAAATTAAGTGAGGCAGTCATAGTCAACCCGATGGGATATTTTTCATCGCAGGCGAAATCAAGTGAAATGGTATTGGGTGGGAATCTTCAATATAATTTATCAGGCGATGGCGACCAGCAATTATTCGGAGGTTTATATTATCGTCCGGGTGATGCGGTCGTTCCGATGGTTGGTTTCGAATGGAAAAATATCCGACTCACATTTACATATGATGCGACCGTATCATCACTGCAGAAATACAACAATATGCGTGGAGCCTATGAGTTTGCGCTCATTCACAACGGTCAATTCAATCAATATAACGGTTCAAGACGTCAGTCATTTTGTCCTACGTTCCGCTATTGATTCAGGAAAGAAAACAGATTCCGAAAAAGACAATTTCTTTTGCCTCTATGTTGTAATCGACACGGCACAACAATTGAACGCACAGTTGAAAAGTATTTATGGAATCTCTGATCGTTCAACAACCGGTTATCTCGACCCATACCATTCCCGAAAATCGGCAATTCCCCAATAATCCAAATCTGCCTGTAATACTTTACAAATCTGCCTTCTCGACCGAACAGCCTGACCTGGAAAAAGTAATCGAAGAACGCTTCAGAGAAAATAAATGGGTAGATGCATGGACAGATGGAATTTATGAATACCACCACTATCATAGTACAGCTCATGAAGTACTTGCTGTTCTGAATGGAAATATTGCTTTAGAACTCGGTGGGCCAAATGGTTTGAAATTCCATTTAACTGCCGGGGATGTGATTGTGCTCCCTGCAGGTGTTGCGCATAAGAATCTAGAAAACTCAAAAAATTTTCTGTGCATGGGTGCTTATCCGAAAGGCCAGAAATACGATCTACTGTATGGCAAAGCGGGAGAAAGGCCGGTGGCTGATAAAAATATACAGCAGGTACCCCTTCCTGAACGAGATCCATTATTCGGCGAGGACGGAAAACTTATTCAGGCCTGGAACAATTCATCTAGCTAAGAAGGATTAAAGGATAATGGTTTCGCATCCGGATAAAATAAAACGGGTCTCTGCCAATGGCAAAGACCCGAAGTAATTTTAAGTACGGTGGTTTACTGCTGTTCAGCATTTTTGTTTCTGCTTCCGCGACTGGCTTGTCCACCTTTGCGGCCTGCTTCTCTTGCTTCTTCTGATGTGAATTCATGGGCATTGCCGGAAAGATGTGCGGCTTTACCCCCCTTGCTTGCTATTTCTCTCTGCTTTTCCCTATCCATTGAAGCAAATCCTCTGTTCGATGTGTTCTGCTGACCACCCTGATTACCGTTTTCTCTGTTTTTTTCATTGTTAGGCATAACTACCTCCTTGTTTTGTTTCGAATAAAAATTGAAAGCTTTGTCTGAATAGTTAAATTTTCCTGCCAACCACAGCAGGTGCAGGATTTGTGCTAGATAAATCATTCATAACTACAAGTAGATCAATTAAAAATGAGTATAAAAAATTTCTAAATGATCGTATCATTCCGT
>DATLDA010000171.1:0-3433 GCA_035526135.1 Flavitalea sp.
TTGCGATTAAAGAAGGAATATAGTTTTCGTTAATCTATACTACTGCTATCGGTGTAATCCGTGTAATCTGTGATTGTATTATCAGTGAAATCTATGATTTTTATTATTTTGCGTAATCTGCGTTAAAAGCTGCATGCTACACGCTGCAAGCGAATACAAGACTTGCGATTAAAAATGAATATAGTTAGCGTTAACCTTTGATACTTTCATCCGTGTAATCCGTGTAATCTGTGATTGTATTCCATCTGCGGAATCCGCGTCATCTGCGATTGTATTAAATCCGTGAAATCGTACTACAGTTTGCTTACCAATTAAAATTATTTTGAGATATTTTTTACTTGTGCACATCTTTTATTCCAAGTGCTCTCAGGCAACCAGCATGCTTCATCTCCATGGCTCATCCCAATTAATAATTATGTATACCTCCCACACCTTCTTTTTGGTATGCTGGAAATTAATATCATGCAGAGGAAAAAATCCCTCATACAGCAACAGCATTCATTAAATAAAATTTATAAGGGTTCAATGCGAACGTAATACTACTTTAATAAAATACGTAGTAACCGAAATTTTTTGATACACTTATCTTCTTAAATTGCCGCATGATTAGCGGGGTAAAACAACAGGATACGGATTTATGGGAAGCATGGATTGAATACGATCAGTTTAACACAGATTATTTCGGCACCTTGTACATTTGCGGCGAAGTGCTGGTGAATATCAGCAGTGAACCAAAAGTTGTAAAAACAGTTTTTGGAAATAAGAAATCAAAAGATCTTATTCTCCAGGTTACCGAAAGACCTTCAGGAAGATGCCGCATGAAAGAAGTGCTTTATGCGGAACCCATTCACAATCTCAGTCAGTATGCAACCGTTTCCATTTATTCGGGAACCGAACTGGTAACCCGTTTTGAAGAAATAGAAGTATTGATCTGATTCCTGTATTGCCGTCCACTCTCATCGATTGTCCGATTCTTCTTACTCATTTAATGAAACTCTTTCATGGCAAAGGAGCGCGGGAACATATCAGATCCTTTTGGCAATCACGTTTATTTATTGCCGGGATTATGCGCCCACGACTCCAAAGAAGATGAAGTTGGAATGTATGATGATGCGACTACTGTAATTTCAAAACCTGCCATGGTTATTGAAATCAAATCTGAAAAAGAACTTCATTATTTCCGTTCTATAGGTTGGCACAGAACGATGCTGGTTATGGCAAGGAAGGCAACGGATGGATGGGAAGCTTACCGGTGCATAACAAATCCTTCAAACGAAGAAATATCAGCGCTGCTGAAAAAGGGAAAGCAGATTATTTAATCCACTTTGTAAATATGATTCCTGATCGCGTACACAACTATGCCCGCTGAATTTTTCGCTCCGATCTTTTCCTGAATTTTATCCCGGTAGCCTTCAATTGTACGCGTACTAAGATTCATCTGTTGCGCAATTTCCTTATTCGACATTTCCTGGCAGATATACCTGATCACTGCATATTCCTTCTCTGAAAAATCGAGCTTTTTATATTTTGAAGCAGTGCTGAACCTGCTTTTTGCAATCATCATCGCAAGTTTCGTGGACGTTTCGTTGCAGTAATACGTTTCCTGTTTGTGCACGGTTTGAATGGCCTCGAGTATTTCATCCTTATGTGCATTCTTTAAAAGATACCCTTTCGCGCCTGCCTCAAGCATATCTATGATCTGTGTTTCTTCATCGTACATAGATAAGGCAATGATGCCAATGTTTGGAAATAGTTTAGTGAGGTACCGGGTTGCTTCCAATCCATCCATTCCAGGCATCTTGATATCGGTTACTATTACATCGGGCTTCAGCCTGTGCGTAAGTTCAATCAGCTGCTTGCCATCACCTGCTTCTCCGACCAGGCGGATCTGCGGTTGTTTTTTGATCATCACTTTAAATCCATCGCGGAAGATTTCATGGTCATCTGCCAGCAGGATCTGTATCGGTGTTGTTGACTTCATTATCCTTAATTGGTATCTCGAATGTAAACGTTGTACCCTTTCCTTTTTTTGACTCCACATACATCTTACCTCCAATGATCTCTGTCCGGCTTAATAGATTGCGCAATCCCATTCCCTTTGAATCACCACTCCGGGGATCATAGTTGAAGCCGATACCATTGTCCTGCGTCAGCAACATTATACCTTTCTTTTCCTGACGCATTTCAATTTTCAGATCAGTGGCTTGCGCATGTTTGATCGTATTGTGAATGATCTCCTGCAAAATCCGGTAAAGATTAATAGACTGGTTGCGTGATAGAGGAAGCTTTTCAAATTGGGAGCGGATGGTAAGCGGGCTGCTTTTACTGCAATACTCAATGAATTCACTTATTGCTTCAGGGAGTCCTTTGCGAAGAAGGGAATTGGGCATGAGGTCAAATGAGATCTCGCGCATACGGCGCATGAGGTTATCGATCTGCTCATTTGTTCGTACGAGCTCTTTCCTGTCTTCCGCATCAGTAAGGTCCATGCTGTTCAACCTCAGTTTAACAGCGGAAAGAACCGGGCCTACTTCATCATGAAGGTCAGCCGCCATGCGTGCCCTTTCCCTTTCCAGCGTGGTGATTTCAGTATAAATACTTTGCTTGTATAATTGCAGGCTCCTGCGCTGTTGCCGTATGATGGAAACAATAAAATAGGTAATGATCACCCCAAGAATTAAAAACGCAGCATAAAAGCCTGCTTCTTTCGCATCCATAAAATGGCTACCGCATAAATTAAATTACAAAAGAGATTGACCCATGAAAAAACAGCATACACCCTTCCGCTGAATGCAACATCAGTGCTCATGCCATACAACCAAAAAACCTCAACTAAAATGGCATAAGTAAAAAAAATGATCATTCCTGCACAAATCCAGAATACAGGATTGGTAATGATTTCTTTTTCTTTTACCAGGATTTCATTTAGTGATGTTATTGCAAGTAATACAAGAACAGATGCATATACCATGTTGAACACCGAATTATAATCAGTTCCGAAGCTAAAAATTATAAAATTGTTGATGGTCCAGGTTATAAAAAACACAATTCCCAATAAAATATATGCCCATTTAAATTTCCTGATTCTGTTCATATTGTACAAAAACTGTAAGTACAAGAGAGATTCAAAAAGATTATAAATATTGCTGTTTACATAATTTCTGTACCCATTCCTGAATAAAGCATCAGAAAGTATTTCATTTGCGCATGCCAGGAAAATAATCAATAGAAAAGGATAATACCCCCTTCCTATCGATCGAAACTTTATGATCCCAATAATTCCAGCCAGGAAAACACTATAAGTGAAATAATATATAACTGGTACGTTCACTTAAGGATATAAAGGAGACACACTTGGACAAATTGTTGGACAACGATTCCCATTTTCAAGAATATTTATTTTATTCGGATCCAGGATGTCTTCATTATTTGC
>DATLDA010000235.1:0-2248 GCA_035526135.1 Flavitalea sp.
CCGGAAAAAGCGCAACCCGGAAATTATTCCGGCGCGGTCGGCCAGTTTTCATTACAGGTAAAACCGGAAAAATCAAAAGTCCGGTCGGGTGAATTGATCAGGATGCATGTGACCATTTCGGGAAGCGGCAATCTGCCATTACTGACACCTCCTGCAATTGAATGGAAGCAGGGACTGGAAGGAGGTGAACCTGTTATCAAAGAAAATATAAACAAATATGCTTTTCCGGTGACGGGTTCAAAAACTTTTACTTATAACATCGTGGCGGAAAAAGCTGGCAAACAAATTTTACCGGCTGTAACATTTTCCTATTTTGATCCGGTACGAAAGGAGTATAAAACATTGAGAGGTGATTCCGTTCCTGTGAACGTAGAAGGTATCCCTTCTGCTGTATCCACCGGTTTGCCCGAAGTCACAAAACGTGTGCGGGATGATTCAGAAAAGAAGTGGTTAATGTATGGAATTATTGCCCTTGCAATTTGTACCATTGTCGGCTATCAGTTTTTTCGCCGTGACCCGGAGGTAAAAGCAGTAATCGAAACATCCATTCCAGCTCCACGCGGTTTTGATACGGCCCGTGAATTATTATACAAGGAAGAAAGTCTTCTCTTTTTCCGCGAAGTAGAAGTAGTATTGTGGCGGTCTGCAGCGGACGCTTGTTCGGTTTCACCTTCTTCATTAAATCAGCAAAACCTTTCTTCTTATTTCGAAGCACAAGGTATTCCGGCAGTCACTATCACTACCTATCTCGAATTGATAAAAGAATGTGAATGGGCTATGTATGGAGCGAAAGATCCTGAATCTACCAACAGGACTGATTTACTCGAACGTGCGGAAAAAGCAGTGGAAGATGTGCGCAGGTCCACAACCTGAGAATTTCATTCCGTATACTTATATCCTACACCACGAACAGAATGAAAGAACAGCGGATTTCTGCTATCCTCTTCAAAGTATTTTCTGAAACTCAGAATGAAGTTATCAATCGTTCTGGTTGTTGGATAAACGTTATACCCCCACACGGTCTGGAGGATCTTTTCGCGGGGGACCACTTCATTTTTATTTTCAATTAACAGCTTCAGCAGCATCGTTTCTTTTTTGCTTAACTGGATCCGCTGACCATTTTTATCAGTTGCTTCCTGTGCTTTGAAATCAACGGTATTCTGGCCAAAGCGATAAATATCAGTGATGGATCCTTTTTCAAGCAATTTTTTATTTTTGTTGATCAGTTTCTGTATCCGTAGTAATAGTTCTTCGAGGTTGAACGGTTTGGTAAGGTAATCGTCGGCGCCTTTCTTTAATCCCAGTACACGGTCAGCACTGCTGTTTTTGGCACTGAGGATCAGTATCGGTACTTCATTATTGTTTACACGAATAGTTTCTGTTACAGTAATTCCATCCGCCTCCGGCAACATAATGTCAAGTATCACCAAATCGAAATATTCTTTTGTTATTGCGTGGAGAGCTTCAGTTCCGGTATAGGCGGAGGTTACTTCATAACCTTCCAGTGAAAGATTCAGTTTGAGGGCTTCGTGAAGGTTTTCTTCATCTTCTACCAGTAAAATGGATTGTTTCTTATTCATCGAAAGCCTGATGGTATTTATGATCTTATAAAAATAACAGCAAAGTCTGAACCTGTAGGATGATGATCACGTACTTTGATTTCCGCATGGTGGTCTTGTGCAATTTTCCGGCAAAGGTAAAGTCCGATCCCGGTGCCCTTCGCATTCCTTGTCTGTTCATTGCCCAGTCGGTAGAATTTCCTGAAAATATTTTTTTTCTCATGGTCCGGTATTCCGGGACCATTATCGATCACCTGAAATATAATTTCTTTTTTTGCTGTTAACCTGCAAACAATGGGTGATTCCGGAGGCGAATATTTAAGCGCGTTTTCTATGAGGTTGTTTACAAGAATTTGCAACAACAAGACATCGCCGCTCAGATCAATTTCGGGTTCTATTTCAAAAAGAAATTTGCCAACAGGATATCGCACAGCGTAATTTTCTATACAGTTGTTGACGAGCGATGAAAAATCCAGGTCCTCTTTGGCCTGCTGATAATTCTGGTCCTCAAGTTGAGCAGAGACCAGAATGTTGCTGGCAAGGGTATTGAGTCGATTTGCTTCCTGTAGTGTCATGCTCACCAGTTTTTGACGTGTGGGTTCATCTAACTGGTGCCGCAACAAGGTTTCCAGATTTAATTTGGTTACTGCAATCGGGGTTTTCAGTTCATGGGTGATCGCCCTCATGAA
>DATLDA010000238.1:0-2573 GCA_035526135.1 Flavitalea sp.
TTGCGAGCTGCAGACATGACCAATGCAAAAACACTAAGCGCAAACCATAATCAAAAAACCCTGAATGAACTGCTGAACGAATTTTCTGACAAGCGAAAGAAGTTTACTGATCGGCTTGGGATGCTGGATGATGATACATTATTTTTCAAAAGCATGCATCCGCGATTACAGGTTCCGATGAGACCTGTTGACATGGCATTTTTTACCGCCGAACATGATGACCACCATATAGCCTCTATTCGAAATATCATCAATGGGTATTTGCAATAACCAAAATCATTCTGCATGGATATAGAATCATTGCAAAAAATATGTAAAAGTCTTCCGCACGCAACGGAGGATATAAAGTGGGGAAATGATCTATGCTTTTCTATCGGCGGTAAAATGTTTTGTGTTGCCGGATTACAGACTCCAACTTCTGTTTCATTTAAAGTAAAAGATGAAGAATTTGATGAGATGTCTTCACGCGAAGGATTTTCTCCAGCTCCTTATGTGGCACGTTATAAATGGGTACTTGTAACCGATCTGAAGAAGTTAAATAAAAAAGAGTGGTTGCATTTCGTAACGCAATCATATGAGCTGGTGAAATCAAGATTACCAAAAAAAACCCTCAAAGAATTATCTGGATAATGGCGGGAAAACCCGTATTTAATTTTTTGAAGAATTTTGTATATTTCCGTTATGCAATGCCAGGCCAAACATATTATATTGGCCGAGGATGATGAAGATGATTCTCAGTTTTTTGAAGAAGCTTTAAAATATGTTACTGATCCTCCGAGTCTTGTACTCGCCAAGGACGGAGTGGAGCTGACCGATTTTTTACATGACGCTGAGATACTACCCGACGTTGTTTTCCTCGATCTGAACATGCCGCGAAAGAACGGGGCGCAATGCCTGTTGGAAATACGCAAACAGAAAGAATTCCAGCATCTTCCGGTTGTTGTATTATCTACTTCCAATAATGCTGACATCATCGAGAAAATGTATGAATCAGGTGCTAACCTCTATGTTCAAAAGCCATCTGATATAACTTCCTGGAGAAAAACTATAGCCCGCATTTTGAAAATGGATTGGAACATCCAACGTCCGTTTTCTGTTAAGAAAAATTTCATACTAACAGAATTTTAGACCTGCGAAATGGACCACTGGTAAATGCAATCTTCCAAGCGCGCCTATTCATGGCTCCAATATTTTTTACAGGTTTTGTTTACAGCATGCATTTATTTCATGCTGGCCAGAGTCTCTCTGCTCCTGCAGTTTGAATCTTCTAATGCTACACCCGTCTGGCCCCCTTCGGGTTTTGCTTTCGCCATGGTTTTATTGTGGGGCACCAGAATCGCTCCTGGAATTTTTTTCGGAGCATTCGCTGCTAACTTTTTGATTTTTGTGACCAATCAAACAGTTGACTATCCGGCGGCAGCCACACTATCCCTGATCATAGGTGCCGGCAACACTTTGGAGGCCTTGTCCGGGAATTATCTGCTCAAAAAATTCATCCCCAACTTCAACATCTATATTTTTCTTGATAAGGTCGAACACATTTTGCGCTATTCGCTGGCTGCTGCGTTGATGTGCATAATAGGGGCTACCATAGGTACACTGACTGTATACTGTGCAGACATTATTACCCAGACAATGGCACCGCAAGTGTGGCTTACCTGGTGGTTAGGTGATTTTTCGGGTGTGCTGCTTATTACTTCATTCCTCCTCATCTGGCTAAAATCCTTTAAGGTCAACGAAAGCCTGGTAAGCGATCTAAGATCATTGCGTACTGAAACGATCATTTTTTTTCTGGTAGTCATTTTTACAGGAGTTATCATTTTTGATAACTGGCTTCTCTCCAATTCAATTTTCCGGTGGGCTTACTGGATCATACCCGTGCTGGTATGGGCAGCGATGCGTTTCAGCCAACGTGAATTGATAACTGCACTGGTGATGTATTCCCTTATAGCGATCTGGGGAACGGTTCATCATCGCGGTCCTTTTAGTACGCTTACATTAAATGAATCTCTTTTGGCTGTTCAGTCATTTATAACTATAATGGTGATCACGAAACTGACACTACATGTTTCCGTTCTTGAACGCAAAGAAACCGAAGCCGTTCTCCGGAAAACAGGGGAAGAACTTGAATTGCGTGTAAAACAGCGTACAAGCCAACTACAGGAACGAAATCAATTTGTCGAATCTATTTTAAATTCTTCATTTGATTCCATCATCGTGCTCGACCGTGAATTGCGTTGCATTTCTATAAATAAGATTGCGAAAAATCAACTTCGCCTGCCCTACCCCGAAAATGTGATTGGAAAAAAAGTTACTGAGATACCCTCGTTTCTGATTCCTTTTGGTGTGATAGAAGATATACATGCGGCACTGGATGGGGAAACGATCCATCGCGAGAAATTTGCTTCGCCAATTTCAGAGGTCTATTTTGAAATTGATTATATACCACTTAAAAATGAAACTGGCGTGTATGCTGTCATGATTGTCGGGCATGACATTACCCAAAGCATTCACGCCGCTGAAGAGATCCGTGAGCAAAAGATATTTGCTGAAATGTTGATTGAAAACAGTCC
>DATLDA010000249.1:0-7195 GCA_035526135.1 Flavitalea sp.
TTTTCGAACCCGTCACTATACAGAATAAAAAGATTGAGACGGGCCGATATGTGATGTATTGCAAACCATTCCCTGATCACTGGACCATTATTCTTAATACAGATTTATTTACCTGGGGATTAAAGATCGATTCTACTAAAGATCTCCACCAGTTCAATATTCCCGTCAGCAGGCTTTCCTATAGCATCCCTGTTTTCACGATGGAATTTAAAAACACTTCACAGGGGCCTGGCTTATTGATGGGATGGGACAGCATACAGACTTTCCTGCCTATTTATACAAAACCTGTCGAAAATTCTCCGAGGTAAAGGTCCTCTTGCTTTCAATTACATTTAACATTCAAATACGGCTCGCTCATGTGCGGAATAACAGGCGTCATATTCTTAACATCTATGGGAGGTGCACCGGCCATGGTGAAAAAAATGACTGCAGCGATCGCGCACCGCGGACCAGATGGCGAACGTTTTTTTTCCTCCCCAACCGGGAAGGCGCATTTCGGACACCGCCGGCTTTGCGTGATAGACCCTTCACCACAGGCTTCTCAGCCGATGCATTACGGAGACCGTTATACGATCTTGCATAATGGAGAAATTTACAACTACAAAGAAATAAGAGAACGCTTACTCAAAGAAGGGTGCGATTTTCTAACACATTCCGATACAGAGGTAATCGTTGCTGCTTATCATAGGTATGGAGAAAAAGCTGTTGCCCTCCTTGATGGCATGTTTGCATTTGTGATTTGGGATGAAGTAGAGCAAAAGCTATTTATGGCGAGAGACCGGTTTGGCGAAAAGCCTTTATACTTTCATGTGGATATCGAAAACAGTAAATTGTATTTCGGTTCGGAAATGAAAGCGCTGTGGGCTGCAGGAGTGCCTCGAAGGGTTCATCAACCTGCTCTTCTACAATATCTTTCCCTTGGATACAGGAATGAAATAGAATCTTCTGACACTTATTATGAGCAGATCAGTCAGATTCCACCGGGACATTTCGCCACATTTCACCCGGGGCAAATACTCCGTTTGGTTTCATATTGGGACATTGATAAATTATCTCATAATGAAGTTTCAGCAGAATCTGCTATAGAAAAATTCCGTACACTTCTTCATCAATCTATAGAAAGAAGGCTTCGGTCGGACGTGCCCGTAGGGGCAACATTGAGTGGTGGTATTGATAGTGCAAGTATTATTGGCATTGCAGCGTCTTCATTCCATCAGCCATTGCCGTGCTTTTCTGCCATATTTCCCGGCCATTCCCAAGATGAGAGTGAATATATGAAGCTGCTGGTTACTAGATATGGCCTGAAACATTATCCTACCATTCCGGATCCTGAAAAGTTTATTAAGGATTTTGACAAATTAATTTACCATCAGGAAGAGCCCTTTTCGTCTTCCAGTGTATATGCGCAGTTTAAAGTATATGAACTCGCCGCGGCTCACAACATAACTGTATTACTGGATGGACAGGGAGCCGATGAAATCCTGGGAGGCTATATAAAATACCTTCATTATTTTTTATCAGAGCTCTCACGTACACAACGTCAAATTTTCAGAAAAGAAAAACAATTGCTTGTTGAGAACGGTAAGTTTTCCTGGAAATGGCAAAACAAGCTTGCAGCAAAATTCCCGAATACTGCTACCCGTTATCTCGCACTTAAAGAAAAAAAGGCGCTTACTTCTAATGCATTCATTCGACCGGAATATGCAAATGCATATGCCGGTAAAGTATCGATATACAAACCAATCGTTGAAACGCTGAATGATGCACTGTACTATAATACGAGGCAAAACGGACTTCCCGAATTGCTGCGATATGCTGACAGGAATGCGATGGCACATGGAAGAGAGGCACGCTTTCCATTCCTTAGTCATGAGTTGGCGACGTTTGTATTTTCTTTGCCTGCAACGTATAAAATCAGGGAAGGTTTCACGAAATGGATCCTACGGAAAAGTTCTGCGGACGTCGTGCCGGATGAAATAACATGGAGAAAAGATAAAATCGGATTCGAGCCACCGCAATTGCAATGGATGGAAGACCTTACAGTTCAGGACTACATCAGAAATGCAAAAGAAACACTGGTTAGAGCCCGGGTACTAAAAGCTTCTGTGCTAGAGAAAAAAATTCAGCCGCATAGTGCGTATGCGGCTGAAAATTATGACTGGCGATTTCTTATAGCAGGCTCTTACCTGACCTGATACTTTAGGCTTTTTTAAATTTTTCATGCACTTCCGAATTACCAGCTGCATCGACTTTCAGCGTGAGCCAGTTTTTTTCAGTTTCAATCTTAACAAAATAAGCGACTTCATCTCCGAAAGTGACTTCAGTTACACCAAACAGTTTGTCTTTAGGATAATCTTTTTTCAGCTTGTTGAAAATATTCAACGGAAGCATCTGAGGGGCATAATAACGGATAGAGCCGAGCATTATTCCCTCTTTGTCGTAATTGATTTTGGATTGTATTCCTGAAAGAGAAAAACTTACGGTATAATAAGTTTTAAACTCTTCCCATCTTACTGATTCGGCATTCGTGAACGTCTGACGGAATGATCTTAAAACCTTTTCGTTTACATCTGCTGCAAAAGCAGAAGTAACGAGGAAGGCGCTGCAGATAATGACAAATAACTTTTTCATGGCTATACTTTTCGTTTGTTAATGCGGGTGGTTGACAGATCAAATGTATAATTAGCTGAAGTCGCTGATTGCAAATTGGTAAGGGTGGCAGGTACATGATAAGATGTACGAATTTATTCGGATACATGGTCGGAATCGCTGTTAACTGGAAACTTGCCAAACCCTTGCAGGCATTGCGACTCAGCACATGTTGCACATGTTATTTCACCAATCGGGTTAAGCTTCTGTTAAACTGGAAATAAGGAAATCATCACGATAATTTTATTTCATACAGTAAAAAAACATCGTAAAAAAACCCGTGAGTTCAATGATCTACGTGATTACTCTTATCATTTCAATTCCAAAATGCTGCTTATCGGGAAAATCCTGCCGCTCGTCGAATTGCACTTGACATCAGCCGTTGCGCATATTACTTTCGCATCACATTAATCCAATAAAACACGTCTATGAAAAAGATTCTTGCAATTGTCCTCAGCTTCGTAGTATTTTCTTCCACATTCGCGAATTCTCCTATTGTAAATGAAAAAGTATTAAGATCATTTGATCAGACTTTTACCAATGTTGAATCGGTAAAGTGGGAAGAGTTTAAAGACCATTATACAGTAAGTTTTATGCATGCAGGCATTCAATCTGTAGTGAACTACGATAAGGATGGGCAAATGCTGTCTTCAATCCGTTATTATCTTCCGAAGATGCTTCCGTTGTACATTTTCAACAAACTGAAAAAAGAGTACACAAATGATACACTTTTCGGTGTAACAGAAGTTATCTATGGTGAAGATGTTTTGTACTTTGTAAAAATCGAATCTGCAAAAAACTGGATCACGGTTAAAATTGATCCAAGTGGAAACAGCGAAATTTACAAGAAGTACAGAAAAGGATAAACAAAAAACATTTAACTACGGCCGCATGTTTTCGACATGCGGCTTTTTTATGTCTTATACCATCCCTTTACCTAGATCACTGAACCATAAATAACATTCATGATTATTTGATGTTCCGTACTCTTTATTCATGATCTTTGCTTGTATAAAATTGTAAGGACTGATCAATCAGAGACAAATGAAACTTGCTACAAAACTTATTCACGCCGGCATGGTACCTGACCCTACAACTGGCGCGATCATGACACCGATCTATCAAACATCAACATATGTACAGGAAGCGCCCGGTAAAAATAAAGGATACGAATATGCCCGTTCGCAGAATCCAACAAGGAAAGTTTTAGAAGAGGCATTGGCTGTGATCGAAAATGCCAGATACGGGCTATCCTTCAGCAGTGGCGTTGCAGCAACAGATGCGGTTATAAAATTATTGTCACCCGGTGATGAAGTAATTGCTGCGGCAGACATGTATGGAGGTACTTACCGGCTGTTCAGCAAAGTTTTCGAAAAGTATGGTATTAAATTCCATTATACTGATATGCAGGATGCGAACAGCATTCGCCCCTATATCAATACAAAAACAAAACTGATCTGGACTGAAACTCCGACCAATCCGTTGATGAATATTGTTGATATCACCGCGTTGGCTACACTTGCCAAACCAAACAAAATACTCCTGTGCGTCGACAATACATTTGCATCACCCTTTCTGCAGAACCCACTTGACCTTGGCGCTGATATCGTCATGCATTCCGCAACAAAATATCTCGGCGGCCATAGCGATGTCATTCATGGGTGTCTCATGCTTAACAATAGTGACCTGCGCGAAAAATTATATTTCATTCAGAAAAGTTGCGGTGCAGTACCCGGACCGCAGGATTGCTTCCTCATTCTACGCGGGTTGAAAACATTGCATGTACGCATGGAGCGCCACTGCCAGAATGGAGCAGCCATTGCACATTTTTTAAAAAATCACCCGGCTGTCGGTAAAGTATACTGGTGCGGTTTTGAAGATCATCCAGGTTTTACTGTTGCAAAAAGACAAATGCGTGGATTTGGAGGGATGATGAGTTTTACATTGAAAAACGACAGTGCCGAAAGCGCGCTGAAAGTTCTGACAGGAACCAAAGTGTTTGCACTGGCTGAAAGCCTTGGAGGAATAGAATCTCTTATCAACCATCCGGCTTCCATGACACACGCATCTATTCCCCGGGAAGAACGGATAAAGAACGGGCTTTCAGATTCGCTCATTCGCTTAAGTGTCGGTATTGAAGACATTGATGACCTAATCGAAGATTTGAAATCCGCCATCGGTTGAATCAAAATAAGGTGGAACGTGATGCGCTAAAAGAATTTCTTGATCGAAAGGTGATCGAATCAGACCACCCTTCTTTCATTCCTACAGATCCTGTTTCCATCCCACACTTATTCAAGAATAAATCCGATAGAGAAATTGCCGGTTTTTTTGCATCCATATTTGCGTGGGGGCATCGCACTACAATTATCTCAAAGACTCGGCTTTTAATGCAGTTGATGGATATGGCCCCCCATGATTTCATTTGTAATCACGGCAAAGAAGATCTTAAAAAATTGCTTTCCTTCAAACACAGGACTTTCAATGCAACAGATCTGTTATATTTTGTTTCGTTTCTTCATCATCATTATAGTTCCGGCGAATCCCTTTCCACAGCCTTCACCCGGTATATGAAACCTTCCGATAGAGATATTACGAACGCGCTCAATGGGTTTTATAAATATTTTTTTTCTCTGGAAGATGTGCCATACAGAACAAGAAAGCATATAGCCACGCCTGAAAAAAAAGCTACATGCAAAAGGCTGAATATGTTTCTCAGGTGGATGGTTAGACGAAATAGTGCAGTTGATTTCGGAATATGGAGAACGATTCATCCCTCACAACTGATCTGCCCAATTGATATACATGTGGGGAGGGTTGCAAAAAAATTTGGACTACTCCAACGAAAGCAAACAGATTGGCAGGCGGCTGTTGAACTGACAGAAGCATTACGCATGATGAACCCGAAAGATCCCGTTGCTTATGATTTTGCGCTATTTTCTCTGGGTGCCAATGAGCGATTCTAAAAAATACTGCCTTCAAATCATTTTCTAAAGAAAACAATCGATTTTTTCATTGCTGTTCCCCGATGCAGCAGATCAAATATTGATGGCACAAATGTGGTAACATTCAAATAAGGCACGATTACCGCTTATAAATTTATGATGGCAGCAGAACACGATTTACCGGCGATCCAAAAAAAATTTTCTGAGACGTTCGGCGTAGCTCTGAAAGCCGATTCATTCGATGCATTCAGAATTCAATTGGCAATGATTGTAAATGAATTGATTCTTCACGATTTGAATAAGCTTTTTGCCATACTGTATCGCGTGGATGTACACGAAGAAAAGCTGAAAGACCTTTTGAAAAATTCCCAGGGTATTGATGCGGCTTTCATCATTGCAGAAGCGCTGATTGAAAGACAATTGCAAAAACAGGAAGCGCGTCGATCAAATGGAACAGATTCTCCTATTCCGGACGATGAAAAATGGTGAATAAATTGGTAGGTTTGCATTATGAACCTGATACTGGTAACCCCCGGCAGGTCATCCCGAAAATTCCTTAACCTGCCGAAGTTTTTATATAAAAACGACCCGCATTGGATCTGCCCCCTGGATGTTGAAATTGAAGCGATTTTTGATCCTGCAAGAAACGTATTTTTCAAACACGGAGATTGCTGTCGCTGGATCATTCAAAACCGTCAGGGCCTCACGATCGGACGTATAGCCGCTTTTATCAATACAGAAAAGTCGCATAAAAATCCACAACCAACCGGTGGTATCGGTTTCTTCGAATGCACCAATGACCGGAAGGCGGCCCATCTGCTTTTTGAAACCGCACTTTCCTGGTTAAAGAAAAATGGGATGGAAGCGATGGATGGGCCGATCAATTTCGGAGAAAACGATAAATACTGGGGGTTGCTCGTGGATGGGTTTAAACCTCCGAGCCTCGGAATGAACTACAATCCCCCGTATTATATTGACCTGTTCGAATCATTCGGGTTCGAAAAACTGTACGATCAATACACAAATTTTCTGGATGCAACGATTCCGCTACCCGAGCGTTTTATAAAAATTGCAGACTGGGTAATGAAGAAACCCGGTTATTCATTCAAACATTTTGATCGATTACAGGCAGAAAAGTTCTTCCATGACTTCCTGGAGATTTACAATGATGCATGGACGGTATTTGAAAATTATACTCCTATAGAAATGGAGACCATCAGGGAATCCTTCCGGCAGATGAAACCAATCCTGGATGAAAAGATCATCTGGTTTGCTTACTACAATGAAGAACCCATTGCAACAGTCGTTTGCATTCCTGATGTAAATCAGATTCTAAAACATGTGAATGGAAAATTAAACACTTGGGGAAAGCTGAAATTCGCATATTATCATAAAAGAAGGTACGTTAACAGGCTCCGGATCATCCTCATGGGTTGTAAGAAAAGATTTCATAACCATGGAATTGAATCTGCGTTGATCAGATGTCTGCAGCGTGAAGTGTTGCCTCGCAATACGATCAAAGGCGTTGAACTTGCCTGGGTAGGTGATTTCAATCCAAAAATGATTTCGATCCATGAAGCAACAGGCGCACGAAAAGATAA
>DATLDA010000258.1:0-10815 GCA_035526135.1 Flavitalea sp.
TTTTCCTTCAATCGCATTTACCGTTACTGATCCGTGTCCGGGTATGATCGCCATAAAATGGTCTAAGCCGGCAGGTGTGGATACATTCATCGTAACCCGACTTATTGGAAATGATATGATCCCGGTAACCACAACGACAGATTCCTCTTTCATTCAAACCAATCTTTCGACAGATACGGCTTATTGGTATGCAGTGCAGTCTATAATCAAAGGAATTCCTTCCATGCGTTCGGGTGCAAAAGCCGTTTTCCCGATTGGATCCAATTGCTTTCTTTCAAGCTATAACGGAGATCTGATGCTCGACTCGGTATCGTTGCCGGAGAGCGGTAGACAATACACCTCATCTCACCGAACAGCCAATGAGCCATTTTCTTTTTTCATACATAATAGAGATGATAGTTTATCAGCCATACCCATTTTCATTAAAACTTATGTGAATAATGTGTGGTATTGCACAGATACGATCAATTCCGCATTGCCTGCAAATGTGGTTACGAAGATCACTTCAAAATACACACTCGATCTTTCTTCTCCAGGAGTTTATACTGTGGTTTGTACAATGGAGAACACCGGCGATCCGGATACAACCCATCATACGTTTTCTTCCCGCATCCGCATTCTTGCGAATGATCCGGTAACGCTTCCACATCTCGAAGATTTTTCATCAGCAAAAGATACGAGCTATGGATATCCCGGATATTTCGGATTAGAAGGAGCGGAGCACTGGGATTATGAAACATCTTACCCCAACGGCAAACTTCATGTGAACAATAATGGAGGCAACAGCTTTGTTTCACTGGAAAAAATCCCAGACCCCGAATACAATCAAATTGTACATTCTGTCAAAGGAACATTCAATTTTGTCAACATTGATACATCTGTCAATATCAGGATGAGTGCAAAGGTTTTGGCGAATCCTGATAACAATTTTTATTTATTCCGGTTAAGCGGATCGGATACTTCATCATCCGTTTATATTTCTGGCAATGCCACTTACGTTAATATCTCAAAAGTGCTGCGTGATGCGAAACAAATTCCATCGAGTAGTTTACAGGTGCAATTTTATTGGGATTCAAGGAAAACACAAAGTGAAGCACCAAATTTCCTGGACAGTATTTATTTCTTTTCTGTTAATAAAGATGCTGCTGTAGAAGCGGTAACTCTGGAAAACAGTGGGATCCGGAAGTTTATGATTGATACTTTTCGTTACAGGGTTTTAATCAGAAATCAAACACCGAATGTTACAGGTGCTTTTACCGCGGTAGTACAATGGCCAAACGGTCAGCAATTTTCAACACCGGTTTTATCTTTAGGCAAATATGCTATTGACACATCTTATTTTCAAATCCCGGCGGCAGCAGTAACAGCTACGAACAATGCTTTCAAAGTTTGGATCGAACTCGCCGGTGATGAGGTCAGGCAGAATGACACTGTAACCATTGCTGCACCCATTATCACTCCTTTGATCGATACATTTCCGTATTTGCAGTCATTTGAATCCGGCCCTGCAGGTTGGACTGGAATCGGAATGCTGACCCTTTCTGATAAACCAACCATTGAAAGCAGTCCGGTCAAAGCAGCAAATGGAAACTTCTTCTGGCATCCGAACAATTTACCGGAATCGCCACCCCTGACGACTAACCTTATTTCACCTTCATTTGATTTGCGAAAGCTGAATAAACCCGCTATAAGTTTCAGTTTTGCAGAAAATCTTCGAAAAGGAATTGATTCTGCATTTCTGGAAGTCAGTTATAATGGAGGAAAATCCTTTACCAGATTAAAACCGGCATACTCCATTAATTGGCATGATTACAAAAATGACAGCCTCTGGAGCGACAGCCTTAAAAAATATTGGCACGTTGCAACGGCATTGATTCCACGAAATGATACACCTGTACATTTTCGCATTTTTGTAACCCGTCAGGCAAATCGCTTCACTTATCCATTGTGGCCGGGAGGAATTGGAATTGATGATATTCATATTTACGATTTGTCGAATCCGGTAGCATCTAACACTACCTTGCCGGTTTCGGGGCAGATAACAGGAGCGGGGAATGGCTGGATGGAAATCATTCGTGATGGAAAAATTTTTGCTGCTATCAATATGCAGGGACAAGATGGGGGCATTCTGGATTATGACATCGTGCCGGCAACCGGTTTAATAAATTATGTTCAGGGCTATCCTTTACTGAAAAGAAAATGGGTGTTGCACTTTTCAAAAAAACTCGTGAAACCTGCCTCTGTCAGGCTATATTTTACAGATGATGAAGCAGAAGCCTTATTACAAACTCAATTGTGTAATCATACCGAACTGAGTAGTGCCTATGACTTTTCGGTTATACAATACAGTGGCCCATTATCAACAATCAATGGAAATCTGCTTGATAACATAAGCTCTTCGTATTCCATCATCCCTTCCACAAAATTCAATCTTATACCATTCGATAAAGGGTATTATGCCGAAGTAGATGTCACCGGTTCAAGTGAATATTTTGTCGCTGCCAACCGCGCAGATAGTGTGATGACAGAAATTCAGATCTCCTCAGTTAATAAATCGCAAACGCTGATCCAATGGACTAATACAGATACATCTGTTGTAAGATTTGAGCTGGAAGTTGCCCGTGACCCGGTAGCTGCTCGCGAAGGATCATTCACACTATTGAAATCTTTGAATGCACCGGCAGTGACTTATGAAGTTATTGATACCAGCACGTCTGGAACGAATTGGTATAGGCTAAAGGTCTTATACAGCAGTGGATGTATCGGATACAGCAGCATTAAATGGTCCGGGGCGGCTGCCGGATTAGTTTTCCGTATATATCCGAATCCTTCCAATACTGGCCTGTATACGGTTCTACCCTCCATGCCATTGCCGGGTACAGCAACCTGGGAAGTGACGAATACTATTGGACAAACAATCTGGAGAACGCAAACGACTTCCGCAGGAAATTATGATAAGGTAACTATTGACCTTTCATCTCTGGCGATCAGCAAAGGCATTTACCATCTGCGGGTAAGCTGGCCGGGCGGTAAGCAAACCATAAAACTGATACGCTTATAGTTTCGCTCATAATCGCATCTTTCAGCCGGTTTTTTACGGGATTTATATTACCTTTGCGACCCTGATTCCGATATTGGCCTATAAGCCTGTACGGATTACCCAACCGGCTCCCTAAGTGTTCTCCTGTGAGAACCGCCCGACGGGTGTAAAAGTTTAAAGTGTAAAAATGCCAAAGGTAAAAACGAATTCCAGTGCCAAGAAGCGGTTCAAAGTAACCGGCACCGGGAAGATCACGCATCAAAAGGCTTTCCGCCGACATCTTCTTACTAAGAAATCTAAAACCCGCAAGCGCGCCATGAGACAGGATGGGGAAGTGCATAAATCACAAATGGATTTTGTAAAACGCCTGTTGAGATTGAAATAGCCGTCGGCAATATTTCATCAACACCATTCTACATCTTAAAATCAGTACAACATGCCACGTTCAGTAAATGCAGTCGCGTCCAGGGCGAGAAGGAAGCGGATATTAAAAGCAGCCAAAGGATTTTATGGTAAACGTAAGAACGTTTATACCGTTGCGAAAAACGTAATGGAGAAAGGTCTCACCTATAAATACGTGGGACGTAAGCTCAAAAAACGCGAATACCGGACCTTGTGGATAGCACGTATCAATGCAGCAGTAAGGGAAGAAGGATTAACCTATTCGAAATTCATTAATCTTCTTACGGAGAAAGGGATCACACTTGACAGGAAAATTCTGGCCGATATCGCCATGAATGAGCCCGAATCTTTCAAGCAGTTGATCGCTTCTGTTAAATAATAAATTGCGCAAAAGCGCTGCTTGATTTTTGCGACCGGGTGTGAATCTTTTTCACATCCGGTTTTGTTTTTTTAAGAACGTAAAAAAATTACATTTGTGCCCTTAGTTCAGTCCATTTCACGAATCAAATTATTCATCCATCAAACATACGGCCATCAGCAACGACAACCAGTACATGAACAATTCGTACACCGACCTGGTTAAACAAACGTTTAATTACCCCCAGGAAGGATTTGATACGAAAGACGGAAATCTTTATTTTAATGGACTTGACCTCAAAGCACTGATTGACAAATACGGCACGCCACTCAAACTTTCCTTCCTTCCGAAGATCGGGATGCAGATCAAAAAAGCGAAAAAGATGTTCGCTGTTGCTGTTAAAAAACATAAATACGAAGGGCAGTACCATTATTGTTATTGTACCAAAAGTTCTCATTTTGCTTTTGTTGTTGAGGAAGCATTAAAACATGATATACATCTTGAAACTTCCTATGCTTACGACATCGATATCATTAAAAAACTTTTCGAAAAGAAAAAGATCAATAAAGAAACTTTTATTATCTGCAACGGCTACAAGCAAAAGTCTTACACCAGCCGGATTGCAAACCTGCTGAATAGTGGATTCAAAAATGTAATTCCGGTGCTCGATAACAAGGATGAATTGCAGATGTATAAAAAATCTGTAAAAGTACCCTTCAAGTTAGGAATCCGGGTAGCTGCTGAAGAAGAACCTACCTTTCCGTTTTACACTTCCCGTCTTGGTTTCAGGGTAAGAGACATTCTCGAGTTTTATGTAGATAAGATCGAGGGTAATGAAGACAGGTTCCAATTAAAAATGCTTCACATCTTTCTTAACAAAGGCATCAAGGATGACATTTATTACTGGAGTGAATTGAATAAGATCATCAATCTTTATTGTCAATTAAAAAAGATCTGCCCCGAATTGGACAGCATCAATATCGGTGGCGGTTTCCCCATCAAACACTCGCTGGGATTTGAATATGACTACCAGTTTATGATCAATGAAATTGTAGGGAATATAAAAAAAGCCTGTAAGAAAAATAATGTACCCATGCCGAATATTTTCACTGAGTTCGGCAGTTATACAGTAGGAGAAAGTATGGCGCATATCTACAGTGTTATTGGTCAGAAAATGCAGAATGATCGTGAAATATGGTATATGATCGATTCGTCATTTATTACAACGCTTCCGGATACCTGGGGGATCGGGGAAAAATTCCTGTTACTTCCGGTAAACAAATGGGATCAGGAATATCAACGGGTTGTTTTAGGCGGCATCACATGCGATAGCCACGATTATTATGATTCCGAAGAACATGTGAATGAAGTATTTCTTCCAAAGGTCAATAATGGGGATCCGCTCTATGTGGGATTTTTTCACACCGGTGCATATCAGGATCAGATCAGTGGATATGGAGGGATCAAACATTGCCTGATCCCTTCACCGAAACATATTATTATTGGCCATGACAAGAATGGAAAACTCGTCGATTGGGTCTACGCAAAAGAACAAACCGCACAAAGTATGCTGAAGATCCTCGGATATGTGAAATAAATTAGGAATAGAATCACTGCTGAGTTCAAAACATAATAATATCGAAATGAAAAGAATTATCGCAATCTCCTTTCTCCTGTTCTCTGGTACTATCGTATCAGCACAAACAGTGGAAGATTCTATAAAAGCAACCATCAATCAGCTATTTACCGCAATGAAAGAGGGTGATTCTGCTAAGTTGACTGATGCCTTTGCAGATAGTGCTATTTTACAAACCATCGGGAACAGGGCCGGTAAAATTTTCATCCGTAATGAAAGTGTATTGGCTTTTGCTTCTTCCATAAAAACATTGCCAAAAGGTGCGGCTGATGAAAGGATAACTTTCGAAACAGTCAAAATAGATGGGCCGCTCGCGTTGGTGTGGACTCCTTACCAATTTTACTTTCAGGAGAAATTCAGCCATTGCGGCGTCAATTCATTCCACCTTGTGAGGTTGAATGGTAAATGGAAGATCCAGTATCTGATTGATACACGCAGGAAGGAACCCTGCAAATGATCACCGCTTTGTCCGGTATTTTTTGTTCACTTTCGGACTATTAAAATACTGATTCAATTCTTCTTCTGTCTTATCGTGTGTCAGTTCGATCGGAATATCGATCAACTGGATTTGTATTTGCTTCAATTCTTCTTTCAGTTTGGCTGATTTTCTTGCGATCTCAGGGTCACGGTCGCTGATGAGACTGTTATCCTGCAACATATATTCAAGGCGCTTGATCGCAGAACGGATCATGGAAGCCTGATTCTGATCGAAAACTTTCTGGGGTGCTACCGCTTCTTTTATTGGTACAAGAGATACACCGACACTCGGTAATACCTGTCCTGTTTTTTTTGTTCCTTCATTATTCGAAGAAGATAAAATACTCCCCGTAAGTGCCGTGGCGGACCCTGTTATATCAAATGTTGTTCTTGTCTTTTTCACCTTCTTGACACTTTTATCCAGTTGAAGAAAAGTGTATTTCAGCTGCAGGATATAGTTTTGGATATTTCGCACCTGCAACTGATGTTCCTGAATTGCCAATGGATAATTCAACGCATCACGTACTATGATCTTCACGGTTGCGGTATCCTTTACCATGAAACGGTTGGCACCTACAAAGCTGACGAGTACCACTTTGGTTCCTGAATCGCTTTTAACAAAATCGAAACCCGGCACCCATGTGAAGTCATCATCGCAGTTCCTTACCTGGCTGTAATTTTTGAGGGGTGTATTGGTAAAAAAACTAATGGATTCGATAGGAAAATTTCCCCTTTCGCATTGTACTTTGAAACTAACTGTATCTCCTTCCTCCACATTCAGGGTAGACGTAACCGTTGGTTTTACACGGGAAAGAATAATATCCGTATTGTAAAAAACAATGATAAAGGAGGTGTCAACTTTTTCTTTTGGGAAGTCAAGGTTCTGTACCCCGACAGTCACTCTGTATTCATTATCATACTTCAGTTTTCCGGAAAGAAAAAAAGATTTTTCAACCTTAAAGGTTAACAGCCCGTTGTCTTTGTTGATGCGGAGACCGACGGGTGAATTTCGCAGGTACCAGTAATATTTGGATTGTTCTTTATTGATTTCAAGCCGGTAATTCAAAGTTGAATCGACGTGCAAAGTGAAATATGGATTGAGGTTTTTGATACGAAGCGAAGTATCGGCAGCTTCCGGTAATGTATCGCGAAGTTTTGCTGTTGAATCTGCAACAGGAATCTGTGCGCGTAGCAGATTAGTTGTAATAAACAACAATAGGAAAAAAAATGTCACAGGATGAAAGAGGCGGCCGGTACTTTTTCTCATGATTGGATATGGACACGAAGTTAACACAATCAAAATAAAGAACCCATCACTCATGTGATGGGTTCACGGTACAAACATCTACATCTATTACTGAATATTAATATGGATGCCACTTTCGTTTTTCTCTTCATTTTTCGGAAGCGCCAATGTTAGCATTCCATTTTCATATTTCGCAGCGATGGCGTTAACATTGATTTTATCATCGAGGTGAAAAGTCCGTTTGAAACTCCGGAAACTAAATTCCTTGCGTATTGGTTTCTTCCCTTCAATATTTTGTTCCGCTTTTTTGTCATAGCTGATGGTCAGCATGCCTTTTTCGAAAGAAACCTGAAAGTCTTCTTTCTTCCTACCGGGTACATTCAATTCAAGTTCATAGCCTTCTTTTGTTTCATAGATATTCACAGGCGGAAGGGCAAAAGTTTCTTCTTTACCAAGATTTCCCCAGACGGAAGGAAATGTTGTTACAAAATCATCGAACAGGCTATCGAATGGCCTTCCGGTCTTGTTGTTCATTTTTACGAATGTCATGGTTAATATTTTTAGGTGAAGTGATTTTATTCCGGACTTATGTTTCAAAGTATGTACCAGAACCCCCAGAGGAAGAAAGGCTGACAGATTGGGAGATTTCAGTTTACAAAACAGACAATTTATCATTCAATAAAATGAAAATCTGACAATCACTACTTCGTCTCCAATTGAACTTTTTACTTAGCTTTGTGTTACAATAATTCAAACCGAATCACATGTATCCAGAAGAAATTGTAATTCCGATGAAAGAAGAGCTGACCGAGAATGGGTTTACGGAATTACTTACCCCTCAGGAAGTTGAAAGCCAGCTGAAACAGGATGGTACCACATTGGTGGTGATCAATTCTGTATGTGGATGTTCGGCAGGGACGGCAAGACCCGGGGTACTAATGGCAGTTGCAAATGCAGGCAAAAGACCAGATACTTTAACAACCACCTTTGCTGGTTTTGATATACAAGCCGTTCAGAAATTAAGAGAACACCTTCTCCCTTATCCTCCATCATCGCCCGCAATCGCCTTATTTAAAAATGGTGAACTTGTTCATTTCATTGAAAGACACCAGATCGAAGGAAGATCCGCACAAATGATCGCACATAACCTGATCAGCGCATTCGATCAGCATTGTGCGTAAGCATCCGTTATCAAAAGAATCGGACAGCGAAGATGGCTTTTACGGCAACCGTTACATGGTTGAATCCGTTTCTACTGACATTGTCCTGACCTTATGACTACCATACTAACCGGTACTCATGATAGCTGTTACGTTTAAAGTCGTCACCTTTCAACTTACTGCTATATGAAAAAGTGTTTTGCTACTGCTGCATTATTTTTTCTACTGGTTATTGTACGATCTCAGAATGTAGGAATCGGAACCAATACGCCATTGGAAAAACTTTCTGTTGGAAATACATCTCAATTCCGGGTCGATGCCAATGGAAATATTACACGTATCAACAATCTGCCATATTCCTTTCCGGCCATTCAGGGAACTGCCAATTCATTTTTGAGAAATGATGGTGCAGGAAATCTTTCCTGGTCGGCAATAAACTCAGCAAAACCTATTGTCAGAACTTTCAACATTACCGGAGATGGGTTTGCGTGGAATATAGACAATGCCGGCGATTACAATGCGACACCATTTAATATCAACCCTCAATTGATTTTGTACAGGGGTTTTACCTACCAGTTCAATATCAATGCACCCGGTCATCCCTTTCGTATTGCTGTGAGTAACGGAGGTGCTCCTTATACACCCGGTGTTACGAACAATGATCAGTCAATAGGGGTCATCACATTTACTGTTCCGATGGATGCACCCAATACATTGCATTACTATTGTACGATCCATGCGATCATGAACGGACCTGTCATTATCCGGTAACAGCCCCCGGGATTATAATTCTTCAGGAACTTTTTTATTTACATTCCTATGAAGTTTTTCCAAAGGGCTGAGGTATTTCAGTTCCTTATTTCAAAATGTGACCGGACTTCACGACCTTCTTCTTCTATCCGTTTTCTTTTTCATATCATTGCACCTCTCAAATTCATTAATCTTCCTGCATGTATCCTAATCTGTATTATGCTTTTAAAGATATTTTCGGCGTAGAGGTTCCAGGTCTTCGATTTGTCAATTCATTTGGTTTTTTTGTTGCTTTTGCATTTCTGATAGCGGCTTATGTTCTTACAAAAGAATTAAAGCGGAAAGAAAGGGAAGGATTACTCCACGGTAAGGATGTGGAAATTGAAGTAGGCAAACCTGCCGGGATCGCCGACCTGCTCCTGAATTTTATATTAGGATTTATCCTTGGTTATAAAATTGTCGGATTGTTTCTTTTGAGGAACGAAATTACTTCGGATCCGCAGCAGTTTATATTTTCTGCCCAGGGTCACTTACCGGCCGGGCTCATTCTCGGAGCTTTATTTGCTGGCATCAAATGGTGGGAAAAGAATAAACAAAAACTTGCTCAACCTGAAAAGCGGAACATACGCATCTGGCCGCATGACCGGGTAGGGGACCTTGTTATTTATGCCGCCGTAGCCGGATTTCTGGGAGCAAAAATTTTCCATAACCTCGAAAACTGGAAAGATTTTCAGCAGCATCCGATCGAAGCATTACTGTCATTTAGCGGGCTCACTTTTTATGGCGGACTGATTTGTGGTACGATTGCCGTTGTTTACTATGCGCGTAAACATCAGATTGCTGTTAAACATCTCGCCGATGCGATTGCTCCGGCTTTGTTATTAGCATATGCCGTTGGCAGAATTGGTTGCCAGGTTTCCGGTGATGGTGACTGGGGTATCTTAAATAGTGCGTATGTAACAGGCCCAAATTCAAAAGCTATTATGGCGGATACAACGACATTCAAGATTGCTCTGAATGGCAATGCAGTTTTTTATCGTCGCACTTTTGACGTATCTCCTGAGCAAGTTGAACATAAAAAAGTTCCTGCTCCATCATGGCTTCCCGTCTGGATGGTAGCGTATGCCTATCCCCATAATGTTATCAATGAAGGGGTGGAAATGCCCGGATGTACAGGTACTTATTGCAATCATTTACCGATTCCTGTTTTCCCAACGCCTTTCTATGAAACTGTTGTTTGTCTTGTACTTTTTGGGATTTTATGGGCATTGAGAAAGCGATTACCGGTTGCCGGAACCGTGTTTGCCGTTTATTTAATTTTTAATGGTATAGAAAGATTCCTCGTAGAAAAGATCCGCGTCAATTCCAGATATGATCTTTTTGGATTTCATCCTACCCAGGCGGAGATTATTTCGACCTTGTTAGTCGTCATCGGAGCTGGATTGTATTTCTACCTTGTAAAAAAATATCCGGCTTCAAAAAAGGTATAAGCAGTTAGTGGGGTTTCACGAAAAGATTTCACGCAAAGGCTCCAAGGAAGCAGAGACGCAAAAGTGAACAGGATTGATAAGAACTAAGGTAACAGGGAAACAGTTCGGGTGAGACAGCTGACAGCTGATCGCTGACAGCCCAAAGCTCAGAGCTCACGGCTCACAGCTCTTATGCGAACCAGGTAATATAATTCACCAACATCACGATAGCAAAGAAAGCAACGGCTACAACAGTGATCTGGGTATTTGCGGGGAT
>DATLDA010000268.1:0-20757 GCA_035526135.1 Flavitalea sp.
TAGACTAAAAAAGAAAAAATATATTTTCATATTAATTGTTATCATTCGAGAATCAATTTCACTTTTCACTTATCAGTTTTTAATTTTTGATTTTTAATTTTCAATTGATAAATGATTATAACACCTGAAACCCATAAGCATACGGATCATCTTCAGGATCGATGGTGATGGTATTGTGTCCGTATATCTTCGCCCATCCTTCAATACTTGGAATGATCGCGGCATACTCTCCTACTTGTGTGATCTCTTCAATTCTTCCGGTGAATGTAGAACCTATGATGCTCTCGTGAATGAAGCTGTCTCCTTTTTTTAATTTTCCTTTCGAATACCATTGTGCCATTCGCGCTGAAGTACCGGTTCCACACGGTGACCTATCAATCGCCTTATCACCATAAAATACTGCATTTCTTGCAGTCGCATCCGGAGAAAGCGTCGTACCTGTCCATAGTATATGTGTGCAGGTATTGATTGTGGGATTGAGGGGATGAATGAAAGTCGCTTCCTGATTGATTCGATTTCTCAATTCTCTGCTGAATCCAATCAGTTGTGAAGCAGAAAAATTTTCAAGTCCTGCGAAATTTTTCTGCGGATCAACAATCGCATAAAAGTTTCCTCCGTAGGCAACATCAACCTGCAGTAGGCCCAGACCAGGACATTCAACTTCAATACCGGTTGCAGCAAGATAACAGGCAACATTTATCAGTTTCACGGAAGTAACTTTTTTCCCTTCGCTCACGTACGTAAGATGCACCAGACCGGCCGGTGTTTCCATTCGGATTGTCCCCGGATTTTTGGGTATAATCAGTCCTTCTTCGATTGCAATTGTAATTGTTCCGATCGTTCCGTGTCCGCACATTGGCAGGCATCCACTGGTCTCAATAAATAATACAGCA
This sequence comes from Flavitalea sp., assembly GCA_035526135.1. GTDB lineage: Bacteria > Bacteroidota > Bacteroidia > Chitinophagales > Chitinophagaceae > Flavitalea. Next base: position 894 of record DATLDA010000268.1, read on the forward strand.
ATATCATTTTCTTTTTCGTGTGGTGGATAGAGAATACTGCCACTCATCATATCATGCCCGCGTGGTTCAAACATCAGTCCTTTTCTGATCCAGTCGTAACGATGAAGGAAGTCCTGGCGTTTCTCACTCATATTCCTGCCCTCAAGTAGAGGTCCTCCCCCTGCGACGAGTCGTACCGGATTTCCACAGGTATGGGCATCGATGCAGAAAAAGGTTTGCTTCATGCTTGTATCGGATTCACTTCGGCTGATACAACTTCTTTTGTCATCTCATTATTCACAAGCCGGTAAATGCCAAGTGGATTTTCATTTTTCAATTCATCAGGCAACAATTGCTGTGGACAGGATTGAAATGATACTGGTCGGACCCACCGTTTAACAGCATGTATGCCAACAGCCGTGAATCGATTATCTGTAGTTGCAGGAAATGGTCCTCCGTGCATCATGCTTGGGCATACTTCTACTCCTGTTGGCACACCGTTGAATACGATTCTTCCGGCTATATCCTGCGCAATGTCGATCAGGTCTGGATTGTTTGAAAAATCATTTTCAGTTCCCATGATAGAGGTGGTAAGTTGTCCCGCCACTGATTTCCAAACATTTTTTAATTCGTCCATGTCCCTGCAGCGAACTACCAGAGAATAAGGACCAAAAACTTCCTCGTGCAGGTACGGGTTACGCAGGAACACTTCTCCTTTCACAAAGGCAAGCATGGGAATTGCCATCGTTTTATCTTCCCGCGGATCTATATTCACGGCGGCTTCCACACCGTGTTGTTGTATCGCTTTATTTCTACGTTCGATATACGATTTATGAATTCCTTCATGCAACATCTTGCCTGGAGTTACCTGGCTGAGACCAGTGCCCAGCGTTTGAATAAAGGCATTCAAAGATTTACTTTCAACAGCGATCAACAGGCCTGGATTGGTACAAAATTGACCAAGGCCTAATGAGATCGATCCTGCATAATTATTTGCAAGAACATCCGTATTTTTTTCAAGACTATCAGGAAGAATGATGACCGGATTGATGCTGCCCATCTCACTAAAAACAGGAATGGGTTTTTTTCGCTGGTGAGCGTAATCGTACAAAGCCTTACCTCCACTATACGAACCCGTGAATCCTACAGCCGCCGTTTTCGGATGTTGAACGAGAGCTTTTGCACCTTCATTATCTATTTGTACATGCTGAAAAACTTTAGGGGGCATTTTACATTTTTCTATTGCCCTGAGTATCGCCTGATATACACGAAAGGAAGTTTCCGGATGTGCCGGATGCGCTTTTACAATGACGGAACAACCTGCTGCCAGTGCAGAAGCCGTATCTCCGCCAGCTGTTGAATAGGCAAAGGGAAAATTGCTGGCACCAAATACGATGACCGGGCCAATCGGGAAAAGCATTTTTCTGATATCAGGTTTCGGCAATGGTGCACGTTGTGGCTGTGCTGTATCAATGGAAGCTTCTAACCAATTCCCTTCCCGGAGCATCGTTGCGAACATGCGCAATTGCATAGTCGTTCTTGCTCTTTCACCGGTAAGTCTTGCGGCAGGCAGATTTGTTTCCCTTGCGGCAGTTTGTATCAGCGTATCACCTTCCGCTTCAATTTGCTCGGCAATACTGTCGAGAAAAATTGCTTTCTCATTTCCCGATTTTTTCCGGTATGAAAGAAAAGCCTGGAAAGATTGCTCTACAACTTCACTGATCTCTTGTTCGTGTGCGGCCAATTGTCTGGCTATTGACATGTACTCGTTTTTTTCTTCGCTGTAAATTACACTTAAACAGCTAAAGAAAGATAATCAGGTAATGCAGGCCTTGTCGCGATTCCATGATCGATAATACGGAGGACTTCCTGTCTTTCTTTACCTGTGAGCATTAACCGTGGAGGTCTTACATATTCTGTACCGATGCCCGTGCGGCTTTCAGCGAGTTTGATGTATTGTACAAGTTTTGGATGTATGTCAAGTTCGAGAATAGGAAGGAACCACCTGTATATTTCACGCGCATCCTCGATTCTTCCTGCTTTCAAAAGTCTGTAGATAGCGACCGTTTCTTTGGGAAATGCACAAACAAGACCGGCTACCCAGCCGGATGCGCCCATCAGCAATTCCTCCATAGCAAGCGTATCAACTCCACATAATAATTTGAAACGGTTGCCAAATCGGTTAATCATTCGCGTTACATTCGAAATGTCACGCGTGGATTCTTTGATCGCCTGGATGTTTTCAATGTCGACAAGATCTCCAAACATATCAGGCGTCACTTCAATTTTATAATCTACAGGATTATTGTAGATCATGATCGGCAGTTCCGTTGATGCTGCAATGGATCGGAAATATTCGACGGTCTCGCGATGGTCACTTTTATATCGCATCGGAGGAAGCAGCATTAATCCGCTTGCGCCCCATTCTTTTGCGAGTGCGGCCTGGCGTATCGCCTCGCGCGTTGATCCCTCTGCAATGTTTAGAATGACTGGAAGTTTGTTCCCCGCTATGGCGACAGTCCGTCGTACAAGTTTCTCTTTTTCCTGTGTCGACAATACGCTTGCCTCACCTAAAGTGCCTCCCAGTATGATGCCATCGACGCCCGCATCCATCTGTGCTTCGAGGTTTTTTTCAAACCCGGGAAGATCGAGCTGGTCGTCGGATGTGAATTTTGTTGTAAGTGCGGGAATCACTCCCTTCCATTCGAAAAGCATGAGTAGAAATTAAAAATTCAAAATTAAAAATGCAAAATGAAATCACGAATATTATTTGCTTTCTGGGTTGACTACGGACCCAGGGAGTATTTTTAATTTTTAATTTTGATTTTTTAATTAAAAACAACTTCCCCTTCAAGGTCATAGTCATACGCGTCAGTGATTTTCACGTTGACAAATTCGCCGACAGTAAGTTTTTTCTCTGACCGGATGATTACCTCGTTATCCACTTCTACGCTGTCGAACTCTGTTCTTCCAAGAAACCTGCCGGATTCTTTTTTATCAATCAGCACTTTGAAGACACCACCTATTTTTTGCCGGTTATTTTCATAGCTTATTTCCTGTTGCACTTCCATTACTTCCTGTGCTCGCATTTCCTTTTCTTCCTGCGACATTGTATCGCTTAAATCATATGCGCCGGTGCCTTCTTCATGACTATAGGTAAAGATCCCTACCCGGTCGAACCGGTGTTCCTTTAAAAACGATTTCATTTCTTCCACATCTTCTCTGGTTTCTCCCGGGAAACCGGCAATGAGCGTAGTTCTAATGCAAATACCTGATACTTTCTGACGGATCTTGCAAATCAGGTCGCTCATTTCATTGCGCGTGATCTGGCGGCGCATCGCCTGCAACATCCGGTCACTCGCATGTTGAAGAGGAATATCAAGGTATTTACAAATGTTATCTCGACTGCGCATCACATCAAGGATCTCTTCCGGGAATTTTGATGGGTATGCATAATGAAGTCGGATCCAGTGCAGGCCGGGAATATCTGCCAGCTTATTCAACAGCTCTGGCAGCATTCTTTTTTTGTAAATATCCAGGCCGTAATAGGTAAGTTCCTGGGCGATCAGCATGATCTCTTTCACGCCACCATTTACCAGATGGGTTGCTTCCTGAACAAGTGCTTCAATAGTTTTGCTGGTATGCGTACCCCGCATGAGTGGGATCGCGCAAAAACTGCAAGTGCGATTACATCCTTCCGATATTTTCAGATAAGCATAGTGCGTGGGGGTTGATAAGAACCTTTCTCCAATTAGCTCCGCTTTATAATCGGCATTGAAATGCCTAAGCATAAGAGGCAATTCCATAGTCCCGAAATATGCATCTACTTCCGGGATTTCCTGTTCAAGATTCTTTCTGTACCGTTCGCTCAGGCATCCGGTAACATAAACTTTATCGAGCCGGCCTTTCTTTTTTAAATCAACCTGGTGAAGAATGGTATTGATACTTTCCTCTTTTGCCTTATCTATAAACCCACAAGTGTTAACTACAACAATATTGTGATCGAGTTTCCGGTTTTCATGAACGACGTCAAAATCGTTGGCATGCAATTGACCACTCAATACTTCACTGTCGACCAGATTTTTGCTACATCCGAGTGTGATGATGTTGACCCTATCTCTTTTGATTGACCGTGTTTTCATGCAGTCGGCGAAGGTAATTCAAAGAATTTTAGATTTCAGATTGCGCTTGCGGATTGCTTCAATCTCATCAGTTTAAAAATTCTCATCAAATCCTCTATTTTTGTGATGCTTATAAAAAAGCGCTTATGAAACAAACCACAATTATCCTTGCACTTTTTGCTACCCTTTCATTTTGTTCTGTACACGGCCAGTCCATGGGACAGGAATATACTACAGCCCTTGGGTTGAAAGTGACACCCACTGCCGTTACTATCAAGCATTTTCTCAATGATGACAGAGCAGTCGAAGGCTTACTTTATTTCTGGAATTACGGATTTCGATTTACAGGTTTGTATGAATTCCATTGGGATATCAATGCAATCCCCGGCCTGAAATGGTATGTCGGACCCGGTGCACATGTCGGATTCTGGAGCAATCGTTTCAGAGATAATTATCCAGGCTATGATAACAATGCGTATGTAGGATTTGACGGAGTATTAGGACTGGATTATAAAATAGACAACGCTCCGGTGAATGTTAGCCTCGACTGGCAACCTTCATTTAATCTTGGAAATGGCCCGGGTGCGTATTATGGATTTTATTCCGGGTTTGGCGGCATAGCGGTGCGATATGCTTTCTAGGTATGAGGTATGAGGTATGAAACAAAAATGAAACTGATTTAAGGTAATAAACGATTGCTTTCTAAATCGGTCCTTTGAATACCACGATGCAGAGTTTTTCTTAAAATTTATTACTTCCAATTTATCAATCTTGTAATCCCCATACCCCATACCCCTTTCGAACCCAATCACTTTCTCTCGAGACTAAACAACGAATCCACAAATTCGTGTTTATCAAAAACGAGCAGGTCTTCCATTTTTTCACCCACTCCAATGAACTTAACGGGTATTTTAAACTGGTGAGCGACCGCCAGCACAACCCCACCTTTTGCGGTTCCGTCAAGTTTGGTGATCGCTAATGCCGTTACCTCTGTGGCTGCAGTAAAATGTCGGGCCTGTTCCAGTGCATTCTGCCCGGTACTGCCATCCAATACCAGCAATACTTCATGTGGTGCTTCCGGAAGATGCTTTTGAATGACCCTCTTTATTTTACTTAATTCTTCCATCAGATATGCCTTATTATGAAGCCTTCCAGCGGTATCGATAATGATAACATCTGACCCGCGGGTGATTCCGCTTTGAACCGTGTCGAAGGCAACGGATGCCGGATCGGACCCCATTGACTGTTTTATAATCGGAACGCCGGCCCTCTCACTCCAGATCGTCAGTTGGTCGATAGCGGCCGCCCGGAAAGTATCGGCGGCTCCCAATAAAACCGACTTTCCTGCTTTCTTAAAGTTATAAGCCAACTTGCCAATGGTGGTTGTTTTTCCCACCCCATTCACTCCGACAACAAGGATGATGTAAGGTTTTGAGGGTAGATCGCTATTAAAATGATAACTTTTGTCATTATCACTGTCTGCTAAAACAGCTTCTATTTCTTCCTGAAGTAAATTATTCAGTTCACTGGAATTCACGTATTTGTCTTTGGCTGCACGCTTCTCTACCCTGTTTATAATTTCTACGGTGGTATCAATTCCAACATCTGCACTGACGAGGGCATCTTCAAGGTTGTCGAGTACTTCAGTATCTATGGTGCTCTTCCCTGCAATGGCCTTGGTTATTTTCGCCAAAAAACCTTCCTTGGTTTTCTGTAAACCCTGATCCAGGCTTTCTTTTTCTTTTTTACCAAATAACTTATCAAAGAAACCCATAGAAGCTGATTGAATATTTTAAATACAAAAAGCTGTTCTTTTAAGAGAACAGCTTCGATTTAACGCTAACTAACCCAATTATTTTTGCGCGAGGTATTCTTTTACCTTGTCTTTATGTACGATCGTTTCCTTGAAAGTATAAGCACCTGTCTTAGGGCTGCGCACCGCACGAATCACTTTTGTCCAGTTCTTAGCTTCCGCCGCAGCCTTGTTATCTTTTGTCTTGATCGCTGTTTTCGCTTGTTTTGCCATAAATCGTTATTATGAATGTTGCCCAACGGGCAAATCAGTTATTTGATTTCTTTATGAACAGTATACTTCTTTAAAACCGGGTTATATTTTTTCAATTCCAGACGTTCTGGTGTATTCTTCTTGTTTTTAGTACTGATATAACGGCTCGTACCGGGTTTACCGCTGTTTTTATGCTCAGTACACTCGAGGATAACCTGTACCCTGCTGCCTTTCTTTGCCATTTTTGAATACTTTTTGTTCTTTTAGATTTTATTTCCCTTCGCACGAAGTTCTTTCACAACATTCAGCAATCCTCTTTTGTTGATTGTCCTGATCCCTTCTGTTGAGATTTTCAAAGTGATCCATTTATCTTCTTCCGCGAGGAAATACCGCTTTGTTTGCAGGTTTGGTAAGAACCTACGCTTGGTTTTGATATTGGAATGGGATACGGTGTGACCTGAAACGGGAACCTTCCCGGTGATCTGACATACTCTGGACATGTTCCGAAATTTTTGGACGGCAAAGGTCGGAAATTCAATTGATTCACCCAAGGAATCGTAAAGATTTTTCGGACAGGTAATAAGTTTGACTACGTACATAGCCTGAAAGAGAGAAATACCGGCCGGGAAGCTTTCTGAAGGTCCAAAAAGGGTTTATCACAGTCTTAACCCGACAGGTATTAAGCAGATCGGGTAAATTGTGATAAATTACCAGCGAAGACATCCGTACAAGAAAGAATTTATGAAACGAAAAACAATACCAAGAGATATAAGCTGGCTCTCATTCAATGCAAGAGTTTTGCAGGAAGCTGCTGATCCATCTGTCCCGCTCAAGGAAAGAGTAAAATTCCTGGGCATATTTTCAAATAATTATGATGAATTTTTCCGGACGAGAGTGGCTACGCTGAAAAGAATGGCGGATATCGGTTCGAAGCCAAAAAATATGCACCTGGAGGTGGCACCGGGGAAAATTCTGGAAGAGATCCAGCAGATTGTGCTCGACCAGCAGGCTGAATTCAATGAGATATGGGAGGATGTACGCAAGGAACTTGCGAACGAAAAGATTTTTCTTGTCACAGAAAAACGACTTAATAAAGATCAGCAGCGCTTTGTTCAGACCTATTTTGAAGAAGATGTTCGGTCGAATATCATCCCATTAATGATAGAGAGCATCACGCAGCTTCCTTACCTGCGCGATAAGTCAATTTATCTTGGTGTCGTGCTTTCCCATAAAAATGGGTCACTCAAACGGAAGTATTCTGTCATTGAAGTTCCATCAAAATTGAATGGGCGGTTTATCAAACTGCCTTCACCTGCCGGCGAACATCATATCATTCTTCTTGAAGATGTGATCCGTTACAATCTCTCGCGCATTTTCTCGTATTTCGGATACAACCGGTATGATTCGTGGGTTTTCAAAGTAACGAAAGATGCGGAAATGGATATCGATAATGATATCTCCACTTCGCTGATACAAAAGATTGAAAAGGGTTTAAAAAACCGGCGCAAAGGGAAACCTGTCCGCTTCGTGTATGACAAAGAGATGGACTCCGGTCTGCTGGACTTCCTGATGCGAAAACTGAACCTGTCGCGTAAAGACAGTCTTATTCCCGGCGGACGCATTCATAATTTCAAACATTTCCTGGATTTCCCCGATGTGTTCCAACGTAAAAGTCAACGTAAAAAACCATTTGTACATCAGCATGTAAAAAATGTCGACCGGGTTACAAACGTTGTTCTGGAAAGGGATATCATGCTTCATTTTCCTTATCATTCATTCAGCCCGGTTATAGATTTACTCCGTGAAGCGGCCATTGATCCGGATGTTACGGTGATCAAAATCACAGCGTACAGGCTTGCAAGCAATTCAAAAGTGGTAAATGCATTGATCAATGCAGCACGTAATGGCAAGCAGGTGCTGGTAATGCTGGAATTAAGAGCGCGCTTTGATGAGGAAGCCAACCTCGAATGGAAAGAAAGGTTGGAAGAAGAAGGTGTGCGTGTGATCCTTGGGATACCTAACACCAAAGTGCATGCGAAACTTTGCCTCATCAAAAAAAGACTCGAGAATCATACAACGCATTATGGTTTCGTCAGCACGGGAAACCTGAACGAAAAAACTTCTTCGATTTACGGAGATCATTGCCTTCTTACATCGAACCGACATATCATGGCAGATGTGAATCGGATGTTCACTTATCTGGAACGTTGGAAAGACGGTCTTGATCTTTTAAAGTCATGCAACACACTGATCCCCTGCCCTGGTTTATTGAGAAAGGAACTTATCCGGCTGATCAATAAAGAAATAAAAAATGCAAAAGAGGGAAGGTTTGCGAGCATTACATTAAAAATGAATTCGCTTTCCGACGAGGAGCTGATTGGTCATCTGTATGAGGCTGCAAAAGCCGGCGTTGTAGTAAAGCTGATTGTCCGGGGTATATTTTGCATGTTTACAGAAGGTAAAAAATTCCTGCAACCGATTAAGGCGATCAGTATCGTGGATGAATATCTGGAACATGCCCGTGTATTTATCTTTTACAATGGTGGTAATGAAAAAGTATTTATTTCCTCTGCTGACTGGATGGTACGTAATCTTGATCACCGCGTAGAAGCCACCTGCCCTATCTTCGATGAGAATATTAAGAATGTGTTGAAAAATATCCTTGACATCCAGCTAAAGGATAATGTAAAAGCGAGAATTCTTGACAATGAACTAAGTAACCGGTATGTGAGAAATAAATCACAAAGAAAAATTCGGTCGCAGGTCGACATATATAATTACCTGTATCAAAAAAGCACAGAACCACTGGAAGCTGCGCCACCTGTTCCTATCGAGATACAGTTGGATGAAGCTTTTCAACAACCCCTAGTGACTCATGAGACTGGCAGCGATTGATATTGGCAGTAACGCAGCAAGATTATTGATATCAGATGTTCTTTTATCTGAAAAAGCAAAACCACAATTTCAGAAATGTAACCTCGTGCGCGTACCCCTCCGCCTCGGTTTTGATGTGTTTGAAAACAATGAAATTTCCGCTGAAAAGGAAGAAATGATTTTGAATACGATGAAGGCTTATAAATTCCTCATCGAAGCTTACGGAGTGCTACATGTAAAAGCCTGCGCAACGTCGGCAATGCGTGGTGCAAAGAATGCGATCAGAATTATAGAACGTGTCAAAGAAGAAACGGGCATTCTCATCGAAGTGATTTCAGGTGATGCTGAAGCAAGTTATATCTATGAAAATCATATCGCGGAAAACCTCGATGAAGCCCATTCTTATCTCTATATAGATGTGGGGGGAGGAAGTACCGAACTCACTTTTTTTGCAGATAGTAAACTTGTATTTAAAAGATCTTTTGATATCGGTACCATCCGCCTTCTAAAAAACCAGGTAGATGAATTTCTATGGGATGATATGAAAGATTTTATCCGCCGCGAAACAAAGCAGCATGAGGACGATATCATTGCTATTGGTTCAGGTGGCAATATCAACAAGGTATTCTCACTCTCTAAAAGAAAAGAAGGAAAACCTCTTCATATCGAATTGTTGAAAGATTACTATAAAGAACTGAGCTCTGTTTCCCTTGAAGACCGCATCCACATTTACAATCTGCGTGAAGACAGAGCCGATGTGATCGTGCCTGCTTTGTCGATTTATATAAATTCCATGCGGTGGGCAAACATCCAAGAGATTTACGTTCCCAAAATAGGTCTGGCAGACGGGTTAATACAACACTTGTACGAGGAACTTGAAAAAGCGAAAACCCCTGTTTGATGTACGATGTTAACCGTAATATTTTAGATTTTAGATTTGCGATTTTAGATTTGATAAATACATCTACTTTGCATCTTTGCTTACTTTGCATCTTTGCGTGAAACAATAATCTGCAATCGCAAATCTGAAATCTAAAATTTTCCATGAGTTCAAACAAGGATAGTAAAAAAATCACCACCAACACGTTGCTGCGAATGAAAGCAACCGGTGAAAAGATCTCCATGATCACCGCGTATGATTTTTCATTTGCCCGCATATTTGATGCCGCCGGTATAGATGTGATCCTCGTGGGAGACTCCGCCTCTAACGTAATGGCCGGTCATGAAACCACCCTTCCTATAACACTCGACCAGATCATTTACCATGCAGCGTCTGTAATCCGTGGTGTGAAGAGAAGTCTTGTTGTAGTGGACCTGCCATTTGGGAGTTACCAGTCGAATTCAAAGGAAGCACTTGCTTCTGCTATCCGTATTATGAAAGAAACAGGTGCGCATTCTGTGAAACTTGAAGGTGGAGAAGAAGTACTTGAATCAATCAAAAGAATTATTGCAGCCGGTGTACCGGTGATGGGTCATCTTGGACTTACGCCCCAATCGATATACAAATTCGGCACTTACACAGTTCGTGCAAAAGAAGAGGAAGAAGCCGCGAAATTAAAAAAAGATGCACTGTTATTGGAAGCGTCCGGATGCTTTGCACTGGTGTTGGAAAAAATTCCGGCAGCACTCGCCAAAGCTGTTTCAGAAAGTGTACAGATTCCCACAATTGGCATCGGGGCCGGAAAAAATTGTGATGGCCAGGTGCTTGTAATGCACGACATGCTTGGTATCAATACGGAATTCAAACCCCGGTTCCTCCGACAATATCTGAATCTTCATGAGCAAATTACAGGCGCGGTACATCACTACATACGGGACGTAAAATCAAATGATTTTCCTAATGAAAATGAACAATATTAGTACCATCCCGAAATGTTAGCGTAGAATAAATAACATAATAATTAACAATTCAGAATTAATAATCAAGAATTAATAATATTAGAATTTTAGATAAGTCGGAAGTAGTTCTTTTTTAATTTTTAATTTTTCATTTTTCATTTATCAATGGAAAAATTTAAACAACTGCAACTGCAGGAAAAAAATCAGGGTATTTCCACCGGTAGTGAGTGGATGAATGGCTTAGGATCCATTACATCGCTTTCACCGGTTGACGGGAAAGTGATCGGTTCCGTGAGCGTTGCAGGGAAAAGTGAATATGAAGCGGCTGTTTCAAAAGCAGGCGAAGCCTATAAATCGTGGCAATTGTGGCCTGCACCAAAAAGAGGCGAAATAGTCCGGCAAATGGGTGATGCGCTCCGTGAACATAAGGAAGCTCTCGGCAAGCTGGTATCTTACGAAATGGGAAAAAGCCTGCAGGAAGGCTTTGGAGAAGTTCAGGAGATGATCGATATATGTGATTTTGCTACCGGACTTTCCCGGCAATTGTATGGCCTGACCATGCATAGTGAACGACCGGGACACAGGATGTACGAACAGTGGCACCCTATCGGAATTGTTGGTATCATTTCAGCATTCAATTTCCCTGTTGCTGTATGGAGCTGGAATGCAATGCTGGCGTGGATCTGCGGCAATGTTTGTATTTGGAAACCATCCGAAAAAACACCGCTCTGTGCAGTTGCGGTTCAAAAGATCGTTGCTGACGTATTTCAGAAAAATGAAGTACCCGAAGGGGTTTCATGTCTTATATCCGGTACACGTGAAGTCGGTGAATGGATGGCAGCAGATGAAAGAGTTCCATTGGTTTCTGCAACGGGATCCACCCGGATGGGCAAAGCAGTCGGTTCGGTAGTCGCTGCACGCCTCGGACGATCATTACTTGAATTGGGAGGAAACAATGCCATCATTATTTCGAAAGATGCGGATCTGAATATTGCGATCGCCGGGAGCTTGTTCGGTGCTGTTGGTACCGCAGGACAGCGATGTACAACAACACGTCGATTAATTATTCATGAAAGTATCTATGAACAGATCAAGCAGAAACTTGTCAACGCCTATGCGCAATTAAGAATTGGTGACCCGCTGCATGCAGCCAATCATGTGGGCCCGCTGATAGATAAAGCTGCCGTTGAAAATTATCTGAAAGCTATAGAAGCATGCACGAAAGAGGGTGGACGTTTTGTTGTCGAAGGAGGCGTTTTGAAAGGGAAAGAGTATGAGAGCGGTTGTTATGTAAAACCGTGCATTGCTGAAGTGACAGGCAATATGAAAGTCGTTCAACAGGAAACCTTTGCTCCTATCCTTTATCTTTTAAAATATAATGAACTGGACGAGGCGATTGCTCTGCAAAATGGAGTACCACAAGGGCTCTCCTCTTCAATTATGACGCTGAATCTGCGAGAAGCGGAGCGTTTCCTTTCTTCAACTGGCAGTGACTGTGGTATTGCGAATGTCAATATCGGTACATCCGGGGCTGAAATCGGGGGTGCTTTCGGCGGAGAAAAAGAGACAGGCGGTGGCCGTGAAAGTGGAAGTGACGCCTGGAAGAATTACATGCGCAGGCAAACCAATACGATCAATTACTCCACTCAACTACCCCTTGCACAAGGCATTAAATTTCATATCTGATCCCTAAATAATCAGCAAAGGACAATCCGGGTTTCATGATACTAATCAGGGCCTAAAGCCGTTTTCTATCCGGAAATCCTTCTTATGCAAAAAACCGCAACCTGGCTGACCATATTTCTTTGTATTACATGTAACGCTTATTCTCAAAAAATCGCCCTCATCATTGGTCCTTCCGGTTCCAAAGTGAATGAAAAAAATGCCCTGCAAAACTGGGATAGCACTACTGCCCCCCACTACAGCGGACGGACAGGATTGCACATCGGAATTCTGGCGGAAGTACCTGTTCTTGAAGCGAAACATTTGTTTTTTCAAACGGGAATACTTTACCAATCGAAAGGAAGAAAATATTTTCAGCTTTTTGATACAGTAACTGCAGCGAAGACCGACACCTTCATGTCGAGAAAAACTTCGCAATTGAATTATATGGAATTCCCGCTCAATCTTGCCTGGAAAGTCAGGATCGGAAATCAGTCGAATTTTGTGTTAACTGCCGGTCCTTATTTCGCATTTTTTTATAATGGAAAAGAAAAATCCGAAACACGATTATACGCTTCGAACGACTACAAGGAAGATGAAAACACTTATAGAACAGGATCGCAGATGTATGCTGTGAAAACCATGGATTTTGGTTTCAATACACGAATCGGAATAGAAACACGTACTATAACTTTCTCTGCTTTTATGAGCCGTGGGGTTTCGAATTTTTATCATTCTGTTTACGGAGGTACTTTTCACCATGCAGTGAATGGAATTTCAATTGGTTTTTGGTTGAACAGATCAAATCCGGTTGGCAGATCAATGAAAATAAAAGATTCAGACAAAGATGGAATTGTTGATGAACTCGATGAATGCCCGGAAATGACAGGCTCCGCGAATGCAAATGGCTGTCCGGATATTGATGGAGATGGCATTGCCGATAAAGACGATAAATGTGTTGAAATTCCGGGCCTCCTGAAATACCAGGGCTGCCCTGTTCCTGATCTTGATAAGGATGGAATTGCTGATGAAGAGGATCAGTGTCCAACCCTTGCAGGCAAGGAAAAATATCACGGATGTCCTTTGCCGGATACAGACAATGATGGGATCAATGATGAAATAGACCTGTGCCCTGATAAAGCGGGTGAAACCGAATTCAACGGCTGTCCGATCCCCGACACTGATGGAGATGGTATCAATGATAAGGAAGACAAATGCCCGACAGAAGCAGGCATCCGATCGAACAACGGCTGCCCTGAAATTCAACAGGCCATCATAGATAAAGTCAATCTTGCTGCAAGAGAAATTTTCTTTACTGCGACAAGCGATAAGATCACTGCCAGGTCTCTACCTGCTCTTCATGATGTGATCGTTATTCTGAACGAAAATCCTGATCTAAAACTTGAAATTGAAGGTCATTCTGACAACACAGGGTCTCTCTCCCATAATTTGCAACTTTCCGAAAAACGAGCACAGTCGGTGAAAAAATACCTCGTTTCAAAAGGTATTCAGGTTAACCGGTTGAATGCACAGGGGTTTGGACAGGATAAGCCAATAGACACCAATTCAACCGAAGAAGGCAGGTCTAAAAATCGAAGGGTTGCATTAAAACTTATTAAACTTTGATCCTTAAACGCGTGTATATGTAAAATAAATTCAATTGTGCTTGCATTTGAAATTCATCTGGATAACTTTGTGCCATTCGTATAATTCTTATAGGAATGGCACTGCTTTTTTATACATTTATCGATTGACCAGCGGGAAAGGACACTATTTCGTTAACAAAAGTAAAAAACCAACTGGCGTAGCCAGGTAAACCAACGGATCACGTCTAACAAGCATCTTACAATCAGTTAAAATACAATCACACATGAGTCAATTGTTAAAGGCAACAGCATTTGCTTTACTGCTTGGTTTAGTGGCAGGGGGAGCAAATGCACAACAGGACAAACGATCGGTTCAATCGGATTTACCCAAAGGCTGGCATTTGCTTGACAACACAAAAGATGGTTATAGCGGTATCAGCCTAGAGAGAGCATACGAATTCATTCATTCAAAAAATTTAAAGGGCAAAACAGTGGTGGTGGCGGTGATCGATTCAGGCATTGACACACTGCATGAAGATCTGAAAGAGGTACTGTGGAGAAATCCCAAAGAAATTCCCGGCAATGGTGTCGATGATGATAAGAACGGGTATGTTGACGATATATATGGATGGAATTTTTTAGGCGGAAAAGACGGTAGGAATGTTCAATCGGATTCGTACGAAGGAGCCCGGGTATATCACAAATACAAAGCAAAATTTGCAGATGTCGATCCATCCACCCTTTCCGGTGAAGAGTTGGATCTATACAACATGTGGGTGAAATCAAAAAAGAAAATTGAAGGACAAAATGCTTCTCCGGGTGTAGACCTTGCAACGCTAAGAAGAATCTACATAAATACAGCCCTTCAGGATAGTGTGTTGAAAAAAGATATGGGTAAAGATTCTTATACAGGAAATGATCTCGATAATTACCTACCAGTTTCAGAAGAAGCAAAAAAGGCAAAAAGATCTGTCCTCTATGCCATGAAAACTTTCCAGGTCATGGAACTGACCAATAAACAATTCCTGGAAGATTTTAACAGCGAACTTACTTCGGAAGAAACGAAGGCAGAAGCTAAGATCAAACCTCCGAAGGATTATCGTGCAGAAATTGTAAAAGACAACGAAGAAGATATAAATGATAAATATTATGGCAACCCGGATGTGACCGCTTCTTCTCCTTTTCATGGAACACACGTTTCAGGTATCATCGCCGCAGTCAGAAAAAATAACAAAGGGATCGATGGTATTGCAGATAATGTAAAAATTATGATGATTCGTGCAGTACCGGATGGAGATGAACATGACAAGGATATAGCACTGGCTATAAGGTATGCAGTAGACAATGGTGCAAGAGTGGTGAATATGAGTTTCGGAAAAGATTTTTCACCGGAGAAACAATGGGTGGATGATGCGGTAAAATATGCAGAAGCAAAAGGAGTATTGCTGGTCCATGCTGCAGGTAATGATGCAAAGAACATTGATACTACTGATAATTTTCCCAATCCGACCCTGAAGGATGCAAAAAGAAAAGCCACCAACTGGATTACCGTTGGTGCAAGCGGAGATGAAAAAGCGGGTGGACTGACTGCATCTTTCTCCAATTATGGTAAACAAGAAGTTGATGTATTCGCTCCCGGAGTTCGAATCTATTCAACAGTACCTGGTGGAAATACTTATGCAACTGCTCAGGGTACCAGTATGGCTTCGCCCGTTGTGGCAGGCACAGCTGCTTTTCTCTTTTCTTATTTCCCCTATCTTACTCCACAACAGGTAAAATATTGTATTGAAAAATCTGCCGTTCTTCCAGCTTCTAAAGTAAGAAAACCCGGAACGGATATTTCTGTAGAACTGAGTTCGATCAGTAAAAGCGGTGGGTTATTGAACGCTTATGAAGCTGCTAAACTTGCTTCTACGTTATCACCTGAAAATAAAAATAGCAATCAGAATGTTCCTCCCAAATCTGTATTGAAGAATAAAAAGGATTAAGCAACTTAAACTTATCAAAAAAGCCGGGCACATACTGTCCGGCTTTTTTGTTTTAATTTCACGTTTAAATTATTGAGTATGGTTCATCGAAAAGAGGTGATTGTTCCGGAAGCATTCAACAAGTATGTTGAGGCTGCCGGCGAAGATTATCTTATGGACGCCCTCCGGAAAAACCGTAAACAATTCCGTAAACTATTAAAGAAAATTCCTTCGAAGAAAATCGACTTTGCTTATGCGGAAGGTAAATGGACCCTTCGTGAACTATTGCAACATATCATCGATGCTGAACGTGTATTTGTATTACGGGCGATGTGGTTTGCGAGAAAAGATCCTTCTCCACTTCCGGGATTCGATGAAAACAACTGGGCTCTTACATCAAAAGCATCTGCCCGTAACTGGAAAGAAATGATTAGTGAATTCAAAAAGCTTCGCGCGTCGACGGAACATTTTTTTTCTTCCCTTGATCCCGATCAGGTAACTGCAAGCGGTACGGCAAATAATAAAGTAATGAATGTAGCCGGACTTGGTTTTGTTTGTGCCGGTCACGTTGCACATCACTGCCGTATTATAAAGGAACGTTATCTCATCGGTAAGAAAGGCCGGAAGAGCAAAAATGAGACGGTTGTATTTTAACTTTCTCCAGACTAAGCAGATTCAATTATTTTTTATAAAAGATTATATTTGCACTCTACGATTTTTGGCGACTTGTAAAAAAGTCAGCCTTGCTCCCATCTGATCAAAAGATTATCTGAACTTTCACCTGATTTGCCTGTTCTGCGGGCTACACTGAATTGTATATATTCATGAATATTAGTTTAACACTTCCCGTTGTGCAGAAAAGAGCATCACGTATCGCAGTTGCAGCCTTATTTTTCCTGGCA
Organism: Flavitalea sp.; assembly: GCA_035526135.1. Classification (GTDB taxonomy): domain Bacteria; phylum Bacteroidota; class Bacteroidia; order Chitinophagales; family Chitinophagaceae; genus Flavitalea. Next base: position 17,829 of record DATLDA010000268.1, read on the forward strand.
GGATTATGTTTTTCCACCTGGGCTTCACGAATTCCTCATATTCAAACTAAGCTTAGTTTGAATAATGCTGAACTGGGCGGCGTGCTATTGGCTTTGCCGGTGGGACTACTGATTTCATTGCCACTCGCCGGATGGTTCGTTTCCAGATTCGGAAGCAGGATCATCGTCATCACGGCGGCTTTATTGTATGCCATCTGCCTGCCCTTTCTTGGTCTGGCAGGAAGCACATGGCAACTTGTATGTGGATTATTTGTATTCGGACTCTGCGGGAACCTGCTGAATATATCCGTGAATACACAGGCAGTTGGTGTGGAAGCATTATATGGAAAAACGATCATGGCTTCCTTTCACGGAGTATGGAGCCTTGCAGGCTTTTCCGGAGCAGCAATAGGTACACTGATGATCAGCTCAGGAATCTTTCCTTTTCAACATTTTTATATAATAGCAGGCCTTGCTCTTCTGATTGTTCTCATTGCGTCGCGGTATACGCTTCCTGTTGATACAAATAAGCAAGAAAAAACATCACTGTTTGTCAGGCCGGATAAATCGATTTTGAAACTAGGCATCATTGCTTTTTGCTGTATGACATGTGAAGGAGCAATGGTCGATTGGAGCGGCGTTTATTTTCAAAAAGTTGTACAGGCAGAAAGTGGTTTGATCGCACTTGGTTTTACGTCATACATGTTTGCCATGGCCAGCGGGCGTTTTATCGCAGACTGGCTCACTACGAAGTTGGGCATCAAAAGAATATTACAGATCAGTGGACTTGTAATTGCTTCTGGTCTTTCACTGGCTGTCTTATTACCTTATATACCCACCGCTATTGTTGGGTTTCTCCTGGTAGGTTTTGGTGTTTCCTCTGTTGTTCCACTCGTATACAGTGCGGCCGGCCGGTCAGCTAAACTTTCACCTGGTGTAGCCCTTGCCGCTGTATCGACTATTGGATATCTCGGATTTTTATTTGGTCCGCCTTTCATCGGATTTATTGCAGAGGCAGCAAGCCTGAGAGTGTCTTTCATTTTAATTGCATTGCTCGGACTGACAACAACCCTGATTGCAACGCGAACAAAAATTTCTTAAAATAACCGGGATCAATTATTTTTTTGAATTTCCCTTCATAATACTTGCAGAAAAAAATTCATAAAACGACCTGAGTTCAGGATGAATTTTCAAAACTTCCAGATGACGGTCAATGGTAGGAAGATCATTTCTCATTGCGGGACCCGTCTGCATCGTTTTTGCCGGAAAAAATCGCAAACGCAATGCAGTTTCTTCGATTAGTGGAAGCAATAATTCAAAGTTGACATTTTCTTTTTTACAGAATTCTTCCGCTAGCGAGAACAAATGGTTTGAAAAGTTATTTACAATCACTGCGGCGAGGTGAAGCTGCCTTCGTACCTGGTCATTCGCTACTTCAACTTTTTCAGATAACGATTTTGCAAAATCATATATAAGAGTCAGATCGTCGGCAGTATTTCCGTCAACCAGAAATGGGATATCAGGAAGGTGCTTCATTTCTTTCCTCATACTTTGCAATGGATATAGGACGCCATAGTTCAGTGAAACACCATTCAAAACTTCTTTCGAAACAGTACCCGCTGTATGCACAACAAGTTTTCTTTCCAATGCCAGCCATGATTTCACCGATGGAAGGGCGCTATCGGTAATTGCGATCACATACAGATCAGCAACCGGATCGAGAGAAGTGATATCTGAAGTATGTGATGCGCCGCATGCCTGCGCACATTGCATGGCATTTTGTTCGTTACGGCTATAGACCTGTGTTACAGTATGACCGGCTGCCACTATTTTTCTTCCCAGTACGGATGCTGCATTTCCGGAACCAATCATGACTATTCGCATATTCGCCTTTAATTTGCAAGCTAAATAAAAGCAGCGGCCCAAATGAAACTGGCACAAAAAGTAGCGATTGGCTATATCCGGGCAAAGATCCATCTTACGGCACTGGTGTCTGAGAAGAAAGCCGCCGCAATCGCTTTTGATGTTTTCTGTACGCCCGTAAGAAAATCACACCGGAAACTTCCGAAGATATTTGAGAAAGGTGAGAAATTGACCTTTGAATTGGAGCGAATAACGATCAGGGGGCATCGCTGGAACGCCGGAGGGGAAAGGAAAATCCTTATTGTACATGGATTTGAATCAAGTAGCAAAAACTTTGACCGTTATATTCTGCCACTTACACAAAAGGGCTTTCAAGTATTGGCATTCGATGCGCCTGCGCACGGCAGATCTGGTGGCAAACAGGTAAATCTTCCGCTTTATACACGTATGCTGCTATCAGTAGTAAAAAATTACGGTCCTTTTGCAGGATACCTTGGACATTCTTTCGGCGGATTAGCGCTGGCACATCTGGTCGAAAAAATACCGCATGACATCAATACACGGCTTGTATTGATCGCTCCGGCAACGGAAACAACTTCTGCTATCGAATCATTCTTTGCATTTTTACAACTGGATACCGCACTGCGAAAACCATTTGATGACCTTATCATAGAAAAAGGCGGTGTTCCTGCTGCTCATTATTCGGTGCGCCGCGCCATAAAACATATTCATGCGCGCATATTGTGGATCCATGATGAAGAGGATGAAATCACTTCCCTAGCCGATGCGCTCAAAGTCAGAGACGACAATCATTCCCAACTGGAATTTGTAATCACAAAAGGATTAGGCCATCGAAGAATTTATAAAGACAATCAGGTAGTGAAGAGAGTGGTGGAATTCTTAGGTGTGTGAGGTGTGAGGTATGGGGTATGGGGTATGGGGTATCAGGTATCAGGTATCAGGTATCCCACCCCGATAGTAATTATCATTCTTGATTCCAATCTTAATAATCAGTACTCATATGAAATTGATTGCAAGAAATTAAAATTGATTGACATTTAAATTTTGGCGGGACTCCTGATACCTG
>DATLDA010000048.1:0-2760 GCA_035526135.1 Flavitalea sp.
AAACTTATATCGAAAAAGAAAAAGTACGCCGACGCTGGCAACAATGGTTGGAGTACGAAGCAGGCATTATAAAAAATTTAGAAGTTAGAGGCGACAGGATACATTAGAGATGGTTTGATTAAATGATTTGAAGATTTGAAAATGTGCATTACATCTTCAAATTTTCCAATCCTCAAATTTGTTTTATATTTTCCCGCAATCGATTGTAGACGGCTTTCCTCTGCGCTAATCATTATTTTCATTGCTCCATGAGATCAGCGCCCTACCAGGAAGCCTTAAGAGCCGCAGTGAATTACCCGGATAATGATCTGCTTGTAACACCTGTTTCAGAAGGATTGATCAATAAAACGTACAAGGTCGTTATCAAATCAAATAATTATAAGCTTCTTTTACAGCAAGTCAATAACGAGGTTTTCCTGGAACCGGAAAAAGTGCAGGCCAATTATATTGCCATCAGTGGGCTGCTTAACCTTGAGGAATTTTCTTCACTTCCTATGCCCGTTAGAGTACCCAGCCCGCTTTGCTGCGTGGATGGTCATTTTCTTTTTGTTGACAGTAAGGGGAATTATTGGCGTGTATTTGAATTTGTAGAAAATGGTATGACGTTGCACAAACCCGCGACCGCAGCGCAGGCAAGAAGGGTAGCTGAAACCTTTGCCTGCCTCACTGCCAGTTTTGAATTTTACCCGATCGAAAAAATTTATACTACCATTCCCGGGTTTCATGATCTCTCTTTACGGTACTGGCAGTTCCGGCAAGCTCTTAATATTCAGAACTTCGATCGCCTTGATGCAGCCGCATCTATAATTTCCGAGCTAAAGAACAGAGAACGATATGTAGATTTCTATGAAGCCATTATTGATTCTCCCGATTTTGAAAAACGATTAATGCATCATGATGCCAAGATATCCAATATACTTTTTCGTGAAGAGACCGGGAATGTCATTTGCCCCGTGGATATGGACACTTGTATGCCGGGATATTTTTTCTCCGATATCGGCGATATGATACGTTCGATGGCTAGCAGCGATGATGAGAAAGCTAATAGCCTGGATCAGTTGCACATCCGGAAAGATTATTATGAATCGATCGTTGAGGGCTACCTCAGCGTATTACAGGAACAACTTACTGACACGGAAAAAAAATATATACACAGCGCCGGGCTACTGATGATCTATATGCAGGCATTGCGTTTTCTAACCGATTTCCTGAATGCCGATATATATTATCACATTGATTATCCAGGACAGAATCTTGACAGGGCCAAAAATCAACTCACCCTATTGACCCGGCTCGAGGAATTCCTTTTATCTGAATACAGTTTTAAATTATAACTCCCGTACGCCATCGCCAATGCCGGAAATTAGAACCTCTGGAGAATACCCTATTCTTTCCTTATAGTTGTCAATAAGAAGTTCCGTGAAATCTTCCAACTGTACTGCTTTTACCAAAGCAATGGCACAGCCACCAAATCCTGCACCGGTCATCCGGGCACCAATGCAACCCTCGTAGTTTCTGCAAAGGTCAACCACAGTGTCTAACTCTATTCCCGAAACCACGTAATCATTTTTCAATGATCCGTGGGAGGCATACATCAGGTTGCCAAAGGTTTTCACATCTTTCATCTTCAAAGCTTCTGCCGCAACTTTCACTCTTTCGTTTTCAGTGATCACATGCAAGGCCCTTTTTTCCAGTACTGCGTTATTTATCAAATGCCGGTGCCGTTCAAATGTTGCTCGATCAATTTCACAAAGGTTTTGAATATCCAGTTCCTGTTTCAATAGTTGTAAAGCGGCTCCGCATTCAGCAAAGCGTTCATTGTATTTTGAATCGGCCAGGGTTCTTTGCTTATTGGTATTGATAATGACCAATGAATAGTCGCTGGTTTGAAAAGGCAGGTATTCGTATTCAAGTGAATCGCAATTCAGCAAAATGGCATTATCTTTTTTACCCATCGCTACTGCAAACTGGTCCATGATCCCGCAGTTAACACCAATAAATGTATTCTCTACCTCTTTTGAAAGGAGAGCGATATCTTTAAGAGATATGTTCAACTCAAACATTTCACTGACCGCATACGCTGTTACCACTTCGATCGAGGCAGAAGAAGATAATCCCGCGCCGATCGGCAGGTTTCCGTAAAACAGCATACCAAGACCTGATAAGGGATATTCCGATTGCAATAGAGAGTTGACCACCCCCAGTGGATAATTGAACCACTGATCTCCTGCTTTGGTGTAAGAAGATTGTAAATGCAGGTCGGCCGTTTCAGGAAAATTGAGACAATGTAATCGTAATCTTTTGTCCGTGTTCCTGCCGATAGCAAGATAGGTACCCATGGAAATAGCGCAGGGCATCACCTTACCACCATTGTAGTCGATATGCTCGCCGATAAGGTTAATACGGCCGGGGCAGAAGAATATATGCTCGGGGGAGGTTTGAAAATGCTCTTGATATTCTTCTTGCAATTTTTCCTTTGTCATCATTATGGGCTTTCAGAAAAAAACATAGTTTCTTCCATCAGATCTAAAAATGGGTGTTTCGATTGCAGGCTTTTGGTCTTTTCAAGATGTGCTGAAAGAAATTGCTTATGCGCCTTCGTATCCGGCTGAAAAGGTTTATGCTTCCTCGCTATTACAATACTCCTGATCTCCTTCATTAATTTTTGAGATGGTTCGTCGATACAGGTCTCCGTGAATTTTTCCATCACAAACTCAGTAGCAGGATAATTCGGATGAACGAGATCAATATCATAAAAAC
>DATLDA010000049.1:0-2340 GCA_035526135.1 Flavitalea sp.
AAGTATTTCGTCTTCGTCCAACCTTTCTTCTTCCGCGATCGTGAAGGCATTGGATTGTTCGATTTCTACCAGATCCATTTTTCGTTTTCGAAGGATATTTATCGATTTATTTATTACAATCTTTTTCAACCACGCACCGAATGTGGACCGATAATGAAAGTCATGCAATGAACGAAAAGCATCTAAAAAAGCTTCCTGGATCACATCTTCCGCATCACCGGTATTATTAACGATCCGCAGGCTGGTATTATACATTGCCCGGGCATATTGCCTGTACAAAGCTTCATATCCCATGGAATCGCCTTCCTTACAGCGTTCTACCAATTCATCGCGAACGATCGGTGCCGTCAGCTCCAAGTCAACAGGTTTAAAGGTTAAGTATATAAAGAGACAAGCGAATGTATCTCATGTTGCATCAACCCGTATAATTGAGCCGGAATCCCTGATAGGCGGTTTATTAAAGTCATGAGATACTTTTTTCTTTATAATAATGCAACATTTCAGCGGACTGGAAACACGGCTGGTCAGTCGGTAACCCCAACAATCCTTACTTTCGTGCCCGGCAACAAATTTGAATTTCATGGCGGCAAGAACAGACCAGTTTATATCACCGGATTATTTCGAAGTAGACGATTTATTGACTGAGGAACAGAAACTGATCCGCGATACGGTACGGAATTATGTGAAAAGAGAAATTTCTCCCATCATTGAAGAATACGCACAGAAAGCAGCCTTTCCGGAACAAATCATCAAACAACTGGGGGACCTGGGTTGTTTCGGTCCCACCATTCCGACAGAATACGGAGGTGGGGGATTAGATTACATAAGTTATGGTTTGATGATGCAGGAGCTGGAACGGGGGGATAGCGGTGTAAGGTCAACGGCATCTGTTCAGGGTTCTCTGGTTATGTTCCCGATCTATGCATTTGGCAGCGAGGAACAAAGGAAAAAATACCTGCCAAAACTAGCGAGCGGTGAATGGCTGGGGTGTTTCGGATTAACCGAACCAGATCATGGATCGAACCCGGCAGGCATGTTAACGAATTTCAAGGACGCAGGTGATTATGTAATCCTGAACGGAGCGAAAATGTGGATCTCAAATGCACCTTATTCACAGATTGCTGTAGTGTGGGCGAAAGATGAAGCCGGCGATATAAAAGGATTGATCGTTGAAAAAGGTATGAAAGGGTTTTCAGCACCTGTTACACATGGAAAATGGAGTTTGAGAGCATCTGCCACCGGAGAACTTGTATTCGACAATGTAAAAGTTCCCAAAGAAAATATATTACCTGGCGTAAAAGGATTGAAAGGTCCTTTGAGTTGTCTGACTAAAGCCCGGTATGGTATTGCCTGGGGAACAGTGGGTGCAGCAATGGATTGTTATGATACGGCCTTGCGTTACAGCAAAGAAAGAATTCAATTCGACAAACCAATTGGTGGATTTCAGCTGCAACAGAAAAAGCTTGCAGAGATGATCACGGAGATCACAAAGGCTCAATTGCTAAACTGGAGACTTGGTGTACTAATGAATGAAGAAAAGGCTACGCCGCAACAAGTTTCTATGGCGAAGCGTAACGGTTGCGCAATTGCAGCCGATATAGCAAGGGATGCCCGGCAGATGTTAGGAGGGATGGGTATCACCGGCGAATTTTCAATCATGCGGCATATGATGAATATTGAAAGTGTAATTACGTATGAAGGCACACATGATATTCATCTGCTGATCACAGGTATGGATGTTACAGGTCTGAATGCATTTTCATGAAAGAAGATGATGAAGTATTAATCCAACCCTTTACGCCTCCTTTTGAAAAACAGGTCGCAGATCTCATCCTGTCCATCCAACGGGAAGAATTCCATATTCAGATTACTTTGAAGGACCAGCCTGACCTGACATCAATTCCGGCAGTCTATCAGCAGGGAATTGGTAATTTCTGGATTGCTGTAAAATCAAATGTAGTTTGCGGTACGGTCGGCTTGTCGGACATAGGCAACTATGAAGTAGCGCTGCGGAAAATGTTTGTATCGAAAGATTTTCGGGGGCATCAAGGAATTGCACATTCTTTAATTAAGGAGTTGTTCGATTGGTGCAGAGAAAAATCAGTCAGAAAAATTTACCTCGGCACAGTGGATATTTTAAAAGCAGCACATAGATTTTATGAAAAGAATGGCTTTGTCCGTTGCAGTAAAGAAGAACTACCCGCTTCTTTCCCGCTGATTCATGTCGATACGATCTTTTACAAATATACTTTTCAATAAATCCATGCGCATATTTCTGATTGGTTTTATGGGATCCGGAAAAACTTATTGGGGAAATCACCTGGCCACCCAGTTGAAGCT
>DATLDA010000279.1:0-15900 GCA_035526135.1 Flavitalea sp.
ATTCGTTCAAAACAGTGTCTATTGTTTCTGTGATCGAAGAATCAGTGGTTACTGAATCAACAGTAGGTATTGTTGCTGGCGGGTTCGACTCTTCTGCCGATTGGCAGGAAATAAGAAAGGAGCACGTAAAAAAGAATAAAACCGTCCTGTTTGACATTTTGATAAACATGGGCTGAAGATTTCCGTGATGTTGTGTTAATTTGGAGCACCCAACTTTTGGTACATGGCAATTGAAAAGGTCCTGATAGAAAGATTTATTCAAATGTCGGAAAAGTCTCCGGTCTTTGATGTCAGGAGTCCTTCCGAATACCTGCAGGCTCATTTGCCGGGCGCTTACAATCTTCCTTTGTTTACAGATGAAGAAAGAAAAAAAGTGGGTACCATGTACAAACAGGTAAGTCGGGAACAGGCGATCAAACTGGGGTTGGAATTTTTCGGACCGCGGATGCGAACTACGGTTGAAGAAGTGGAAGCCATATGTCAGAAATATCCAAAGAATCAGGAAGGGAAACATCATGTTTTAGTGCATTGCTGGAGAGGCGGCATGCGCAGTGCAGCTGTTGCATGGTTGCTCGAACTATATGGTTTCCGGGTTACCACACTTGCCGGCGGGTATAAGAAATTCAGAAATTATGTCTTGAAGGTTTTCGAATATTCATTTGAATTCAGGATTCTGGGAGGATATACCGGTTCTGGTAAGACAGAAGTGTTGAAAATGCTGGAGAACTCGGGAGAAACTGTTATAGACCTTGAAAAACTCGCGCATCATAAAGGTTCTGCCTTTGGTGCGATCAACGAACCTCCACAGCCCAGCCAGGAAATGTTCGAGAATAAACTTGCCCTGGAACTCTATCGAAAATTCATGATCTCATACAATGATGCCGAAGTTTATGGAAACCGTGATACGAAGGAGATGGTTCCGGTATGGCTGGAAGATGAGAGTCAGCGAATTGGTTCAATTAATGTACCGCAAAGTATATGGACCCGCATGCGCAAATCGCCCGTCATTTTCCTTGATGTGCCCTTTGACAAAAGGCTGGAGCACCTGGTAACGGGTTATGGGGGATGTGAGAAAGAGAAAATGATAAATGCAATATTAAGGATACAAAAAAGACTAGGCGGACTCGAAACAAAAAATGCTATCAATCACCTGATTGAAAATAACCTGCGCGAATCCTTTAGGGTATTATTGAATTATTATGACAAACATTATCTGAAAGCCCTTCAAAACCGGGACCACTGGGAAGGGCTTGTAACGAACATTTCCTGTGTGGAAGTTAATCCGGTTACGAATGCACAAAAAATTCTTGCGGTAGAATATACGCAGGCTACAAAAGTCTGATGAATATGCTCATAAACGAAACAGAAATAGCGCTCACTCAATATTCTAAAGGAGCAGGTTGCGGTTGTAAGATTGCACCGAAAGTTTTGGAAGAAATTCTCGCGGGAAATTTGTCATCTTCAGACAACCACAAACTGATCGTCGGCAACGATTATAAAGATGACGCGGCTGTTTATGATCTTGGAAATGGCGAAGGGCTCATTTCTACAACAGACTTCTTTACTCCTATTGTAGACGATCCGTATGACTTCGGAAGAATTGCTGCTGCGAATGCGATCAGTGATGTTTATGCGATGGGTGGCCATCCACTGCTGGCATTGGCTATTTTGGGGTGGCCTGTAGAGAAATTACCTGTTTCTCTCGCAAAACGGATTATTGAAGGAGCGAGAAATATTTGTGCTGAAGCGGGAATCACACTGGCCGGTGGACATAGTATCGATTCCCAGGAGCCGATCTTCGGACTTGCAGTCAGCGGCCGGATTCCGTTGCAACACGTAAAAAGAAACAATACTTCAAAACCAGGTGATTTGATTTACCTGACCAAGCCAATTGGCGTAGGAATACTCACCACGGCAGAAAAGCGCAAACAGTTATTGCCGGAACATCACGGGATTGCAGTAGGCCATATGTCAAAGCTAAACGTTATCGGTGCCGAACTCGGTGCCATGCGTGATGTTTCTGCAATGACCGATGTAACCGGTTTTGGAATAGGCGGCCACCTGATAGAAATGGCCGAGGGTAGTAATGTGAGTGTCGAGTTAATCTGGGATAAGGTGCCTGTAATTACTGGTGCTGTGGAATATCTTAATAAAAAAATATTTCCCGATGCGACATCACGAAACTGGACGAGTTTTGGAAATAAAATCGGCTTTCGAAAAGGAGTACCGGTATCTCAGGCTTTTATGCTGCTCCCTGACCCACAAACGAATGGTGGGCTTTTGTTTACGGTGTCAGAAGTCGGAAGGAGTGAAGTAGAAGATTTTTTAAGATCAAATGGATACGAACAGCATGCAATTCCTATCGGGCAAATTATGGAGCGCGGTGAAAAGATTCTTCAGGTTATTTGAAAATAAAAAAAGCTTCAGATCAGTTTGTCTATTATTTCAGAAAGTTTTTTATCCTTTGCTGTCACAACATCCCCTGCATCATGGGTTGAAAGCCATATCTCCACTTTGTTATAAACATTTTTCCAAAGAGGGTGATGGTCCGCCTTTTCGGCAGCCAGCGCAACTCTCGTCATGAATGCGAATGCTTCAGAGAAATTTTTAAATTCAAAAGATTTGTACAAAGAGTTATTTTCTTCTTTCCACATAGGAATTAAAATTATTGTGACGGATCGTCAGAAAATAAGGTGCGCTTTGTTCCGGATTTTCTCGTTGGTAAGCTCCGTTACCAATTGAACACCATTGATCGACTTCATACTGTTCAAAATATCAGCAAGTCTTTCGTTTTCCATTTTTTCTCCTTTCATCAGCCACAAAAAATTAATGTGTTTGAATTCCGGTAAAAGGTATTCGCCGTCAAATTGATTATTATAAAGATAATGTGTAAGGGAGATGTTTGGTTCACGGTATTCGAATACCGTGAAAAAATAATCGCGTTTCTTCTTGTTCAATTGAATTTCAATATCATTATTATTTCTAAAATCAAAACGCAGTCGGTGATTCAACTGCCAGCAAAATTGATAGTCTTTTAAAGTAGTAACAATTCCTGCAAGACGGGTATCTTCAAAAAACTCTTCTTCAAGATCGCTATTATCGAGCCTGAGTGTTTTCACGATTTATATTGACTCTTTTTGCTGATAATTATTGAAACTGAACCTGGACTTCCTGAATATCATTTCCACGCTTATACTTCACCGTGGTAGAATCGCCTTTTTTGAATTTCGACAATGCCTGCATGTATGATTCTACTGATGATGTATTGTGTTCACCTAACTGAATAATGACATCGCCACTTTTCATTCCGGCTTTCTGGGCAATTTTACCATCACTAACCCCGTCTACCCGCACTCCCGCGCCACTGTAGGAATAATCCGGCATGATCCCCAGCGTAACGGAAAAGCGGGTACTGGTGCCCATGGGTTGTTCACGGGTAGTTAGAAAAGCGAACTTGGGTTTGTTATTCGACACCGAGATAACCTCCATGATATTCTTCAGAATCAGCAATTCTCCCGGGTAGTTTATTTTATTGAAATCATCGGTTGGTTTGTGATAGTCAGCATGCAGGTTCGTGAAATAAAACAATACAGGCACATTCTTCCTGTAGAATGAAGTATGATCGCTGGGTCCGGTACCGCTTGAATCAAACCTGAACTTCAAATTACGCTGGTCTTTCATGGAGCTAAATATCTGCGACCATAACGGCGACGTTCCATATCCGCCAATAGTAACGATCCGGGTACTATCATTCAACCTTCCGACCATATCCAGGTTGATCATGTAATTGATAGTATTAAGAGAAACAGGAGAATGTTCGGCAAAAAATTTCGAACCATTCAGTCCGAGCTCCTCAGCAGAGAATGCAACAAATAAATAATTGTTGCTTTTTAATTTTGAATTTTTCAGTAAACGGGCCAGTTCAATCACAGCGGCCGTTCCGCTGGCATTGTCATCAGCACCGTTGTGGATTTGTTTTTCGCCGGTTCTGAAAAGCGAATTGCCGTCCTCTCCATAACCAAGATGATCGTAGTGGGCGCCAATGATGATTGTGTTTGACGCATTGTTGTTGAGAAAACCGACAACATTTGCCCCCTTCCGCATACGTGGGCCGATATCCACTTTCATTTTTACATCGTATGTTCCTTCTTCATCCGTTAAGAACTTTTTCTTTGCATCCGCGGAGATATACAGCACCGGTATTTTCAAAGGTTCGGTCCGATCTTTTGCATCGAACTTCAGGCTGTCGGGCAAACCGGAAGTGTTGTAAACAATTAATGCAGTTGAACCTTTTGATGCAGCATGTCTGCCTTTCGCAATGATGGCTTCATTCAGATCAAAATGGGGATTTTCTTTATTTTCTTCTATCAGATCCTTCAGATCCATGAACCAGGGAACCCCTGCTTCTGCCAATGCAAAAGAAACGGCAGACTCAGAAGTTGCGTTGGGACTATAACTGAATGGAAAATATTCAGTGTTCAATTTCAGGTCATGTCCATTTATGATCAGGTGTGAAGGCGAATTGACCTGTCGGCCATCGTAAATATCAAATGATTGAAACCAGGTATTGTTGTCACCTTTCGCCTCCAGGCCGTATTTTTTGAATTGGCTGCTGATGTAATCAGCCGCAAGTTTTTCACCTTTTGTTCCGGCTCTTCTTCCTTCCAGTTTATCATCGGCAAGAAAACTTATGTGCGATTTGAGCAATGATACCGTGGCTTTATCTGCCTTGTTTAATTTTTGAGCATGAATACAATCGAAAAGTAACAGAAAAACAAAAAAGGTGATCAATGACCGCTGAAACATATTGGTTGTTTTGTAGCTGGATAAGGATAAATGTTCTCACACAAAGGTAACTAGGACAAAGGCTATACCAATGGTTGTTAAGGAGAATTTAGAATTCGTGACAGCTTTCAGCAATCGGCGGTCAGCAGTCGCATATTTCATTGTTTCGGAAGGTAATGATCTCATAGCGGGTTGCCATGATGTTAGAAAAAAGATACTGGTTATTTCTTTTGCAGCGACTGCTGAAAGCCGAAAGCTGAAAGCCATTTTCTCTTGCTTTTCCCATGGTTTTATACCGCCTTTTCCTTTACTTTTGCAGATTGCCCTTTCCTGAAGCCGCTTGCCAATGAAACGGCAGTTTGTATTGACTCAGTCGGGGATAAATTTATTTGAAGAATGGCTTTACCGCACCTTATTAAGTATGTATATACCAATGGAACAGATGAAGTGATCCGGAGAGGAAAAAAAATTCACGCTATTGGTTATGTTGAAATGGTCGACTACGATGAATTGATGGATGCAGTGACTTTCCGGGTGAAAGACGACAGCTATTCCACTTATTATAAAGTCAACATTCAGAAATTCAAAGATCCCAAATCTCTCTCTTTACGGTGTGCATGCCCGTATAACCTCGGGGAGATCTGCCGGCATGAAGCAGCATCATTGATCACTTTGCAGGAAATGTTAGACAGGAACATGCTGAAGGCCGAAGCCATTGCCTATGACCAACGGCATACGGTTGTTAAAATGAAGTACATCGACCTGAAAACACTTCGCCTGTTATCATCGCCGGAAACTTATCAGGAAGCAGAAAAATACCTGAGAACACAAAAAGCCACTATAGAAGAAGCAAAGGATGAAATGGTGAAGGCAAATGTGGATTTGAATGGCAAAAACTACCCGGTAGTAATCCGCAAAAATGAAGAAAGAAATTTTGATACAAGCTGCGATTATGAGGATTCTGCCCATCCGCTTTGTCTTCCGAAAGTGATTATTTTTCTTCAGCTGCTAAACAACTCCGGCCCTTACTATTTTGATACCATACGGAATTGGGATAAGGAGAAAAATAAATTACTGGAAGCATATGGATATTCGCTTTCAGATGAACTGAAAGGAAAATTTGAATTCACCTATAAGGAAGGTAAGCCTTTCCTCCGTGTGCTTGATTCTTCAATCAAACGTATATCACCACACGAAGTGACTAAGCCACGACCGCAACTGGCTGACGTTGTTAAGGAATCTTTACAGGAAACGGAACCTGTTGAAGTAGAAGATCCTGCTGCACAAAAACTGGGCGTGGTTTTCAATTTTAATTTTGATGGTTATCCTGGCTTTTCAGTGGATGCCATCGGTGGTGAACCCAATGAGGCCCTTTCCGCCTATACCGGAAAGATTGAAAAGCTTGATTTGAGCAAGTTTGTGAACACCGATGTATTCAGTGAAGCAGACCGTCAAATGATACCGAATCTCCGGAAAATGCAGGAAGGGGAGATTAGTAAATATTTAAGCCGCAACTCTCCCTTTAGTGGTATCTGGGAAAATATTATTCACCATGAAAGTGATGATCTTCCGGAAGAGACGAAGGCGCTGATGGTAGAATATCTTCATCCTAAACTCAAAAAACTTTTTCTTGACATCACTTCCAGTTTATATGTATTCAGCCTGCGTGATAAGAAATCTTTCAGGACAGATCATCTCCAGCCAATTGGCGTTGTAACAGATTTCATCAAACCATTTTTCAGGGTCGCTTTCAATCGCAATCAGTATGAAATAGCATGCTGGGTAAAACTGAACGGCCAACCGGTTGAAATCACGGAAAATTCAATCGACAGCAGCCTGTTGTTTTTATTCAATGAAAATGTTTACCTGTGGGACAAATCGGAAGATGTGAGTCTTATCGACCGGTTCATTGCAAAAGGGAAAATTACAATTTCAAGGACCGCGTGGTCTGAAGAGCTTACGAATTTTCTCATGCCCCTTACAAAAGAATATCATGTTGAATTCGATAATGCTATCATAAGTGAAGTGCGAGGTGGTGATCCTGACAAGAGAATTGTATTGCAGGAAAAAGGTGATTATCTGATTTTTCAACCACTGTTTTCCTATAAGGGTTTTGAAACCAAACCCGGTGGTAAAGATGAACTCGTGATCCCGGATGGTGAAAAAGTAATGATGGTGCACCGTGACCGTGAGAAGGAAAATGAATTTATCCGGAGGCTCGAATCGTTGCATTCAAATTTCATCAGACCGGAGGGCGGTCAGCAACTTGCACTGAAAGGAAGTGATGTGCTGAAAAACAACTGGTTCTTCCTCTTTGTGGATGCCATGAAGGAAATGAAGATTCCGGTTTTCGGTTTCGAAGCCCTTAAGAATTTCAGGTTCAATACTGCAAAACCGCAAACAAAAATTCATATCAGCAGCAATACAGATTGGTTTGATGCCCGTGTTGATATTGTTTTTGGTGAACAGAAAGTAACAATTGCCGATGTAAAAAAAGCCCTCGGAAACAGACAGCAGTTTGTACCGCTGCAGGACGGGACCCTTGGAATCTTACCGGAAGAATGGATAAAAAAATATTCGCTGCTTTTTCGTGTGGGAGAAGGAAAACAAAACCAGTTACGTCTTTCGAAGTATCACATGAGCGTGATCGATGAACTGTACGACACGCGAAATGAAGAAGAACTGGTCGTAAGACTTGAAGAAAAATACGAACAACTGAAAGACTTCAGGCAGATCAGGGAGATACCCGTACCGGCACATCTTGAACATATTTTACGTCCGTATCAGGAACATGGCTTTCATTGGCTCAATTACCTGAAAGAAATTGGTTGGGGTGGAATTCTTGCTGACGATATGGGATTGGGAAAAACAGTTCAGGCATTATCATACCTGCATTACTACCGGGAAAAAAATGGAAAATTAAATGCACTTGTAGTATGTCCTACCACCCTGATGTTCAACTGGGAAAATGAGATTAAAAAATTTACTCCGAATCTGACGTATCATATCCATCACGGAGGCGAACGCACGCGCGAAAAAAATCATTTTACCAACAAGGATGTGATCATCACTACCTATGGTACACTGCGAAGTGATATCAAGCTTCTTGTAGACGTACCGTTTGATTATGTAATCCTTGACGAATCGCAGGCGATCAAAAATCCATCAAGTAAAGTAACAAAGGCCGCATCGCTTCTGAATGCCAGGAACCGGCTATGCCTCAGCGGAACCCCACTTCAGAATAATACGTTCGACATTTTCGCACAAATGAATTTTCTCAATCCGGGTATGCTGGGAAGTATTGAATTTTTCCGGCAGGAATTTTCCATTCCAATTGACAAATTCGGGGAACCCGACAGAAAAGATCACTTGCGGAAATTATTATATCCATTCATACTTCGCAGAACAAAAGAACAGGTTGCGAAAGACCTTCCGGATAAAACGGAAACGATCCTTTATTGTGAGATGGAAGACGAGCAAAGAAATATCTATGAGGCTTACCGGAATGATTTTCGTGACAAGATTCTCGGAACAATTGAGCAACAGGGAATTCAACGTTCGCAATTGACGATCCTGCAGGGATTGATGAAACTTCGGCAGATCTGTGATTCTCCCGCGATTTTAAATGAAACGGATCGGTATCCGAATCATTCGATCAAATTGGAAGAATTAGGAAGAGAGATTACCGAAAACATCAGTAATCATAAGGCACTGATCTTTTCACAATTTCTCGGCATGCTCGCTCTGATCCGCGAAAAATTGAAAGAGCTGGAAGTGGATTACGAATATTTTGATGGAAGCACCTCTGCAATTGACCGTGAAAAGGCCATCCAGCGATTTCAGGCGGACCAGAATTGCCGTGTTTTTCTCATCTCCCTAAAAGCAGGTGGTGTGGGTTTAAATCTGACAGCTGCAGATTACGTATATATTGTAGACCCATGGTGGAATCCGGCTGTTGAGCAACAGGCGATCGACCGGACGCACAGGATTGGTCAGACAAAAAACATTTTTGCCTACCGGATGATTTGTAAGGATACAATTGAAGATAAGATCCTGCAGTTACAGGATAAAAAACGCGTCCTTGCGAAAGACCTGATCACTGACGATGAAGGCTTTGTAAAAAGTCTCACGCGCGAAGATGTGGAATACCTTTTCAGTTAGCCCCTTCCCGAATAAGAGAAACCCGAGAACATGTTCCACAAGTTTACGGCGGTTCCGCCGTCTAAATGGTACTTGAACACTTTATCTATTTTCAGATGAGACATTTATTACTACTATTCATTTTTGCAGGTACTTGTTTTGTTGCTGCGGCACAGAATAAATCCAATCTCACGATCAAGGGAAAGCTTACCGACACTTTATTTAAAGAATCTCTTGCGGAGGCAACAGTTTCGTTATTGAATCCTGACTCAACCGTTGCAGCCTATGCAATTGCAACGAAAACAGGTGAATTTGAATTGAAAAACCTTGATAGTGGTTCTTACCGGCTCATCGTAAGCTTCCAGGGTTATACAAACTATCGCAGGAATATCAGGTTGACTGGAATTGAACAAGTCCTCGATCTAGGAACAATCAACCTCGAAAAGAAGAGTGTTCTGCTTGAAGAAGTGGTCGTAGAAGGAGCTCCAATCATTATTAAAAAAGATACCATTGAATTTAAAGCAAGCGCTTTCAAGACCCGGCCAAATTCCACGGCAGAAGACGTTTTGAAAAAAATTCCCGGCATGCAGGTAGATAAAGATGGTAATGTAAAAGCCCAGGGTGAGGATGTGCAGAAAGTAGTTGTCGATGGGAAAGAATTTTTTGGCACAGATCCAAAACTTGCTACAAAGAATATTACAGCCGACATGATCGAATCGATACAGGTTTTCGATGATATGAGCGACCAGGCAAAATTTTCACGGATTGATGATGGAAGCAGACAGAAAACGATCAACATCAAATTAAAAAAAGAAAAACGAATTGGTTATTTCGGCCGGGTCACCGCAGGAATCGGAACAGATGGCAGGTATGAAAGCCAGTTGAGTTTTAATCGCTTCAACGGAGACCGGAGGATTTCAATCATTGGCAATTCCAATAACATTAATAAAAGCACATTCAATTTCTCTGACATTGTTACCAATATGGGAGGTTTCCAGGGTGGTGGCGGCGGAGGGGGTAACCGCGGCGGAGGTGGAGGCAATCAAGTAATCCGGATTGACGGTGGTGGATTTGGAGGTTTTGGTGGAGGCGGAAGTGGAATAACAAAAGCAACATCTATAGGTTTAAATTATTCCGACAAGTGGAAGAAAGTGGATGTCACCGGAAGTTATTTTTATTCCGAATCAGAAACAAGTACAAGTCGAAATGCCAGAAGACAAAGTTTTTTCCCCGATGATTCTGTTGCAATACAAAATCAACAGAGCACATCGTTGAATAAGAATCAGAATCACCGGTTCAATGTGCGGATGGAATATTTCATCGATTCAATGAACTCGTTGCTTTTCACGCCATCAGTTACCTTTCAACATTCTGCAAGTAGGAGCATCGATACTACTTTCACGCGTGCAAGCAAACCGGGTTTGGAATACCTCGCGCTTACGGGTATTACGGCCAATTCAAATGAACGTGATGGTTTCAGTCTGAATAATAACCTCCTGTATAGAAGAAGATTTCATCGAATCGGGCGAACATTAACGGTGGGATTTAATAACAGCATCAATCACAGTGACGGAAATGGAGAAAACTATTCTCCATATACTTTTTTTAAACCTGATGGAACAACAAGCACAGTACGTAACCAGGATATCCGCACAGAACAAAAAACACGTACCCAAAATAACGTGATCAGCACTTCTTATACCGAACCATTGGGACTAAACAAATTGTTGGAATTTAATTATGCGTATACAGACCGCGAAAACAAATCAGACAGAAGGGCCTACGATTTCAACGGCGTAAGCGGTAAATATGATGCAGTGAACGCACTGCAGACAAATTATTTTGAAAATTACTTTTATGCACACCGGGGTGGAGTGAATTTCAGAATGCAGAAGCCGAAATTTAATTACCAGTTGGGAGGTGCAGTGGAACAATCTGAACTGGTCAGCAGGAGTATCCGTTGGTCAACAGGAAAGGATACGACCGTGTCGCAAAAGTTTACGAATATCTTCCCGACAGCCAACTTTCAATACAATTTCAGTAATTCAAAAAATTTCCGCATTGATTACCGCGGCAGAACGAACCAGCCGAGCATCACACAGTTGCAGGATGTACCTGATGTATCAAATCCTTTGCAGATCCGCACAGGTAATCCATTATTGCAACAGGAATTCAGTAACAACATTAACCTTCGCTTCAATAACTTCAACCGTACCACTTTCAAATATTTTTCTGCGTTCATCAATTTCGGCAACACCAATAATAAGATCGTAAATGCAATTGACTCTGTACCGGGCGCAAGAGGAGTCCAGTTGATCAGACCTGTAAACCTGAATGGCGCTTTCAATTCAAATGCATTTGTAACTTATGGTATTCCGCTCAGGACAAAAAAACTGAAGGGGAGCAATTTGAGCTTTAGTACTTCAGGAAATTACAATCGTACTGTAAGTCAGATCTATAAACAAAAGAATGTCACAGACAATCTCATAATCGGGGAGACAGTTAGTATCAACCTGAATGTAAAGGACAATCTGAATGTGGGATTGAATACAACGGTTAACTACAACAGTGCGAAATACTCTATCCAAAAAGATCTGAATGAAGATTTCTTTTCGCAATCATATGGTATAGATTTCAGTTATACTATGTTCAAGAGCATTGTGTTGACCAGTGACTTCGATTATTATAAAAGTTCTGGACGCACGGATGGGTTCAATCAAAGTATTCCGTTATGGACGGCCGGTATCGCGAAGCAATTGTTCAAGAAGAAAAACGGTGAGCTGAAATTATCAGTCAACGATATTTTGAACCAAAATGAAAGTATTACAAGAACTGTCACCGACAATTATATCGAGGATATCAATACCGTTGTATTGAAAAGATATTTTATGCTAACGTTCACCTACAACCTGAACAGGGCAGGCGCCAACAATCAGCAACAAATGCAACCAGGAAGGCAAATGATGCCCGGTGGCATGCAACGACAGGAAATGAGAATCAGAAATTAGGGGACGACAACATACAATCAACAACGGGAAATACTTATAAATCAAAATGGCTGAAATCTTCAGCCATTTTTTATTAAAGAATTCTATTTCTTCAATAACCCCTTTCCTTCCAACCAGTCGCCAAACCTTTCGATCCATTTATCTGAGGGGAGGTTTTGTTTCTTCATTCCAAATCCATGACCTCCGACCTCGTACATAATTAATTCGACCGGCTTTTTTGCTGCTGTCCAATCATTGTATAACCGGATGCTGTGCGGCGCAAGTCCCAGCTGATCGTTGCTGGCTGCAAGAATGAATAATGGAGGTGCAGAAGCCGGCACCTTCTTGTCAGTAACCCAGTCATATTGGAGATAAATGGCTGCTACGAAATCCGGCCTGGATGCTTCTGTATAATGAAATGCAGCTGATGCTGTAACGGTTCCACCTGCAGAAAAACCGATGATTCCAATTTTTTTTGGATCGATATTGAATTGCTTTGCGTTGCTTCGTACATAATCAATTGCTTTCAGTGCGTCTGCAGTCGCAAGCTTAACAACAGGTTCTACATCGGTATTTATCGATGCACCCTTTGCAGACAATTCACCAACGGGATCCTGTGTTTTGATTTCAACAAGCCGGTATTTTAGTACAAAACAAGTTACACCTTTAGCAGCCAGCCACTTCGCAACATCGAAACCTTCGCTGTCGATGGAAAGGGCATGAAAGCCTCCTCCCGGGCAGATTACGATAGCTGTACCATTCGCTACTTCAGCCGATGGTTTAAAAACTGTAATCGTTGGATTGGCGACATTGTAAACAATTCTCGTTTGCCAGGCATTGTTATTATTCTCTTTTTCTACCTGTTTCCAGTTTTCAGATCCTGGTGCCTTGCCTTGATATAAACTTATTACCTGTTGGGACCTGGTCATGGATGCATTAAATAACATGATCACTGCAAGAAAATATTTCATGGCAATAAATGTTAAAGTGAATATTAGTTGGCTAAGTTAGATCATCCTGTGAAGCAAATATTCGGATAACTCACAATGAGAGTCTTGTAAACAAAAAAACCCCGCCAATGGCAGGGTCAGCACTATTTCAGAGGTAAGTGCATGGTTATGGTTAGCGACTTAATGCATTTTGCGTTTAGAACGATGACTGATGGGCGATTCTCCCACTACCAGCACAGCGAGTACTGACCTGATGAATCGGAAAACATTAGTGGAAGGCCTGTAAATGTCCTTACAGATCTTTGTACGCTGGGTATCGAAATACATTGAATTACGTCTCATAGGAATATTGACTTTATAATGTTATGAAGGGGATTGCCATCGATAATAACGCCCAATGACCCGGGATATTGTGTAAAAAAGCACGTATTTCCCCTATTTTATTCGTCTTGAGCGGGTATTACTTTTATATCATGGTACGATACCAAAAAGTATTGATCCTTTTTTCGCTGACGGTACATCTGTCTTACTCGCAGGGTGTTTTTACGAATGAAACTACCGCCGCCCTTCAGAAAGTAATTCAGGATTATCCCAATCGATTCCGCAACATTCGCGGCGCCTTGCTGACTACTTATCCTGAGACTACGGATTACCAGTCAATCGTTGAGATACCGGGTGCTGTGAATGCAGTGATATCTCAATACCATGCCAGTAACAGCGAGCGATACAGTTGGAAAAGTACATTGTACAATGCAGAAGAGTTTACCGATGCTGTACAGAAATACAATGATCTTTTCAACCAGATCAGGAATACAATCATCAAAGTGGAAGGAGAAAAACCGTTTATTCTGAATGGTAAATACGAAACTCCGACTGCTTCAAGGAAAACAACAACATCCGTTTTTTATCCCTTTTCCGCCGGTGCACCATTGCAGCAATTGAAGGTGGAATTAACCTTACAACACTCCGTTACTGAATGGAAAATCGTTTTGTCTGTTTACGACAATGATGCTTCCACAAGAGAACCACAGCTCACACGATAAAATGACTGGCTTTTGTTCGTGATAGAAGGCCCGTATTTTCTAAACTAATCGTTGAAGCCTGGTCTGTTTGATTTCTTTTCTTGAAAAAACATTTTGCCAAATCCACGTAATCGTAAATGTGGGTATAAAGTCAAGTCCCGGCAAAATTTCTTCTACGAAATTGAAAATCCCTCCGAAGGCACCTTTCCAACCACCAAATGTGCGGAAATAGATGAGAGCAGAGATGGGAGCCCATATCAAATCAATTGCTTCACCAAGTATCGGAATGGCAAACGAAGCATACCCAATAAGGTCCATCACGATGCAAAAGATGAGCGAAGGTGTTTTTGCATGCGACTGTGTCGTTGAGTTTGACAGAATTTTCATGTTGCAAAGACGGGAGGTAGTTTGATTAGGTTGTATCAGCCTTGGGCTATGAAATGTAAGTATTCAATTCCGGTATCAGGTATCAGGTATCAGCAATCCCGGTTTGATAATTTGCAGTTTCTCCGAATATTTTTAAAAGCGGATACCTGATAGCTGATACCCCATATCTCATAGTTTAAAATTCAGAGCTCACACCATCAGCATATACCGCTTCAACACAGCAGCGATTTCTTCAAGGCGGAAGGGTTTCGAAACATAATCGTTCATGCCGGATTGAATGCATTTTTCTTTATCACCTTCCATGGCATCAGCTGTGAGCGCAATGATGGGAATGGTTCCATGAGGTTCGGGCAGCCTGCGAATTAGTGCAGTGGTCGCATATCCATCCAGGTCTGGCATATTCACATCCATAAAAATCAAAACAGGATCGTGCAGTGTGAGCATTTCGATTGCCTTCTTTCCATTTCCGGCTTTCATCACTTCAAATCCCATTTTTCTCAATACTTCGGAAATAAGTAACATATTTATCGGGTCGTCTTCCACTACCAGAATAGTTGCAGCATCAGTGATTTTTTCAATGGCTTTTACTTTTTCTCTTACTTTTTCTTCTTCTTTCCCTTTCATGAACAGCGAACAAAGCAAGGCATAGAGTTCATACATTTTAACGGGCTTCGTCAGAATTTTTTGTACGCCGGAACGTTCAGCTTCATTCTGATAAAGATTTTTTTCAAGCGCTGACAACATGAGTATTACAGGTACCATCTGCCCATTCTTACCCATCTCGCGCGCCAGTTGCAGTCCATCCATACCCGGCATATGGTGGTCTGTCAGAACGAGATCATATTTTTTCCCTTCACGTTCGGAAGTATAGAGTTTCATCAAGGCTTCCTTTCCATTCCCTGCCACGTGTGTGGAAATATTCAGGTAGGTGAAAAAGGTTTGCAACAGTTCCCTGCTCGTTCTATTATCATCGACAATGAGCACATGTTCAACCGGTGGTTTGTGAATCGGAGAAATTTGAGGCACTTCATTTTTTACTTCCAGCGGGATATGGAAAGTAAACTCACTACCTCCGCCAAATTCACTTTTTACGGTCAGGTTACCTTTCATTAGTTCTGAAAGACTTTTTGAAATTGTAAGTCCGAGACCGGTGCCCCCATATTTTCGTGTCGTCGATGAATCAGCCTGTGTAAAACTTTCAAATATTTTCTGCAACTTTTGTTTAGGTATTCCAATACCGGTATCCTTCACCGAAAGCTGGATATCGAGGAATTGTTTTCCATCTCTCTGATAGATCTGGCCTGCACTGCTGGCCTGCATAACGATCTCGCCTTCCTGCGTAAACTTGATCGCATTACCGAGAAGGTTCACCAGTACCTGCCGAACACGCACCGGATCGCCGGAGAATTGAGAAGGCAAACCCGGTTCAACCTGACAGATCATTTCGAGATTTTTTTCAAAGGCTTTCACGGTAAGAATATCAACTGTTTCTTCAACCAATTCATCGAGGCGGAAGGAAGTGCTTTCAATAGTAAGTTTTCCGGCTTCGATCTTAGAAAAGTCAAGGATGTCGTTAATGATCTCCAATAAACCGTACGCTGATTTTCGCACATTACCCATGTATTCACG
>DATLDA010000293.1:0-16428 GCA_035526135.1 Flavitalea sp.
ATTTCCGAACCTTTTTTTATAGATCATTATAAAAGAACCTGTCTGCTTAATGGGTATGATGATATTGATTTCCTTCTCAGCCTGAAGGAAGAAATTACCCGTTACGAAGGATCCGTCAACTATTGAAAAAAAACAACTAAAAAGCAATACAATTAATGAACAACCGTATGAAAAAGAATATAACAGTTATCTCGGGAGATGGTATCGGACCGGAAGTGACACGACAGTCGATCAAAGTGCTGGATGCAGTTGCCCAGCAATTCAAATATGAATTCAAGTATACGCATTGCCTGATGGGCGCCGTCGCGATCGACAAAACAGGCAACCCGTTACCAGATGCAACCATTGAAGCTTGTCTGGATAGCGATGCCATTTTATTTGGCGCGATCGGTCATCCGAAATATGATAACGATCCCACAGCAACAGTAAGACCGGAGCAGGGGTTGCTCAGATTGAGAAAGGTTTTACAGTTATTTGCCAATATCCGTCCTATCAATACATATCCGGCCCTGCAACATTTATCTCCTCTGAAAGTAAAACAGTTACAGGATGTTGATTTTGTAATCTTCCGCGAATTGACAGGAGGAATTTATTTTGGAAAAAAAGAACTCAGTGCTGATCAACAAACCGCAAGTGATGATTGTGTTTATACTAAAGCAGAAATTGAGCGGGTCGCGCATTTGGCATTTCAGTATGCAGGCAAGAGGCGGAATAAACTGACGCTGGTGGATAAAGCGAATGTTCTCGAAACCTCCAGGCTTTGGAGAAAAACAATCCAGCAGCTCTCGCCGCAATATCCAGAGGTAGTAGTTGATTATATGTTCGTCGACAATGCAGCGATGCAAATCATTATCAATCCACGTCAGTTTGATGTCATCCTTACAGAAAATATGTTTGGAGATATACTGAGTGATGAGGCCAGTGTGCTGACCGGTTCATTGGGAATGTTGCCTTCTGCCTCTGTAGGTACAGGTACAGCTTTATTCGAACCCATTCATGGATCTTACCCACAAGCTGCTGGCAAGGACATTGCGAATCCGCTGGGATCGATTCTTTCGGCGGCTATGTTGCTTGAACATTTTCAAATGCTGGAAGCGGCTTCACTCGTCAGGCAGGCAGTTGAATGGACATTATCGCATGGGTTTGTAAGCAAAGACATTGATCCGGTGAACTCCTATTCAACTTCTACTATAGGAGATCTGATACGTGATTATATCGATAATAAAATTCCATCATCGCTGAATAAATCAAACATCGCGTTGAGCAAGAGTACGATCATTTAGATTGATATGAATTTCTCAATGCAAAAAAAAACAGGGCTATGCAATACTATGATGCTTCTACGATAATTTATTATGATGGCAAATTTGTACACGCAACGGAAGCCAAAACCGACTTGTACAGCCAGTCATTGCATTATGGCATTGCGGTATTCGAAGGCATCCGTGCTTACAATACTGTTTCCGGCCAGGCAAAGATCTTTAAAGCGGCAGCGCACTTTAACCGGTTACAAAGATCGAGTGAGCTGGTTCACATCCCGTATGAATATTCAAATGAACAATTGATAGAAGTCAGTTATGAATTACTCGATCGTAATGGCTTACAGGATGCCTATATCAGGCCGCTTATATTCTGCGGACCGAATATGGGCCTTGGAAAAACAAGTGAAGCACATATCATGATCTGTGTATGGCAATGGCCTGCATTGCTCGGCGAAAAATTAATTCGTGTAGTAACATCTCCCTATGAAAGGCCGAATCCCAAAGGATTTCTTATGGAAGCGAAAGTATCGGGGCACTATGTTAACAGCATTCTTGCAGGCCAGGACGCAAGAGACCGTGGTTATGATGAAGCACTCCTTCTTGATCTGAATGGGAATGTGGCCGAAGGACCCGGTGCCAATGTTTTCTTCGAAAAAGATGGAAAATTGTTTACCCCTCCATTAGGAAATATCCTTCCCGGAATTACCCGGGCAACAGTACTCCATATATGTAAAGAACGCAATATTGAAGTCGAAGAAAGATTCTTCAAGCCCGAGGAAATGAAAGGTGCCGATGCTGCATTTTTCTGCGGAACAGCAGCCGAAGTGGTCGGGTGGGAGTCATACGACGACATCCCATTTGCCAAATCATGGAAAACAACATCATCTAAAATCATTCAGGAAGCCTATAAATCTCTTGTCATCGAAAAGCAAAAAGATTATTCAACAGTACTTGCATAAATCATTACATGCCGCAGGAATTAAATAAATATTCGAAAACAATAACACAGGATGTTACTCAACCTGCCGCACAGGCCATGCTATACGGTATCGGACTGACAGAGGAAGACCTTGCTAAGGCACAGGTTGGGATCGTGAGTATGGGATATGATGGGAATACCTGCAACATGCATCTGAATGCACTTGCATCGGTTGTAAAACAAGGTGTGTGGGATAATGAACTTGTAGGGTTAATTTTTAATACAATCGGTGTGAGTGACGGAATCAGTAACGGAACTGATGGAATGCGATATTCACTTGTAAGCCGGGACATTATTGCAGATTCAATTGAAGCCGTTTGTGGCGCTCAATATTATGATGCACTGATTGCATTACCGGGATGTGATAAAAATATGCCGGGATCATTAATGGCGATGGGTAGGTTGAATCGGCCTTCGCTTATGGTGTACGGTGGTACGATTGCTCCCGGTCATTACAAGGGACAAGATCTGAATATTGTTTCCGCATTTGAAGCACTCGGACAAAAAATTGCGGGACAAATAAGTGAAGAAGATTTCAAAGCGATCGTACGAAGTGCATGTCCTGGTGCCGGTGCCTGCGGAGGTATGTATACTGCAAATACAATGGCGGCAGCCATTGAAGCACTCGGCATGAGTCTTCCGTATTCTTCATCGAATCCTGCGTTAAGCGAGGAAAAGCAGCAGGAATGCCGGAATGCAGGCAAAGCAATTCGCCTTTTGTTGGAAAATGATATCAAACCAAAAGATATCATGACGCGGAAGGCATTTGAAAATGCGATGGTAGTCGTGATGGTCCTGGGTGGTTCGACAAATGCGGTTTTGCACCTGATCGCAATGGCGAAAAGTGTGGACGTAAAAGTTTCTCAGGATGATTTTCAGGAGATCAGTGATAAAGTGCCCGTGTTGGCAGATCTGAAACCCAGCGGCAAATACCTGATGCAGGACCTGCATGAGTTTGGTGGAGTGCCGGCCGTAATGAAATATCTTTTACAAAAAGGGCTGCTGCATGGTGATTGTCTTACGGTAACCGGAAAAACTGTAACTGAAAACCTCGCATCAGTAAAAGATCTTGATTTCAACACGCAAAAAATAATTCTTCCTGTTGAAGCGCCTGTGAAGCATACAGGCCATCTGCAAATATTATACGGGAATCTTGCGACCGGTGGGAGTGTGGCGAAAATAAGCGGCAAAGAAGGGGAACGTTTTGAGGGACCAGCGTGTGTATTCGATGGAGAATTCGAACTGATTGCAGGGATTAATTCAGGAAAAATCAAATCAGGTGATGTTGTGGTGATCCGATATGTCGGTCCGCGCGGAGCACCCGGAATGCCTGAAATGCTGAAACCAACTTCTGCAATTATTGGTGCAGGACTCGGCAAATCGGTGGCTCTCATTACAGACGGAAGATTCAGTGGTGGAACGCACGGGTTCGTTGTAGGCCATATTACGCCGGAAGCTTTTGATGGCGGATTGTTAGCGATTGTAGAAAATGAAGATGTGATTGAAATTGATGTAGCGACAAAAAAGATCACTTTAAAAATAACCGAAGACGAAATCAGCGCAAGAAAAAGAAGATGGAAAGGAAGGCCGCTGAAGGTCAACAAAGGAGTTTTATATAAATATGCTAAATCTGTTTCGACCGCTGCAGAAGGTTGTGTAACGGATGAACCCGTTGAAAAGAAAGTGGAAAGAGATGTGAGAAGAATCGTAACAGAAGAAATTAACAATTAAAAATATCATCATGAGTTTTCTGAAAGAAAAGGATACAACAACACTGCCTGCGCCGAAGACAGCTCCAAAATCAAAAAGTGTGGAGGTGTCCGGGTCAGTCGCTCTGCTGGAATCTTTTATTGCTGAAAATGTCGATACAATTTTTGGTTACCCGGGTGGTGCGATCATGCCAATCTATGATGCATTATATGATTACAGGGACAAATTGAGCCATATACTGGTGAGGCATGAACAGGGAGCTGTCCATGCTGCACAGGGTTATGCACGCACATCAGGAAAGACCGGGGTGGTTTTTGCAACGAGCGGACCGGGTGCTACAAACCTTGTTACAGGTCTCGCTGATGCGTTGATCGACAGCACTCCGGTAGTATGTATTACCGGTCAGGTATATGCGCATCTGCTGGGAACGGATGCCTTTCAGGAAACTGATGTGATCAACATCACAACGCCTATCACGAAATGGAATTATCAGATCACCGACGCAACTGAAATTCCTACCGTACTTGCTAAAGCATTTTATATTGCCGGCAGCGGCCGGCCCGGTCCGGTGTTGATCGATATCACAAAGAATGCACAACTTCAAAAATTTTCTTACAGCGGATACACACGCTGTGAACATATTCGCAGTTATCGTCCCAAACCACTGGTGCGAAAATCCTATATCGAACAAGCTGCTGCACTTATCAATCAGGCACAAAAACCTTTTGTTATCTGGGGACAGGGTGTTATCCTCGGTAAAGCGGAAAAAGAATTTCGTGCATTTTTAGAGAAGTCAGGAATTCCCGCTGCCTCAACAATCCTCGGATTGAGTGCGCTTCCTACCGATCATCCACTCCATGTCGGAATGCTCGGTATGCATGGAAATTATGGTCCGAATGTTTTAACGAATGAATGCGATGTACTGATTGCAATCGGGATGCGTTTCGATGACCGTGTTACCGGACGATTGGATAAATATGCACGGCAGGCCCAGATAGTTCATCTTGACATAGATCCTTCTGAAATCGATAAAAATGTAAAAGCAACTGTAGGAGTTTGGGGCGATTGTAAAGAAACACTTCCATTACTGAGTGACCTGCTTGAAAAAAGGGTTCATACGAAATGGGTGGAATTGTTCCGGCAATATCAACAGGAAGAAATTGATGCCGTCATTTATAATGAAATGAATCCGACCTGTGCCCAATTAACAATGGGAGAAGTTATTAAAGATCTAAATGCGCTCACCGGTGGCAATGCAGTGATTGTAACTGACGTGGGCCAACATCAGATGGTGGCCTGCCGTTATGCCCAGTTCACCACATCAAGAAGTAATATCACGTCAGGCGGTCTTGGTACAATGGGATTTGCATTGCCGGCAGCGATCGGTGCCAAATTCGGCGCTCCTGACCGAACAGTAGTCGCAATCATTGGTGACGGTGGATTTCAAATGACATTGCAGGAACTTGGAACCATAATGCAAAGCGGCGTCGATGTAAAAATTATGATCCTGAATAATGAATTTCTAGGAATGGTACGTCAGTGGCAACAATTATTTCATGATCGCCGCTATTCATTTGTAGATATTCAAAGTCCGGATTTTGTAATGGTGGCCAAAGGATATGGCATCGAAGGTGAAAAAGTAACGGATCGGAGTGCATTGAAAGGGGCATTGGATCGGATGATTAATAATCCAGGGTCCTATTTACTGGAAGTGATGGTCGGGAAGGAGAATAATGTATTTCCTATGGTGCCGCAGGGTTGCAGTGTAAGCGAGATCAGGTTGAAATAATTAATAATTAAAAATTAAAAGAAAGCTCACAGCTCATAGCTCATAGTTTATTGCTTCGCCGACAGCTGAAAATCAAAAAATCATGAAACAGGAATATACCATAACGGTTTACACGGAAAATCATATCGGGTTGCTGAATCGTATTGCAATTATCTTTTCACGTCGTAAGATCAATATCGAAAGTTTGAACACCTCGCCTTCTGAAGTTGAGAGCATTCACCGGTTTACGATCGTGATCCATGAACTGGAAGATGTAGTAAAAAAACTGGTTCGTCAGATTGAAAAGCAGGTAGAAGTTCTGAAAGCATATTATAACACGAACGATGAAATCGTATGGCAGGAACTGGCGATGTACAAAGTATCCACGGATGAAATTGCAGAAAAGGTAAAAGTGGAAAGACTGTTGCGTGAATTTGGAGCAAGGGCTGTAGTTATCCGCAGAGACTATACCGTTTTCGAAACTTCTGGCCATCGCGAAGAAACAGACAGGCTTGTAAAAGTACTTGAGCCATATGGACTGATTGAATTTGTAAGAAGTGCCCGTGTTGCGATCATCAAAGCAAGTGCAGGCTTCAATGAAAAGATCCGTGAGTTTGAAGATGCGGAACCTGCACCGGAATTTATCGAGAATGAATATCTCGGAAAACAGGATGAAGTTTTTTCAATGTAATTGTATAAAAGCGCATACTATCATTCACAATAAAAAAAAATAAACATGGCAACATTAAATTTTGGTGGTGTTCAGGAGAATGTAGTGACCAGGGAAGAGTTTCCTTTATCAAAAGCCCAGGAGGTATTGAAAAATGAAGTGGTAGCTGTGATCGGCTACGGTGTTCAGGGTCCGGGACAAGCACTTAACCAAAAGGAAAATGGTATTAATGTAATAGTTGGTCAACGGAAAAATTCAAAGTCGTGGGAAAAAGCTGTTCGTGACGGATTTGTTCCGGGGAAAACACTTTTTGAAATTGAAGAAGCACTCGAACGCGGAACGATCATCTGTTATCTCCTGAGTGATGCTGCGCAAATCGCCATGTGGCCGACAGTGAAGAAAAATCTCACACCTGGAAAGGCGCTTTATTTTTCGCACGGTTTCGGCATTACCTATAATGAACAAACCGGAATTATTCCGCCACCTGATGTAGATGTTTTTCTGGTTGCTCCAAAAGGGTCAGGCACTTCACTGAGAAGAATGTTTCTGCAGGGACGTGGATTAAACAGCAGTTATGCTATTTTTCAGGATGCGACAGGACGGGCATTTGAACGGGTCGTCGCACTTGGAATCGCGATTGGCAGCGGATATCTATTTGAAACAAATTTCAAAAAGGAAGTATACAGTGATCTCACTGGCGAACGGGGTACGTTGATGGGTGCGATCCAGGGAATTTTCGCTGCTCAATATGAAGTGCTTCGTAAAAAGGGACATACACCGTCGGAAGCATTCAATGAAACAGTTGAAGAATTAACTCAATCTCTGATGCCCCTTGTGGCAGAGAACGGAATGGACTGGATGTATGCGAATTGCTCAACAACTGCACAAAGGGGAGCCTTAGACTGGTGGAAAAAATTTCGTGATGCTACATTACCGGTGTTCAACGAATTATATGATAGTGTCGCAGCGGGTAAGGAAGCCGCACGTTCTATTGAAAGTAACAGCAAAGCTGATTACCGCGAAAAACTCGAAGTTGAATTGAAAGAACTGCGTGAAAGCGAATTGTGGCAGGCAGGAAAAACAGTCCGAAGTCTTCGCCCGGAAAATCAAAAACCCGCAGAAGAAATTTTAAAAGATAAAAAACGTGCAGAAGTAGTGCAATAATTTCAAACTTCAGCTACAATGACAGCAATCACAAAGCATCTTCACCTTGATTTCAAACAGGCAGCGCAACGGCTGAAAAAAGTCGTTTACCGAACGCCGCTTACTTTCAATGTGAACCTGTCAAAAAAATATGGATGTAAGATTTATTTGAAACGTGAGGATCTCCAGGTGGTACGCTCTTATAAATTGCGGGGTGCATACAATATGATGAGCACACTCTCACCTGAAGAATTGCAGAAAGGTGTTGTGTGCGCCAGTGCCGGCAATCATGCTCAGGGATTCGCGTATTCCTGTAAGAAACTAGGATGTCATGGAGTTGTGTTTATGCCGGTGATAACGCCGAAACAAAAAGTTCACCAGACAAAAATGTTTGGAGAACAATGGATCACGGTGCAATTGTGCGGTGATACATTTGATGATTGCGCCATTGCCGCTAAAGAATTTACCGAGAAAAATAAACGTGTTTTCATCCCCCCGTTCGAGGATGAGAGGATCATAGAGGGACAGGGTACAGTGGGTGTCGAGATCCTTGAGGACCTTTCGGAAATTGATTACGTATTTGTTCCGGTTGGTGGCGGTGGATTAAGTGCCGGCGTAGGTAGTTATTTCAAAACGTTCAGTCCTGCAACAAAGATCATAGGTGCTGAACCGGAAGGTGCTCCTTCCATGTACGCAGCCCTAAAAGCCGGCCATCCGGTAACTCTGGACGAAATTGATAGGTTCGTCGATGGTGCTGCTGTGAAGCGTGTCGGCGAACTAACCTTTAGTATCTGTAATGAAGTGCTGGATGATATGGTGCTCGTTCCGGAAGGCAGGATTTGCTCCACCATTCTTCAATTGTATAATGAAGAAGCAATCGTTGCTGAACCTGCCGGCGCCCTTAGTATCGCTGCCCTTCCAGCGTATGCAGACAGGATCAAAGGAAAAAATATTGTGTGTATTGTAAGCGGGTCGAACAATGACATTGACAGGATGCCGGAGATCAAGGAAAGATCGCTTCAGTTTGAAGGTTTGAAACATTATTTCCTGATTCGTTTTGCACAAAGACCGGGTGCATTAAAAGAATTTGTAAACAATGTATTAGGACCAACTGATGATATCACCCGGTTCGAATACATGCAGAAGACAAATAAGGAAGCCGGTCACGCACTCGTAGGGATTGAATTGCAAAGCCGGAATGATTACGAAGTGTTGGTCAATAAGATGAAAGCATGGAATATTACATTTTCAGAGATAAATAAAGACGATACCCTGTTTGGTTACCTCGTATAATGTGCAAAGAATATCCAACTCCTGTGGAAAAAACCACAAACCCCGATAAGGTTTGAATACAACGATTTGTTATTTTAGAACGGTTGCTTGTTTTGATTTGACGCAGCGTGCGTTACATTCCTTTTTTACAAATTGAAATAAGCTATGGTAAGCAACACAGGACTATATTCACCCCAATTCGAACATGATGCATGTGGTATTGGCTTCGTGGCGAATATCAAGGGTAACAAGGCGCATCACGTAGTAAGCGATGCCCTGACTGTGTTGGAAAACATGGAACACCGGGGCGCGTGTGGTTGTGAAAACAATACCGGGGACGGAGCCGGAATCATGATCCAGGTGCCGCATGAATTTTTCTTCGACGAATGCATTCGGCTCGGCATACACCTCCCGGCTTACACAAAATACGGTGTCGGTGTTTTATTCTTTCCACGTGATATCCGGCTTCGTGAAGCATGCCGTGAAATTTTCAATCGTTCTGCAGAAAAACTCGGGTTGGAAGTTCTTACTTACCGAAAAGTGCCTGTTAATGATGACGGCATTGGTGCAACCGCTTTGTCTGTTGAACCAGAGATCGAACAGGTATTTATTGCATGCCCGGATCATCTTTCCAATCCTGAAGATTTTGAAAGAAAACTTTTTGTTCTCCGAAACTATGCATGCAATACCATTTCGAACACAGTTAAAAAAGATCCGATTGGATTTTATATAGCATCACTTTCCTATAAAACACTTGTATATAAAGGTCAGCTTACCAGTTTACAGGTAAGAGGATATTTTCCCGACCTGTCAAACAAAAGAGTTGTTTCTGCATTCGGATTGGTGCATTCACGCTTTGCAACCAATACTTTTCCATCATGGAAACTGGCACAACCATTCCGGTATATTGCTCACAATGGAGAAATCAACACACTGCAGGGAAATTTAAACTGGTTGAAGACGAGTGAAAAAGGATTTATCAGTCCGCTTTTCACACGAGAAGAAATGGATATGCTGCTTCCTTTGGTCAGTGCCGATCAATCAGATTCAGCCTGTCTCGATAATATGATCGAATTATTGTTACTCACGGGCAGATCGCTTCCGCATGTTATGATGATGCTGATCCCCGAAGCCTGGGATGGCAATGAACTGATGGACCCGGTGAAAAAAGCATTTTATGAATACCATGCTTCAATGATGGAACCATGGGATGGACCTGCATCCATTTCATTCACTGATGGAAAAATCATCGGTGCAACACTTGACAGGAACGGACTTCGGCCGTCGCGTTATTGCATCACAACAGATGACCGCGTAATCATGGCATCTGAAACAGGTGTACTTCCTGTTCCGGCTGAAATGATCAAAGAAAAGGGCAGATTACAACCGGGCAAAATGTTCGTTGTAGATATGGAGCTGGGCAAAATCATCAGTGATGAAGAATTGAAAAGGCAGGTTTGTTCACAAAAACCATATGGCGACTGGTTGAATAAATACAAGATCAGATTGGAGGAATTACCGGAACCACGCGTGATGTTCACACATCTCGAACATGACCAGGTTTTCAAATACCAGAAAGCATTCGGCTATTCATCTGAGGATCTCGATACGATCATTGCTCCCATGGCAGTTGATGGAAAAGAACCGGTGGGTTCAATGGGTACAGATGTTCCTTTGGCCGTACTGAGTGATCAGCCACAACACCTGACCAGTTATTTCAAACAATTGTTTGCACAGGTAACTAACCCGCCTATTGATCCGATCAGGGAAAGAAGCGTCATGTCGCTGGCAACGTTTGTCGGTAACAATGGAAATCTTCTGGGGGAAGATCCACTGAGTTGTCACACAGTGGCATTGAAACATCCTGTGTTGAATAACCATGAACTTGAAAAGATACGCAGCATCGATACAGGTATATTCCAGGCAAAAACATTACAAACATATTTCCGTGCGGATGGAAAGCCGGGTTCACTGCAAAAGGGATTGGATCGTTTGTGCAGGTATGCCATCGATGCAGTTGATGATGGATTTGAAGTGTTGATTCTTTCAGACAGAGCGATTGATTCTGAACACGCGCCCATCCCTTCTTTGCTGGCGATTGCAGCGGTACATCATCACCTTATCCGGAAAGGTTGCCGGGGACAGGTCGGACTGATCATTGAAGCAGGAGATGTTTGGGAAGTACACCATTTCGCCTGCCTGCTTGGATTTGGTGCCACTGCGATCAATCCTTACCTCGCTTTGTCTACGATCCGCGATATGAAATTGTCGGAGAAACTTGTTACAAAGTATGAGATCGATGATTTGAAAAAGAATTATGTAAAGGCAGTGAATGATGGTCTGTTGAAAGTGTTTTCTAAAATGGGCATATCGACACTTCAATCATATCAGGGAGCACAGATATTCGAAATCATCGGATTGAATCGTAGTGTAGTGGATATTTATTTTACCGGTGCAATTTCGCGAATTGAAGGAATGGGACTTGATGAAATTGCGCGTGAAGCTCTTGTAAAACATTATCTGGCATTTAACCGGAGGGAAATTCCGGTAGATCGTTTACCCGTTGGTGGCTTATATCAATGGAAACGCACAGGGGAGTTTCATTTATTCAATCCACAGACAATTCATCTGTTGCAGTATTCTACACGGATGAATGATTATTCAGTCTTCAAAAAATATTCACGGCTAGTCAATGACCAGTCTGAAAAGGCATGCACCCTGCGAAGCCTGTTTTCGTTCAGGCGTAACCGTTTGAGCATTCCTATCGAGGAAGTTGAAACGGCTGAATCAATTTATAAACGATTTGCGACAGGTGCGATGTCGTTTGGGTCTATTTCCTGGGAAGCCCACACCACGCTTGCCATAGCTATGAATCGTCTCGGGGGAAAAAGCAATACGGGAGAGGGTGGTGAAGATGAAAGCCGTTATGAAATGCTTCCCAATGGCGATTCAATGCGCAGTGCAATCAAACAGGTGGCATCCGCGCGATTTGGTGTAACATCTTTATACCTGACAGAAGCGGACGAATTACAGATTAAAATGGCGCAAGGCGCAAAGCCAGGTGAAGGCGGACAGCTTCCTGGACATAAAGTAGATGCATGGATCGGGCGTACGAGACATTCAACTCCGGGTGTCGGATTGATTTCACCCCCTCCGCATCACGATATTTATTCTATTGAGGATCTTGCGCAGCTCATATTCGATTTGAAAAACGCAAACCGGAATGCAAGGATCAATGTAAAATTGGTATCAAAGGCCGGAGTGGGTACAATTGCAGCGGGTGTTGCAAAAGCAAAAGCTGACGTGATTCTGATCTCCGGACATGATGGAGGCACAGGCGCGTCCCCGGTGAGTTCAATCAAGCATGCAGGGCTTCCCTGGGAACTTGGATTGGCAGAAACACACCAGACACTTGTGAAAAATAAATTGCGCAGTCGTGTTGTGGTGCAGGCAGATGGCCAGATGAAAACGGGAAGAGACATTGCAATTGCTGCATTATTGGGTGCAGAAGAATGGGGAGTCGCAACTGCGGCGCTAATTGTTGAAGGATGCATCATGATGCGTAAATGCCATCTCAATACATGTCCCGTGGGTGTTGCCACGCAGGATCCGGAATTGCGTAAGAGATTTACAGGAGATGCAGATCATGTGGTGAATCTTTTCCGTTTCCTCACGGAAGAACTGAGAGAGATCATGGCTGAACTCGGGTTCAGAACGGTGGAAGAAATGATCGGACAGGTGGATCATCTGGAAGTGAGACCCGGACTTACACACTTGAAGTATAACCGTTTGAATCTTTCCGCCATATTATTTAAAGAGCCTGCGTCATTATATACTGGTTTATTCAAACAGGAAGAACAGGATCATTTGCTTACAGATATACTTGATTGGAAGTTACTAGAAGCTGCGAAGCCTGCTCTCGAGGAATCAACGAGGGTTGAAAGAAATTTTTCGATTCGGAATATTGACCGCGCTACAGGGGCATTACTTTCCAACGAGGTGACAAAAAAGTTCAGGAAGGGACTCCCAGCGGATTCAATACATTTTAATTTTTCCGGTACTGCCGGTCAAAGTTTTGGTGCCTTCAATGCAAAAGGAATCACGCTTGAATTGGAAGGAGATGCAAACGATTATTTCGGAAAAGGATTATCCGGTGCCACATTGATTGCATACCCGCCGAGAAATGCATCTTATATAGCAGAAGAAAATATCATCATTGGGAATGTTGCTCTGTATGGTGCCACTTCAGGTGAAGCTTATATCCGTGGGAAGGCCGGAGAGCGTTTTGCAGTCCGGAATTCCGGTGCTGTAGTAGTAGTTGAAGGAGTCGGAGACCATGGTTGTGAATACATGACAGGTGGAAAAGTAGTTGTCTTAGGCAAGACCGGAAGCAATTTTGCGGCGGGCATGAGTGGAGGCCTTGCATTTATTTACGATGTCGAAGGGCTCTTTTCCACGTACTGTAATCATGAAATGGTGGAACTGGTACAACCTGTGGAAGAAGATTTTCAATTTTTGAGAAAGGTTATCAACCACCATTATGAATATACCGGAAGTAATGTTGCCAATTTTTTGCTCAATGATTTCGACAACCAGCTAAAGAATTTTGTGAAAGTATTTCCTGTTGATTACAGGAAAGCACTCGAACTGGAAAAAGTACAAGAGAAAGTTCAATAAATAAATAAACGTCAGATGGGAAAACCGACAGGTTTTTTAGAGTTCACGCGTGAGATGCCGGCTAAACGACCGCCGCAGGAAAGGAGGAATGACTACAATGAATTCATACTTCCTTATCCGAAACAGCAGCTCGTTCAGCAATCTGCCAGATGCATGAATTGCGGTGTTCCTTTTTGTCATCATGGATGTCCGCTGGGCAACATCATCCCGGAATTTAACGATGCTGTATACAGGGAAAATTGGACGGAAGCTTATGAGATTTTAAGTGCTACCAATAATTTTCCGGAATTCACGGGGAGGATATGTCCCGCTCCATGTGAAAGCGCCTGCGTGCTGGGCATTAATCAACCTCCTGTCGCAATTGAAGAAATTGAAAAACATATTATCGAAATTGCTTTTGAAAAAGGATTGGTGAATTCACGGGAGCCACGTGTAAGAACAGGACGGAAAGTAGCTGTCATTGGTTCTGGGCCTGCAGGACTTGCAGCGGCGGCTCAATTGAATCAGGCAGGCCATCTTGTTACTGTTTTTGAAAGAGATGCACACCCCGGAGGACTCTTACGGTATGGCATACCCGATTTCAAGCTTGAAAAATGGGTGATTGAAAGAAGGGTCCGTTTAATGGAACAAGAGGGTATCGTTTTCAACTGCAATAAGAACGTCGGCGTAAATATTCAGATCAGTGACCTGCTCAGAGAATATCATGCGATTGTACTAGCCGGCGGATCGACGATACCACGCGATCTCAATATACCCGGCCGAAGCTTATCAGGAATTCACTTTGCAATGGATTTTCTCACGCAGCAAAATAAGCGTGTGAATGGCGAAAAAATAGTTGGTGAAGAATTGTCAGCACAAGGTTGCAATGTGGTGGTGATCGGAGGCGGGGATACCGGGAGTGACTGTGTCGGCACATCAAATCGGCATGGAGCAAAAGAAATCCGCCAATTTGAATTGCTTCCTTTGCCTCCTTCCACCCGTACACCTCATATGCCATGGCCAACATACCCGATGACATTGAAATCCTCATCTTCGCATGAGGAAGGTTGCGAGCGTTCATGGGCTATTGCGACCAAAGCTTTTTTAGGCGATTCGCAAAACAGGCTACGGGCCCTTCAGGTTGTTGACCTTGAATGGAAAACTGCTACGGATGGTCGGCCCTTCCAGTTTACCGAGGTGGCTGGTTCGGAACGTGAAATTCAGTGCGAACTGGCATTACTAGCCATGGGCTTTGTACACCCGCAACATGCAGGATTACTGGAACAACTCGGCGTCGAACTTGACGAACGGGGGAATGTGCGCGCGCAGGAAGGACGTTATCAGACAAACATTCCAAAAATTTTTACTGCTGGAGATATGCGCCGAGGTCAATCATTGGTAGTCTGGGCTATCAGTGAAGGACGTGAATGTGCGCGTAAAGTAGATGAATTTCTGTCGGGCGTATCAAGCCTCCCTTCCAAAGATATTCCTCAAACAACCAATCATTTGATGGTATTTTAATCCTTCTTAATTCTTCATATTCCCTGTTTCAGGGAAGCTTCGTAAAAGGCCTCTCAGCAATCTGGTAAGCATCTCTGCTGATCAACTGTTGCCTCGATCTTTATAATTCGAGCCTGTTTTCTACGCTGTTCAACTGACTTCGAGAACGTATTAAGGTAAAAAGTAATATAATTCTTCAATGGGTAATCTCGCCATAATTTAAATATCAAAGATAAAACTACCGGTTTTAAATATTAAATTTAAAGTTAATGTTAATAAATTAGTTTTATCATTATAGCAACTTCCCATAATTTAGCTATTAAGAGCAATATATAAAATTAATTTAATATTAACCAAAACAACTAAAATGAAACAATTAACAGTGAGTAGGGTTGCTCCTTTTCTTGCATTAATGATTATAGCACTGGCTGCCATATTCATTCCTGCTTTACCCAATTTTGCGGATAATGGCGCGTATAGTTCGGCAGATATTGCGTGGGTAATTGTAGCAACAGCACTGGTATTCCTGATGACACCTGGTCTGGCCTTTTTTTATGGAGGTATGGTTCATCGGAAGAATGTGATTTCCACAATGATTAAAAGTTTTGTCGCGACTGGCATTGTAAGCGTTCTTTGGATTGGGGTAGGATTTAGTCTGAGTTTTGGGGAATCCATTGGCGGCTTCATTGGAAATCCGCTCACGTTTGCCTTTTTTAAAAATGTTGCATCGGGTGCACCCTGGTCGCTCGCACCTACCATTCCACTTTTGCTATTTGCACTCTTTCAACTGATGTTTGCGATCATTACTCCCAGTCTCGTAGTAGGCGCGGTTGCTGAACGCATACGTTTCTCTTCTTACATTTTATTTATTGCACTTTTTAGTCTCCTCGTTTATGCACCTATCGCACACTGGACCTGGCATCCTGAAGGATTTTTATTCAAATGGGGTGTTCTTGACTTTGCAGGTGGCACAGTGGTACACATTTCCGCGGGCTGTGCTGCCCTTGCTGGTGCACTTGTTTTAAAACAACGCAAAGTGCACATTGAAAAACAGGAAATTCCTCCTTCTAATATTCCATATGTATTGATTGGAACGGGTCTTCTGTGGTTTGGATGGTTTGGTTTCAATGCAGGATCTGCACTCGGGGCAAATGCATTGGCTGTATCAGCTTTTGCAACTACGAATACAGCCGCGGCCGCAGCAGGGTTATCATGGATGTTCTTTGATGTACTTCGTGGAAAAAAACCTTCGGTACTAGGCTTTTGTATTGGTGCTGTGGTTGGATTGGTTGCAATAACACCTGCCGCAGGATTTGTAGGAATTCCTCAAAGCATATTTGTTGGTACTGTTGCTGCACTGATTTCAAATATAGCTGTCTATTACAAATCGAAATCCACCCTCGATGATACATTGGATGTATTTCCTTGTCATGGTATTGGCGGGATCGTTGGTATGCTGATGACGGGA
>DATLDA010000300.1:0-5394 GCA_035526135.1 Flavitalea sp.
CAGGTAACGACCGATCCAGCCCGTATGTAAATATTCTGTGGTTTCACTGGCGCTTTGCCAGATATCCATACTTCTGAAGTGTGAACGGTCGGGATTTGGATAGCCAACACTATTCAGAATGGCTAGGCTCCCGTCATCATACAACTCTCTGAATGCTGTCAATGAAGGATGTAAGGCAACATCATCAGTAATACGAAGGGAGTCCTGTTTGCTGATCGCAAGCCGCGGCCTTGATTTAAAATAGATGTCATTGGATACCGGAATGATTGTATTCAGTCCATCATTTCCACCACTCAGTTGCAGAATTACGAGCACTTTATTACCAGGCGGTACTGCTTCCTTTCTTTCGAGGGCTTTAAGAAACCCTGGCATCATCATGGATGCAGTGGCAAGTGAACCGGTTTGAAGAAACTGACGACGTTTAATCAGCATAATTTTTTTTTATTTTCAACATAACTGGTATTCGGGCAGGCTCATGATCCGAAGGGTTACACTTTTGATATAATTTTCTCTCGAAGAAGCATCAATATATTTTTCAATAGAGGCAATGTCTGTTTCTTTTGTCTGTAAGAGGTAGGACTGTAATGCCCCTGCTAAATCCGGACGGGATATTTTCTTAAATCGCTCGCGATAACCGTTCCAGTCTATTGTGGAATTAACCATTCGGTTACCGTTTTTACCAAGTCCTTTGAATGAAGTTTTTTCTTCCATTCCCATCCCCTGGTCATCATCGGTTTTCGCTTTCATTTGGAATTCCTCGGCTGATGAAAGCAAAGAAGGAATTCGAAGCCGAAGCATCAGACTTGAACTGTCTATCCAATTTTTACCGCCCGGCCAACCTGCAACATTGGGTGGATAAAATAATAATTGACCCAAAAGTTTTTGTAACAGTAAAAGTGAATCGGGGTTCCCGATCTTCATGGGCACGGCCCTTTGCATACCCACCAGAAGTTCTACTGGTGATTTGATCCGTGTACCAATATTTTCTTCGTCATAAAACCAGGAGGAAGAGAAAATTTCTTTCATCAGGTCTCCGATCTTGTAACCGCTTTGGTAAAATTTTTCAGCCAGTTGTGAAATCCTGCCTTCATGAATATTTTCATTGACGAAAAAGCGATAGATTTTACGGGTGATGAAGTAGGCCGTTTGTTTATGTTCCAACAGGAACTGCAGGACATCGTCACCATTAAAATTTCCTGTTTTCCCGAGTATCGTTTTTGTTCCCTCATCATGCTGGAACGGACGGAAAATGAAAGTACCATCCGGATTTGCTCCCCATCCTGTAAACGCACGTGCAGCATCCTTCACATCTGTTTCGGAATAATTACCTCTTCCCATCGTAAACAATTCCATTACCTCGCGGGCAAAATTCTCATTGGGATGTCCTTTCCTGTTTTGATTGTTATTTAAAAAATTAATGATTGCTGCGGATTTGCTTACTTCCCGTAACAGGTCCCCAAAAGAACCCAATGCATGGGTGCGTATTACACCCAACAGTTGTTGCTGGTAAAAGATGTTGATATTACGGCTTGCAAAATGGCCATGCCAGAACAAAGACATTTTTTCGCGCAGCTGTTGTTCGCTATTCACCATTTCATTTACCCATGTAATATTTAAACTCTTCAACGCCTCTTTGGAAGCCGCCCGTAATTGTTTTCTTGATTCCGGCGAATTGCCAGTGATCTCTTTCACCCCCATCGTAAGCCCCTGAAGTGCCGTTCCTGCCACATCAAAATATTCGGGAGATTTCGCGGAAGCCGTAAACAAGGCCTTCAGGTACGCCGACGGTGAGGCCGATACGATCTGGTCCATTTCTTCAGCAAGCGGGCCGAATCCGGCACGCCAAAGCAGATGTTGATTCTTTAACTGGGTGGATACCATGGGCAAGAAAGATTATCCGTTTGACTATTGTGAAGTTGTAAAGTTTAAAGAATATAAGCCGATAACGGAAAGCATATATACCAAACAAATTCATTTATGTTTTATTGTCGTTCCGGCTCAAAGAATAAATAGTTCCGATCTATTTTTTTATTTTTAAGTAATATGAAATTCCGGGCATTCAAATATTTTTCACCTTTACTGATCTATATTGGTGCAATACATTCCTTCACTTCCTATGGTATCATTTGTTTCCTTCCGCTTATCTATGCATGGGTGATCATTCCTGTTACAGAATATTTTCTCAGGCCCGATACTGCAAATCTGTCCGATGCAGAAGAGGAATTGGCAAAAGCCGATCGAACTTATGATTACATTCTATATGGGATCGTCTTTCTTCAATTTCCGACTTTATTTCTTTTCCTCTCATCTCTGCAGGACCCTGCATTAAGAACGGTTGACTTAGCCGGCCGGATAGGGACGATGGGATTATTATGTGGTACACTTGGTATCAATGTAGGTCATGAACTTGGGCACCGGTCCAAACAATTTGAGATCATTCTTGGCAAACTGTCTTTACTTTCTTCGTTGTACATGCATTTCTATATCGAACACAATAAAGGCCATCATCGGCATGTAGGAACACCAGCTGATCCCAGCAGTGCCAGGTTTGGAGAAAGTGTATATCATTTCTGGATGCGCAGCATCGTATTTAGTTATATCAGTGCATGGAACATTACAAACACTGAACTCAGGAAAGAAGGGAGGAAGTGGTTTTCCTTAAAAAATGAAATGATCCATGTGCAATTAATACAGATCTGTCTGTGCGGGCTTATTTATTTTTATTTCGGACCCATTGCTTTGCTTTGTTTTTTTGGCGCTGCCTTCATTGGAATTCTGTTACTTGAAACCGTGAATTATATCGAACATTATGGCTTATCAAGAAGGAAAACGGGAATGGATAAATATGAACGTGCGATGCCGCATCACAGTTGGAACAGCAATCATGTGATCGGCCGTCTGATGTTATTTGAATTGTCGCGGCACAGCGATCATCATTATCTCGCGAGCAGAAAATATCAGTTGTTACGCCATCATGAAGATGCGCCGCAAATGCCAACAGGTTATCCGGGGATGATGATGTTATCGCTTGTTCCTCCCTTATGGTTTTCCATTATGAATAAAAAGGTAAAAAAACTCACAACGGTTCACACTGAACCGCAGATATCTTCCGTACCAGCGGTATCCGGATAATTAATTTCAAATGGTGAGGCCGAGGACCGAAGGTAAATTGATACCTGTTTCCGTCTGATTGTTTTCCAGGAGGCACGCAACGATACGCGGAAGTGCAAGCGAGCTTCCATTCAGCGAATGCAATAAACGGGTTTTGCCGGAGCCATCTTTGAAGCGAATCTTCATCCGGTTTGTCTGGTAAGATTCGAAATTTGATACAGAACTTACTTCCAGCCATTTGTCCTGTGCGGCGCTATACACTTCAAAATCATACGTCATTGCTGAAGTAAAGCCCATATCGCCACCGCATAACCGAAGAATACGATACGGAAGGTCGAGTGAAATGAGAAGCAGTTCAACATGCTTTACCATTTCTTCAAGCACATCATAACTGGTATCCGGGTGTACAAGCTGAACGAGTTCCACCTTTTCAAACTGGTGTAGCCTGTTCAACCCCCTTACATCTTTTCCATAACTTCCGGCCTCCCTCCTAAAGCACGGTGAATAGGCAGTCATTTGGATTGGTAGTTCTGTTTCTTTTACGATCTGATCGCGGTAAATATTTGTAATGGGTACTTCCGCAGTAGGGATGAGATACAAATCATCAATACCGATGTGATACATCTGTCCTTCCTTATCAGGTAATTGTCCCGTTCCATATGCAGAGATTTCATTCACAACATATGGGGGCAGATATTCAGTATAACCGTGACGGATATTAAAATCAAGGAAATATTCGATAAGTTTTCTTTGTAGTCTTGCTCCCTTACCGATATATACGGGGAAACCACTTCCGGTGATTTTATTGCCGAGCTCAAAATCGATCAGGTTGTATTTTTTGGCAAGATCCCAGTGGGGAACGGAACCTGCAGGGAGAACGGGTTTTTTACCTCCTTCGCGAACTACCTCGTTGTCTGCAGGTGTTTTCCCGGCAGGTACTTTCAGCGACGGGAGATTTGGTAAGCGGACCAGGAGGGTCTGCAATCTTTTTTCGCTTTCCTCCAATGCCCCGGCTACGGGTATCAGCGTGGTTTTCAATTGCGATACCTCTTGTTTTTTGGATTCTGCGTCGGTTTTTGATCCTTTGGCCATCAACTGGCCGATCTCTTTTGAGAGTGTATTAATCTTTGCCTGCGTCTCATCGGAAAGCTGTTGTTGTCTCTTACGATCGTCATCAGTCTTTAGGATTTCATCTACCAGACCGGTTTCGTTGAATAGTTTTACGCGCAACCTTTCTTTTACAAAATCGGGATCCTGTCGTAAAAAAGAAACCTGCAACATAGGCTTTCCAATTTTGCGGCAAAGGTACTTGTTGACTGGCAGACAAAAATCCCCAACTGGCGTCGCGGATGGAGGATTCACTTAAAATGCAGCCCTGTACTTCCATATGGGGCTTTTCTATATA
Source organism: Flavitalea sp. (assembly GCA_035526135.1). GTDB lineage: Bacteria > Bacteroidota > Bacteroidia > Chitinophagales > Chitinophagaceae > Flavitalea. Next base: position 4,517 of record DATLDA010000300.1, read on the forward strand.
TTTGATGCCCCCAACTAATCCATTAAATCTGATCCTTTAAAAACGTAACCGACCAATTCAAACCATAAAAACTGTTTATGAGATCAATTTCTACACTTGTAATGGCCATCGCCATTTTCTCCACTATTCAAACGAGGGCACAAGGACTTTCTAATCCGATAATCAGTGAATTTCATTATGAAGATGTAAGTAATGATGCGGATGAAATAGAACAAATAGAAATTTTCGGAAAGTCCGGAACAAATCTTAGCAATTTCAGAATTTACCTGTATGGTCAAAACGGAAAAGTTTCCAGTATTATTCCATTGAGTGGAATCATCCCGCCAATGATCACGCGATACGGTGTTACTTACGGCGTACTTGTATTTACGATCGATAATATGGACAATGACAAAACGGGGATATGCTTAGCAATGTTTGATGGACAGAATTGGAATAGTTTGGAATGGATTAGTTATGAAGGAACAATTAATGCTAAAGACGGGCCTGCTGATAATCAAACTTCAGATGATGTAGGAGCCCGCGAAACAGGTTCCACAACTGTTGCATCCTCATTGTGGAGACCCAGTGCACAAAACGCAAATTTTAGCGTTACAACGCAAAACAGTTTCGGAGCCGTCAATACCGGGATAATTCCGATAACGCTGAAACAATTTTCCGTTTCACTGAAAAATGATCAGGCATTGGTAAAGTGGTCGGCCACCAATACGAATCCTGATTCTTATTATGAAGTCGAAAGAAGTACAGACCAACGCAATTATAAAACGCTTACCCGTATGCGCAGTACCGGCGTCGGGGATTTCAATTATGTATATACTGATAATAAGCCTGTAAAAGGAAATGCCTATTACCGATTGAAGCTGATCGATCCGGAAGAA
>DATLDA010000018.1:0-2733 GCA_035526135.1 Flavitalea sp.
AGCCATCGCTGCAAAATCTTTGAAAGAAGCATCCTATCATGTACGATGGAGCGCAGAATGGGTGATACGTTTGGGTGATGGAACGGAAGAAAGTAAAAAAAGAATCGAAAAAGCAATTACTCAATGCTGGCAATTTACCGGTGAACTTTTCGATCCGGCTTCATTCGAACTTGCACTGATGCGTACCGGCATTGCTGCAGACGTTCAAGGTTTGAAAAATAGTTTTGATGAAAAAGTGAAAAATATTTTGGACGAAGCAACGCTTCGCGTGCCGGAAGGTATTCATATGCAATCCGGTGGTAAGGAAGGAAAACATACAGAGCAGCTGGGTTATATTCTTGCAGAAATGCAGTTTTTGCAAAGAGTATATCCGGGTTGTGAATGGTAAATATAATTTTGATTCAGCAGGAAGCGATATTGAACCATGCCTGGGAAGTTCTGGGTACCATCTTGGACCCGGAAGTGCCAGTGATTTCGATTGTTGATCTCGGCATCGTGCGTGATGTAAAGATGACAGACGAGAAAAATATCACCATAACAATAACACCTACCTATTCCGGTTGTCCGGCGATGGATGTAATCAATATGCAGATACGAATGGCCTTCCTGGAAGCAGGATATGCAACCATCCAGATCAAAACAACGCTTTCCCCTGCATGGACGACGGAATGGATGACGGCATCCGGAAAAGAAAAACTCCTTGCTTATGGAATCGCGCCACCCAACAGCATGCAACAGGTATGTCAACCTGAAATATTCCAGGAGGAGGAAGCAATTCAATGCCCGCTCTGCCGATCCTATCATACGAGATTAGTCAGTCAATTCGGATCAACGGCCTGTAAAGCATTATACCAATGCAACGATTGCCAGGAGCCGTTCGATTATTTTAAGTGTCATTAATTTTTTCTTCCATAATGAAATGTTGATCAATCAATATAGATTTGAATGTTCTATATCTAAAAAAACTGCATGTCTTTCATACGATTCGAATTTCATCAGGGAATAGCCACGATCTGGTTGAACCGCCCTGAAGTATTGAATGCATTCAACAGGGAAATGGCATTGTTGCTTCAGGAACACTTGAAGGATTGCTCTGAAAGGGAAGAGGTACGGGTGGTAATGATTACAGGTGAGGGAAAAGCATTTTCTGCAGGGCAGGATCTTTCAGAAGTAGTAGATCCGGAAGGCCCGGGGATGAAACGGATATTGTCAGAACATTATAATCCGATTGTCCGGTTGATCAGGGGACTTGAGAAGCCCGTGCTTGCTGCAGTAAATGGTGTGGCCGCCGGGGCAGGAGCGAATCTGGCACTTTGTTGTGATCTGGTGGTTGCAGCCGAATCAGCCGGTTTTATTCAGGCATTTTCAAAAATCGGATTAATCCCTGATACCGGAGGCACATACTTTTTACCTAGATTAATAGGATGGCAGAAAGCCTCTGCTTTTATGATGCTCGGCGAAAAAATTTCTTCCGGTGAAGCGGAAAGGTTGGGAATGATTTATAAAACCTTTCCTGATGTTGTATTCAGGGATGAATCGGAGAAGATCGCCCAGGTTCTATCAGACATGCCTACACGCGGACTCGCCTATACCAAGCAGGCATTGAATGTATCAATGATCAATGATCTATCTGCCCAACTGGAAGCAGAGGATACCTTTCAGCAACGCGCTGCAGGTACATCGGATTATAAAGAAGGTGTAGATGCTTTTCTTTCAAAAAGAAAACCTCAATTCCGCGGCAAATAATAATAACCCATGGAACGTGGACTTCTGATAACCCAGCAACTTTTCAATAAAGATTTATTCAGCAAGTGGCTGGGGATCGAGATCATTTCTGCCGGAGATGGTACGTGCAAACTGAAAATGACAGTTCGTGAAGAAATGTGCAATGGCTTTGGGATTGCACACGGAGGAATCGCCTATGCCTTGGCGGATAGCGGCCTTGCATTCGCTTCGAATAGCCGTGGCCGCCATGCCCTTTCCATCGAAACATCGATCTCCCATTTCCGGCCCCTGAAGCCAGCTGATGAAATCATTGCTGAAGTAAAAGAATTGCATCTTTCTTTCCGCACCGGTGTATATGAAGTGATTCTTACCACTTCACGTGGTGAAGTAGTAGCCGTTTTCAAGGGAACTGTTTTCCGTAAAGATGTAGAATGGAAAACAGATTAATCAGGTTTCTCAGTTCAATTTCTTATATTCAGTAACCAAACTACTGCACCAATGAGAAAAATCTCTACGTGGGCAGCCGCTCATAAATGGACAACTAGGATTTTGATCATCCTTCTTTACTTCCCATTAAATTTTTTGGGTTTGGTTATTGGCGATCTCCTTTTTGATTTCGGAGTTACACTGCCTGGTTATTTTCTTCTATTCCTTTTTGTTATTGTACTTACTGTTATTTTTCACTATCCGAAATCCGCTTCACGCAAATCCTGGAATGAAGTCTCATTTTATTACAAAAGAAAAGGGGCTGATCTGGTCCTGATCACCTGCACTTTCGGCATGATCTGTTTCACAGGGAACCAATTAAACGTTTCGCATCCTTTCACACTCACGACTGTGGCCGTTCCCTATAACATCACAAGTAACAATACAAACAAAACTGTTTCCTCTTCTATTCCTACAGAAGTGAAAGGTGTGGTCAGTAAACCTTCACACAGGAAAGCACTAAAAAAGAAATTCAGAAATCTTTTCCAACAATTGCGCGCAAAGTATAAAAGAGGTGAGGAC
>DATLDA010000035.1:0-7060 GCA_035526135.1 Flavitalea sp.
ATGCGAAAATCCTGCTGACCCTCATTTCAAAAATGGATAGTCCGACAAAAAAGATTAAGTCATTGATAATTTGTTGGTTAGGGGGGAAATAAAGAAATAATTTGTCATTCAAATACCTCGATTTTTTTAAGGCAAAAGATAAAGTTGAGTATATAAATCCCCAATGAATTTTTCCCAAATACAAGCCAATGTTAAAAAGACGGCAAAGTGAGTGTTTACAAAAATTTTGCGTGGTACCGTGCGTTAAGGAACTTGCAGTCATCCAGGCAGAAATCATATGAAATATTTTGCTGTTCTTTTTATAGTTAGTTGGTTCTTTTATTCTGTTAATGCACAAACATTATCAGGGCCGGCGCAACGAATGCTGGAAAAAAAAGAGGATAGCCTCCGGTTGTATTCAGACAGCATGATCAATGGCTCGAGTCCGTTCGTTCGGTTCCGCGCCGACAGCAACTTTGTAAAAACCCTTGTCAGATCCCTTCTGGTCAAAAATTCCTTTTATTATCCCTTTGAATCACTTCAGACGGTTTCGCGTTTGTATCCGCCAGATAGTTCATTCAGGATCCTGACGTGGCAACTGAAAAGAGATGAATATATGTTCCTTCAAAAGGGTGCCATCCAGATGAAAACAGTGGATGGAAGCCTGAAACTGTTCCCTCTGTTCGATTATTCGATGTATACCGGAAAGCCGGAAGATTCTGTAAGGGAACGGGATCGGTGGATAGGCGCTATTTACTACCGGCTGATAGAAAAAGAATACAACAATAAAAAATACTATACACTCCTCGGTTTCGATGATTTCACCATAAGTAGTAACAAAAAATGGATGGAAGTGCTCACATTTAATAACAAGGGAGAACCAGTTTTTGGAGGACCCTTTATTTCATTTAAAGAAGATTCTGTTCCGGGGCCGGTTAAAGCACGTTTTCATATTGAATATAAAAAAGAAGCAAATACAACTTTCAACTACAATCCCGAAATGGATATGATCATTGTGGACCATCTGATCTCCGAAACAGATGAACCGGCAAAGAAAAATACCTATATCCCGGACGGGGACTTTGAAGGATTCAAATGGAAGAATGGCCAATGGGTGCACGTAAACAAAGTGTTTGATTTTAAATTACAGGATGGAGGATTTCCGCAGGAAGCAACTATAAAAGATGAGCAGGGAAATACAGATGAAAAAAAACTGGAAGAAGCTTCCCAAAAGAACATTGACAAGGCCAATGAAAAAAAACCACCAGCTAAAAAAACACCTGCGAAGAAAAAGACGAAAGGGTGAATTGTAAATGAAAAATTAAAAATTAAAAAACTTATATAACCACATCGCCGGTTGCATTTTTAATTTAATTTTTTTTTAATTTATTTTATTTCATTCGTTTTATTTTATTCATATTATTTCATTCATATTTATTCTTATTTCCTTTTACTTCATTCGCTTTGTTTTTGAATTTTTAATTTTCAATTTTTAATGTCTTTCAACAAGAACCAATTCTTTCTCCTGTTATTTGCTCTCTTGCTTCTTTTGTTTACCGGGAATAAAATTTGGTGGCTGGCAAATTCCCGGAAAGCTACCGGGATGATATGGTTTACCGGGCATGGCAACCTGGGATCTGTTTTGGGCGTGTCAACCTATCCCGTTATCCGATTCAATGCGGGCAAAGAAATAATTTCATTCAATGGGAATATACCAGTTGATACTAAACCGGGCGAAAAAATTGCTGTGAGATATCAAATTAATGATCCGTCCGACGCAAAAGTGAATACCCTTATCTGCATCTGGGGCGATACGGCGGCTTATCTGACAGGACCTTTGCTGGTACTCCTCGCTTGCTTTTTTATTCCAGACATTTTCCCGGCAAAATCAAGGATACGCTTTGCAAAAAATCCGTTGATCAGTTTTATATATACCTAAGATTTCTGTAATTAATTATGAATTGTTAATTCTTAATTGTATTTATTTCCTTCCCTACTTTATCCAGAATTGCCTGAGAAATTTTCCCTGTAAATGCAGGTGAATAATGCAGCCCGTCAACAAATGGATATCCTTTCTCCTGCGTCAGCATATTCCCCAAAAAAGTAAAATTTTTAATGCGGTCCTGATTTTTTTCTATTTCAGGATAAATTACATCATATCGTGTATGCTGATCATGGAAGCAGATCGGGTCCTTTTGTTGATTCGGATATTTGTAAAAGGGAACCGGCTGACAAAAAAAGAATGGAGTGGCGCCTGTTATCCCTGCAAGCATTTCCATGTTGCGCAGATTACTGAAATAATTCAGAACAAGCATTGAATCTACCGCCTTCTTGGAAATACCAACGGGATCGCGGTACATGAATTGCGAAGAATCACGGAACTGGAATTTTCCACCGTTCAAAAGATTTTCATCAAATACCTGGCGTGGGACAAATGAAAAATAAGATTGATTATAATACGATGCCCTCACAAACCAGAAATCATTCACTCCGTCCAGAAATACCACAACATCCGGACGATGTCCTTTAAATATGAGCTGCGCATATTGCATCAGTTCCTGATAACTGTAATAAGTAGGCGTTCCGAAGTTTTGAACCCGAATACTTTTCCCGGTAGGATATTGTTGCTGATATAGCCTCACAAATTGTGAAGGCAGGGTTTCTTCATCTGAAACATTAAAACCAAACATTGTAGAACCACCGAAAAAATAAATGTCTATTGTATCTTTTGAACCGGATGGAAAGATATGGTCTGGCACTGTACTGCGCATCCCGTTTTGGATATTCACATACTTGCCGGTGTAATCAATGTTCGAAAATTCAATCCATGGTGTATACCTGAACTTGTTGCTTGCGTGAATTTCTGTTGCTATCCCTTTGTTTGTTTCTTCGTTTGCTGTCGGTCGTACCAATTGCTGGTTCTTTACATTAATCGAGTTTGGTTTTTGTTGTAATAAACGCTTTCCAAGCTTCAGTGCTTCTATTGTTGCAAGCTTTTCATCACTGTATTTGTGAAAAAAGAAAATACTCAGAATGATTTCAATTATTAGAAATAACAGAAAAATTGAAACAAGTGTATAAACAATATTTTTTTTCTTCGAAGTGCGGACCTGATTCATGCAAGCGTTTTAAAATTCAATGCCTTTCTTCTAAAAGTGAAGGACGTTCCGTAATCTCATGATATTTAATTACATCCTTTGCAAAATAGTGAATTACCATGCTCTTCCTGGTTCGATTCGTATCCAGGATGGGAGAACCACCATGAAGTAAGTTAGCGTGCCACACAAAAACATCGCCTTTTTTCACATGCAATTCAACTTTTTTTAATCCAAGTTCTCCAATCTGCAATTCAATCATGTCTTCGTAATCCCTGTAATCTTTCTTCCCGACCCGTAAAAAATTTTCACCCTCATTGAAACTCTCATTCATCATATAGGGAAGCTTGTGACTTCCCGGATAATAAAATAATGGCCCGTTGTCAGCATCGACATCTTCCAGCGCGATCCAGGCCGCAATCAGATAACCCAAAGGATAGGTTGTCATGTGAATGCTGTCCGAATGCGCTCTTTGTTCACTCCCTTTTATGAAGTTGATCGTCTGAAACGGAACCACATCCTTATCGAGAATAAATGAAAGGACTTTTTTCAGTAATGGGTTCTGCGTTACCTGATCAATCAGGCGGGAGCACCTGTTTGCAAACATGATCTTATTTTCCTGAGCATACTGAATTTTTTTAGTTGAAAGCAGATGATCAATTTCCCTTGTAATACTGTTGCATGTCGCAGTATCAAGAAAACCGGGCAGCACGAGAAATCCATTCCTGCTCCAGCCGGAGATTTCATTCTGTAGCATTTGTGGAAATTCATAGAAACCTTTTTTCTGTTGGGCAACTATTTCTGCATCATGAATATCTAACCATGCCTGAGATGATGTATCCGGAAAGTCCTTACTTGAGAGGGAGGCGATCAGCGGCTTATGCAAGTGATATTGCGCATAAGCACGCTTGTTATGAAGGAGGCGCCTGTAATGAAAAAGATTATACAGCCAGATGGCTGGTTTGAATTTTCTTACATTCAAAGCCGGGGACTTAATTGTTCAATAATTTATTTTTTGCCCGCTGGTATTCGTCCTCGCTCAGAATCCCTTTTTGTTTCAGGTCATACAATTTTTCCAGCTCTGCTGCCAGATAATGTGATTGACCTCCCTTACCCTGCTGTATACCGATTGCGTTGGCCATCTGAATGGCCTGGTGATTGAACTGCGATTGCTTGTAATCAGACTGAGATGACGTGATCGTATCTTTTAATTTGCGCGGATTGTGGACATGGTGATAATCGGTGGCACCAATCTCCGCTGCAGTCTGGATTTCAACATGGCCATAATTGAATATCCTTCCTATAAAGTGCTGATCATAGGAAACGTTGTTGATCTTATCCAGCGGGCTTTCCTTTGCATAATGATTGATCAGACCGGATTCATCAATCACCCGGCAGTTGGTCACTACCCAGATATCAACATTCCATTTCCACAGACAATATAAAAAATAACATACCGATGGTATCCACACAACCAAACCCCATCCCCCCATATCAATAAAATATCCGGCAACCAGTCCCATTAATGCTACCAGGGCGGGGCCGATCAGGGTGATCCAGCTTTTTTTGGTTACGAGTAAGATCTCTTCACTTTTCTGTAGAGGCGTTCGCATGTGACACCGTTTAGCTCAGAAATCTACGATTTTATTCATCCAGTTTCAACACGGCAAGAAATGCTTCCTGTGGTACTTCCACATTACCGATCTGGCGCATCCTTTTCTTTCCTTCTTTTTGTTTTTCGAGGAGCTTTCGTTTCCGGCTGATGTCACCACCATAACATTTTGCTGTAACATCTTTCCGCATCGCAGAAATTGTTTCCCGTGCGATCACTTTCGCACCTATCGCCGCCTGGATAGCGATCTGAAATTGTTGTCGTGGCACAAGTTCTTTCAATTTCTCACACAATTTCCGCCCAAATTCCTGCGCCCTTCCACGATGTATAAGCGCACTCAATGCATCCACTTTATCTCCATTGAGCAGGATATCCATTTTTATAATATCACTTTCCCTATATCCTATTGGATGATAATCGAAGGAGGCATATCCGCGCGTCTGGCTTTTTAATTTATCATAAAAATCAAATACAATTTCCGTCAACGGCATTTCAAACATCAGTTCAACCCGTGTGGTCATGAGGTAACTCTGGTTGATAAGAATCCCTCTTTTCCCAAGGCAGAGGGTCATAATGTTTCCGATATATTCCGGTTTTGTAATGATCTGCGCTTTGATAAAAGGTTCTTCAATGCGGTCGAGATGGGTAGGATCCGGCATCTCAGTTGGATTGTTTACCACCACCTTTGCACCCCGTGTTGTATAAGCCACAAAACTTACGTTCGGTACTGTTGTAATGACGGTTTGATTGAACTCACGTTCTAATCTTTCCTGGATGATTTCCATATGAAGCAATCCGAGAAATCCACACCGGAAACCAAAGCCAAGCGCCTGCGACGTTTCCAATTCATAGGTAAGAGAAGCATCGTTCAATTGCAACTTATCCATGCATTCTCTCAATTCTCCGAATTCATCTGTATCAATAGGAAAGATGCCTGCAAATACCATTGGCTTTACTTCCTGAAAACCCTGGATCATTTGAGGATTCGGATTTGTGGCAACAGTAATTGTATCGCCGACCCTTACTTCCTTGGCATTTTTGATACCAGTGATAATATATCCCACATCGCCGGTTTTCACTGCGGCTTTTGGTTCCAGGGTTAGTTTTAAAATTCCCACTTCATCTGCATCATATTCCTGATCCGTAGATACAAATTTTACTTTCTCTCCTTTTCTGATACTTCCGTTCATGATCCGGTAATAAACAATGATCCCCCGAAAAGAATTATAGACGCTGTCAAATATGAGTGCCTGGAGTGGTTCATCTTCATTGCCGGAAGGAGCCGGAATTCTTTCCGTTATGGCTTTCAGGATTTCGTCCACCCCCTGACCTGTCCGGCCGCTTGCCAGCAAAATTTCTTCAGGTTTGCAGCCGATCAATTCAATAATCTGTTCCTGTACTTCATCGATCATCGCACCATCCATATCGATCTTATTGATTACGGGAATAATCTCCAGATCGTTATCAATAGCGAGATACAAGTTGGAAATGGTTTGGGCTTGAATCCCCTGCGTAGCATCCACCAGTAAAAGGCAACCTTCACAAGCTGCCAGTGCCCGACTGACTTCATAGCTGAAATCCACATGACCAGGCGTATCGATCAGGTTCAAAACATATTCTTCACCGTCGCGGTTATAATTAATCTGAATTGCGTGGCTTTTGATGGTGATACCTTTTTCTCTTTCCAGGTCCATATCATCTAATACCTGGTCCATCATATCCCTTTCGCCGATGGTTTTTGTGATCTCAAGTAGTCTGTCTGCAAGTGTACTTTTTCCGTGGTCTATATGCGCGATAATGCAAAAATTCCTGATGTTCTTCATTTCCTGGCTACCTTCTATTTGGGCTGCGAAAGTACTTGATTTAGGCGAAGAAACGACCACAGAACACTGACGATTAACCATGGACCCTACGTTGATTGCAGATTTCAGATTTTTAGATTTTAGATTGAATTAGGGTACCATAGTACTGTACTATATTATTCGTTGGATAATCTGTGAAATCTTTCAAATCTAAAATCGTAAATCTAAAATCTAAAATTTTCTATATCCGCGGTCATGAACTACAATCGATCGTCTTTCTTCGCATTTTCCCCATATAAAAACAGTATTTCCTGAAATGAATAAATTTGAAATCCCTTACATTCGCTGCAAAATGGGATATGGACCTGAAACAACAATTTGATAATGCCGTAGCCGACAGTAAGGATCTGAACATCAGGCCCAGCAATGATACTTTACTGCAACTGTATGCGCTCTATAAACAATCGATCGAAGGAGATCAGGAAAATGGTCCGCCGTCGAACCCGTTTGATTTTGTGGCCCGGGCAAAATATGATGCATGGGTTGCCATGAAAGGCAAATCCCGCGAAGCG
>DATLDA010000037.1:0-16394 GCA_035526135.1 Flavitalea sp.
GTTCAAACTGTCGCTGTTTTCTTCAATCAACAGGCCCTGTTAAAATATTTTCCTTTTTTTCAACCGGTTCATATTGCTTACACAGTGATGGCGGGGTTCTTTGGTAAATTTGGAGAATTCGATTGGAAAGGAAGAAAGTTGAAAAAATGAACCGACGAATTTAATTCAACATGCAGTCTGAAAAAAGGAATACATGGCGAAGGCTGAAAAAAAATAAGGGGGCGATTGCCGGCATTGTTGTGATTGCTCTCGCGATATTGACTGCAGTTTTCGGATATGTTCTTGCTCCCGATAACAGTCCGAATGCAAACCGGATGATTGTGGAAATCGGTGGAAAAAAACCGGGCAATACACAGCTTTTCATTTTAATTCCACGTACGGGTCTCATTACCCGCGGTAATTTTTTGTCGAAACTTATTTCGGGTGAAGAAGACCGTTACCAATATGTTCCTATCAACAGATATGCAGTCGGTAAAACGAGTATCACAGTTCAGAAATATATTGATGAAGATGTGGAAGAAACGGTGACTTACCTGATCAAAAAAACAGGTTCGGAGTTACCTTATAAAATCGAGGAGATAAGATTCTGGCTTGGTACTGATAAATATGGCAGGGATATTCTCAGCCGATTGATCATTGGCGTGCGCGTGAGCCTTGCTGTGGGATTGATCACCGTAATTATTTCGCTTGTGATCGGTATGTTTTTGGGTTCTATAGCAGGATATTTTCGGGGCCGTACAGACGATCTTGTGATGTGGTTGATCAATGTGATTTGGAGTATCCCTACTTTGTTACTTGTATTTGCGATCACACTTTTGTTGGGAAAAGGTTTCTGGCAAATATTTATTGCAATCGGTTTGACAATGTGGGTCAATGTTGCGCGAATTATCCGGGGACAGGTTCTAAGCATACGCGAGTTGGAATATGTGGAAGCAGCGCGTGCCCTTGGTTTTTCTAATTTCCGGATCATAACACGACATGTGCTACCAAATGTTTTGGGTCCGGTAATGGTGGTGGCGGCATCAAACTTTGCCGCGGCCATTGTAATTGAAGCGGGTCTGAGCTTCCTTGGGGTAGGCGTGCAACCTCCTCAACCCAGTTGGGGATTAATGATCAAAGAGAATTATAATTTTATCATTACCCACAATCCGATGCTTGCACTTGCACCGGGCTTCGCCATTATGGTGCTTGTATTAGCTTTTAATATGCTGGGAAATGGATTGAGGGATGCGCTGCAGGTGAAAGAGTGATTAGTAATTGCAGATTTTAGATTTACGATTTCAGATTTAGCTGTGATTCACCAGTTTTTATTGCTCCCTTATTTTTACAATTACCCTTAAAGAAAACAAGGCATGGTGGGATTGCTGATTGCTTACAGCTGACAGCTGTTTTATTTCCTCGAGTATCGATAGCTGCCTGTCCATTTATTCGAACTACAACTTTTTGAAGTGATGGTAATCTCCACGATACTCGGGACGTTTTGTGGCGTATTGGTAATGGTAAAATCTGTAACCGAAGTAGTGGCAGTTTTAGACTCGGAATAAAAAGTGGTGGCCGAAGCTTCCGGTCTTGCTTTTACTTCGATCGTTACGCCGCCGGATGGCAGGGTGGAAGTAATCGTAACGCGAAGAGCAAAAGTAGGTCCCGGCCCGGGAGCCTCTACAGTATTTACAGCAGGAGAGGTCGTCGCGACTATTGCGGGCTGGCTGGAGCACGTATCGTCTTTTTTCTTCTTACAGTTGGGCATGATACCCAGGATGATAAGTACGGTCAACGCCAGCAAAAAACTCTTTCTTTTATTCATTGTGTACGTCCTGATATTGTCTCTCAAAATAACACTAAAACGTGGAAACACGGCAGGAGACTGTAAAATGTTGGAATTTATAATACGGTTTTCTTAAGACTACGGTAGTCTGTTCATTTATATAATAACAGGCGGGCAAATGCTCCATCATTTTTCAGTTCCGGAATATACCTGTGCGTTACGGCTCAGACTTTCTTCCAGGGAAATAAACGTTTCTGTTCTTTCAATGCCCTTTATTTTCTGGAGTTCATCGTGGAGTACGAAGCGAAGCTCACCTATGTCTTTACAGATCACTTCTGCAAACATGCTATAGTTGCCGGTGGTATAATTCAATCGTACGATCTGTGGAATTTTGTGCAACTCTTTTGCAACCGAATCGTACATCGAACTTTTCTCAAGGTAGATACCGATAAAAGCGATGACATCATATCCGAGTTGCTTTAAGTCCACATTAAATTTGGTACCTTTCACAATGCCGGCCTCCTGGAGTTTTTTTATGCGCACATGGATTGTTCCGCCGGATACAAATAATTTCTTTCCGAGATCTGCATAGGAAACCTCGGCGCTCTCCATCATCTCATGGATGATCCGCAGGTCCAGTTTGTCAAGATTTAATTTAGCCCCCATTTTGAGTATATAGATTAGACAATATTCAATATTAAGGCTAATTAATTGAATTACAGCTAAAGTTTTGACTTTTTTCTTGAAATATTTGCAATGAATGTCGGGTTTTGCCTAATATTGCATTGAAATAGTTCTTCAGACACTGTGGAGTGATGAAATTTGGCAGACATGCCCTCTTGTCTCGGGGGTGAGGGTCACGGGATAAACGCAGTATAATGCCGCATCTGGCTAAAACCAGGTTCGACTGGGGTTGACCACCACTAATCATTGTGCTGCAGCTAACCGCCTCGTGGAGGTTCGAGTCCTCCCTCTACAGCTACAAACCCTTTAGTTTTCTAAATAAGAGAATTAAAGGGTTTTTTATTTTACATAAAACGTATAATGCAAATACACTGATCCGTGCGTGGCAGTTATTTTGCGGCGGTCAAAAACAAAGGAGCTATTAATTCAAGGGATTTTTTTCTCGCTTCCAGGCTGTAAAGATGTGAGGCAACCATGATTTCATCCACCTGCGTTTTATCAACGAAATTTTGTAACGAGTGCGCAACGGTTTCGGTAGTGCCGACAAATGAATAAGTAGTCATTTGTTTTACACCACGTTCTTCCTGGGGTGTCCATATATCCTGCATTGAAGTGACAGGTTGTGGAAGCGGCCTCCGATTATTGCGGAACAGCCCAAGTGCAAGTTGATAAAAGGAAGTCGCCAGATGTTCAGCATTTTCATCAGTATCTGCGGCAATCACATTTATACATGCCATCGTATAAGGAGTTTTTAAAAAATCAGATGGCTTAAAATGTGTATTATAAATAAGTAAAGCATCGTGTAATTGCGCAGGAGCAAAATGAGAAGCAAAGGCAAATGGTAATCCCAGCATTCCTGCGAGCTGCGCGCTATATGTACTGGATCCAAGTAGCCATACCGGAACCCTGGTGCCTTCCCCCGGTATAGCTTTAACTTTTTTCGTTTCCTCCCGCGGACCCAGGTAATTTAATAATTCAACAACGTCATTGGGAAAGTCATTAATATTCCCATTCATTGTTCTTCTTAAAGCATGTGAAGTCAGCGGATCTGTTCCGGGTGCTCTCCCAATACCTAAATCAATTCGATCAGGGTATAATAGAGCCAGGGTACCGTAATGTTCAGCAATTACAAGTGGTGCATGATTAGGCAACATTACACCGCCGGATCCGATTCGGATTCGCAACGTTTTACCTGCAACATGTCCGATCAGTACAGATGTTGCAGCAGATGCCACGCTTTCCATATTATGATGCTCGGCAAACCAATACCGTTTATACCCATTTTGCTCAGCATGTTTCGCTAACGCAACACTTCGATTAAAAGCTTCTGCAGGAGAAGTATCTCCTTCTACAATTGTTGCAAGATCAAGTACAGATACTGGTATATCAGATAAACGCTTTTTCATATTCACCGGACATCCGTTTAACTAAAATTTTTACCCGCATGATTCCCGCACATTTCATTTATTTACTTTACCATACTCTGATAAATTCTTTGAAATCATCCAACGCTATTTCTTCTTTCTCAAAGATAGCTTGCGTAGCATTTGTTGATTCTACTAAAATTGGAATTCTTTAGTCGCGCCGGGGAATCGATCATTGGCAAAGATCAATGATACTTTTCATCCGAATATCAGTGAGCTTACTTTGCAGTTTTTCAGTCATTACCTCAAATCAGAAAAGCCTGACGTGTCGCACTACATCGACAGTCTCAGGCAATCTGATTCAACTAAATATGTAAGTCACTGGTTACATTGATACATTTCATTTCAAAGTTACAGAGGGAAAGCAAACTTTCTATCCGGCTTGTAATACCGGATCCTTTACTGATGGCTTGATTGATGTTGAGGAAGTTTGTTGAATCCTTTTTAGTTTTCCATAAAAAATATAAGACGTAGCAAGAATTGCAAACATGATGAGTGGAAAAAATGTTTGCCCACTCGGGCCATCTACAACCCAATGACTAACGAATGCTGCAATCATTGTAATACCAAAACCTGCATACGCCCATTCC
This sequence comes from Flavitalea sp., assembly GCA_035526135.1. GTDB lineage: Bacteria > Bacteroidota > Bacteroidia > Chitinophagales > Chitinophagaceae > Flavitalea. Next base: position 4,464 of record DATLDA010000037.1, read on the forward strand.
TTTACCTTCTGTGGAACAGATGAAAGGATGAGAGTGAAGGCCCCGAGTACTTTGAATATTGTTAACATGACTCTGAAGTAATCCGGGTATCCTAAATGTCTGATGCCCTCTTTTGCGAGATCTGTATTTGAAGTAAGAGCAGGCATCACGCCTTCAAACAGAAAGATGATCACCGTAGCAGACCAAAATGTGATTTTAATTTTTCTTGTCGTTGACATATGTTTAAAATTTATGTTCTACAAATATCCGCAGGACGATGATTATCTACAGGGTGTGTTTGAGACTTTGTCAGGGTGTTTTGGAGTAAATCAAACCCACGGTAGATGTACTAACCGCACATTACTTTTCATATTGGAATCGCCCTTTAAAAAATAGCTTTACGAAAGTGGCTCTGGTTTTGGCGCACTACCTGCAGGATGCGATTTGTCTTCCGGAAGTGGAATAAATTCTTTGTTGTCTGTAGGTGGTAGTATAATGCGGCCCTGTTTCCAGTCTTCTTTGGCTTGTTCAATCCGTTCCTTGCGAGAAGAAACAAAATTCCACCAGATAAATCTTTCACCCAAAGGTTCACCTCCTAAAAGCATCATGGTGGTGTTTTCCTTAGCCACGATCCGTGGGTCAACGCCTTTATTGAATACAAGCATTTGTCCCTGATGATACTTATTTCCTGTTATTTCGACACTCCCTTTTACGATGTATAAACCTCGCTCGGCATGTTCTTCCGGAAGAGCAAATAGGGCACCTTCCTGAAGTAGTACATGCAAATAAAATAAAGGTGAGTTTGTTTTTACATCATTACGAAGTCCGTAAGCGTTCCCTGCAATCAGTCGCATCCATAGACCTTTCTCTGTAAATACGGGTAGCTGATCCGGTTTGTAATTATCGAATGACGGATTCGACTCTTCATCGCTTTCAGGAAGTGCTACCCAGGTTTGTATCATTTCCAATTCCCCACCAGCAAGTGCAGACGGATCTTCAAATCTTTCAGAATGAGCAATGCCTTTACCGGCAGTCATCCAATTCACTTCGCCCGGTCGGATAATCTGCTGAACACCCAGGCTATCACGATGTGTTACCTGCCCGCCAAAAAGATAACTTACTGTTGAAAGCCCAATATGCGGATGCGGTAACACATCCAGGGAGGAAGGTTGCGAAGGCATATTTATAACCGGGCCGGCATGATCCATAAAAATAAAAGGTCCTACCATTCGCCGCATCCGGAAGGGAAGAATTCGTTTCACTTTCATGGACTGACTGATAGCGGCGTCACGGGCTTCAATAACGATATCGAGCATACGATCTTTACTTTTGTTGTTCAACTTTCTTTACTGATCTTTTTTAGCGCTCGGCAAACAGAAAATAAATATATCATTTTATGCATACCCTTATTTGAATGATTCTTATCAAAGGGTAAGTAACTGTCCTCCCGTCCAAATACCTGGTAAATTAAATCTAATAATAACTTTAAATGTCAACCCGTAAATAAAAAAACCCTGCTCGCAAGAGCAGGGTCTGTCCAAATTGAAGCATCAATTTCTTCATGATTTTATACTTGACGACGGCTCAGGCGCTGCGTCGATCTGCTGTTTCACTGTTTCCAAAAATCAACGACCGTAAATTGCTCATACTTCTATTGCAAACAGAATCCATAGTATTTTCAATCCGCTACCATCTGCTTTATGATTTCAGTTACTTTGATTTGTGCATAACCCTCACTGGGTTATTAAAGCCGGAACGATTGCATTGGTGCGACTAAAATTTATTTTAAAAAACAAAAAAACCTTCACAATGAATGTGAAGGTCTTATTATAAAATTCCAGGAATTGTTATTTGTTATTCGGTTTATCTTTCAATTCCGATTTTGTTACATAATGACGATGACCTTTGTCATCCACCCAATAATATTTGGAATGGTTGTCAATGTAAATCGTTTCATTATTTGGGCCAACTTTATCTTTGTGTTTGGCATCGGTGACACGGGCCTTTCCTTTCGACGCGACTTCAGCAGTTTTATTTCCAACTTTTCTTGCGCCTTTCTTTATTGCATTGGTGCCTTTTTTTACATCTTTTTTTACTTCGCTATCCTTATCCTGTGCATACCCGATTGAAACAATCCCCAGGAAAAATGTCATGAACGCGATACTAATGAATCTTTTCATAGTTGTTTATTTATTTGTTTCAATTAGACATATAAAAAACAATGCCATCAAGTGTTAACGAGCAATAAAAAAACCCTCCCGAAAACTCGGAAGGGCTAGATCTGAATACCTACTATCTGTACATGAAAACAAGCGAGGTTGCTGAGTGATAATCACTCGACGTAAAGCACAATTCCCAGGTAACACAGAATCATAACCGCTACTACAATAATTGTTACAGTCAGCTGTACAATTTGTCTTTTCGAAATGGCCATACTGTGCTCTTACATTACAATACAAATTTATCATACCGGATCGCTGCTTTCGAATAAGTTCGATGAGTATTGAAAATGATGGGCCAAATGACCCCCGTTCAGCGATGAGCCATTGGTCGAAAGTCTTCCAACAACATCTTGATTTACATGTGGTTGCATTGGTTTCATCTTTAATTACAGCCAATTGGTGCAGAAGATCGCAAGTTATATCCACCTCGTTTAATTAAAGCCGGATGAAGTATTTTTGAACGCATGGGTCAAAAAAAGCTTCGAAGATTTTCTGAAATCAGAACCTTTCCTAATTTCTTTGAATACCCCGAAGGAATGGCAGGCAAATGGTGTGAATACTTTAACAATGATCACCCGATCATTCTGGAGCTTGCATGTGGAAAAGGTGAATATGCTACCGGAATGGGTCGAATATTCCCCCGGAAAAATTTCATTGGAATTGATCTGAAAAGTAACCGCATGTGGGTTGGCGCGAAAAAAGCGTTGAAGGAGAATTTATCCAATGTTGTCTTTCTCCGCTCTCAGATTGAAAAACTAACGGATTATTTTTTACCTGGTGAAGTAGCAGAGATCTGGTTGACTTTTCCTGATCCGCAGCTCCGTCAGTCAAAAGCAAAAAAGCGTCTCACACATCCGCGGTTCCTGCGATTATATAAAAATGTTTTGGAGGAAAACGGAAGTATCCACGTAAAGACTGATTCTCCCGACCTGTATGCGTTTACAAAATCCGTCATCGAATTGTATAACCTGCCCCTTATCGAGGACCTTTCTAACGTCCATGAACAAGGGAAATCTGAGCAGGTGCTGATGATACAAACTCATTATGAACAACTCGATATCGCAAGAAGCGAACGTGTTCATTATCTTCGTTTTTCACTGACAAATTCGCTTGATGAAAATAAAGACAAAGAACTAAAACAACTTGTGCGTGAAGAAGCAACTGTCTGAAGGAATTGATTTTTATTATAATGAAGCGGGTTTAATGGTGCTTACTGAAAAATACCATCTTGAAAAGGGATTCTGTTGCGGCAACGGATGTTTCCATTGTCCTTACATGTACATCAATGTGCCGGAACCGCGCAAATCAATATTGATTAAAAGTCATGAAGAAAACAAAAGGTCCTGAGCGGAGGGCGGCCACGCTGAAATCGGTAAGACCTTCCGGGAAATACGACAGCACTTTTTTTGAACTTGTGTTCGAAGTAGCCCGGCAAATACCACGCGGTCGTGTAACCAGTTATGGTGCTATTGCCGCTGCGCTTGGTACAAAAATGTCATCCCGCATGGTGGGATGGGCCATGAACAGCGCGCATAAGGTACGACCACCCGTACCTGCCCATCGGGTGGTGAATCGGTTAGGTCTTCTTACCGGTAAAAACCATTTTAGCACACCAACTGCCATGCAGGAACATTTGGAAGCAGAAGGCATAACAGTGAAAGACGATAAAGTTGTTGAATTTAAAAAGTTGTTTTGGGAACCGGGAGAGGTATGAAGAAATTAATAATTAGCAATTAATAATTATCAGCACTTTTATCGATTTCCTTTTTTTACTGTATACTATAAATTCAACCGTTATTATTCGAGTTTTCACGGTTCAAAAATTATTAATTATTAATTACTAATTGTTAATTATAAAAAGGACTGATCATCAGATACACTAACACTCCTGAGACAGAAACATATAACCACACCGGCCAGGTGATCTTTGCCAGTTTGCGATGCTTAACCCATTCACCGGTCAGCGCACGGTAAGTGGTAAAAAGAATAAAAGGTAAAATTATTGCTGCCAGCAGGATGTGCGTAATGAGAAGAGTATAATAAACATATTTCAGGTTTCCGGTACCGCCATATTTTGTTTCACCGGCAAAAAGGTGGTGGCAGATATACGATAAGAGGAAGAGCGTCGAAAAAAACATGGCCATCAGCATCACTCTCTTATGTAACAGATACCGCTGGTTTTTTATGGAAATCAAACCTGTAATCAGCAATAAGCTCACGATTGTATTGATCACAGCGTTGATCCGCGCAAAAAGGTGAACATCAAAACCGAGGTCAACATTCCATTTTGTACGCGACAATACTACAATTGCAAGAAATACCATCGAAGAACTTAATAAAATAAGGATGCGTGCATTTCTATCATTCTTGTTAATAACAGGTTGCAGACGATTCATGGAAGCCGCTGATTAAAATTGAATAGATGTTCTTTCTCCTGGTTTTTTTCTAAAAGAAGGAACGTTTTTTCTTTTTATCCTTTTCAAGCATCAGAATCGTAAGATCTTCCGCCAGCCTCGAAAGTGATATTGTGTCCAGGCCATTATAATATCCTCTTATCACACGCTCGCGATCCAATAACACAAACCTGTTAGAATGTATAAATTCGGAAGTGACCGTTGTATCCTGAAGCGCAAGCTTCATTTCATTGAGAGAAAAATCATAAATGTCTTTTTTAGGGCCGGTGAGTAGCCACCAGATATCAGGATTGACACCATTTTTATCGCTATATGCTTTCAAAACAGGTACAGAATCACGATCCGGATCGATACTGATAGAAAGAAAACGTACGAAAGGAGTATCCACGAGTCGTCGTATATCCCGAAGCTTCAATGCATCCTGCAAACCTTTCATGTTTTTGGTCAATTGCGGGCAAATCAATCCGCAGTGAGTAAAGAAAAAATCTACCACCAATATCTTTCCCCCTAAGTCATCGAACGATACCTGCTCACCCAACTGATTCACCAGTTGAATGTTTTTTGTGCGATGCCAGATAGTATCGGACACTTGTTTACCATTCACAACTTTATTGGAAATGGAATCTGCATAGAACCGGGGCGGCATTCGTATAGCATCGTTGCTATAACTTTTCACCAGCAAATAACTCACAACAGGTAACAATACAGCCAGGCTGAGGGCCAATAAAGCTTTCTTACTCAAATGAATAATTTAGAACGGCAAAGTTACCGCATTGCAGTTCACCAGAATAGTCTAATAGTTCAGGAAGGAAAGTAAGGAATCAATTGACTTTATCGGGGTCGACATTATGCTGCCCTTCTTTTGGATGATCGGCTCTTTCTTCAGTCCTCTTTGAATCGTGTGGTGCGAGCTCATTTCGAAGGTTCCTGAAAGAATTCCCTTCCCATAAAAAGGCGGCAATGAACCAGAGAAATAAAAGTGCAGGTACGGCGATCGTCAGTATCATGTTTTTTATTTCATGCCGGAGGTGCATGAATTCTGCAATGATATAGAAAGCTTTAGCGCCGGTAAAAATGATATAAAGCATGTTGAACCATACTTTCTTTTCGTGAGGAAACCGTGGAGCAATAAACATCCCGATGATCAATTCGATACAGGTGATGATCAGCAGGATCCAGAAAGTACGCCAGATCGCTTTTGTATCGAAGCTGTGCTTTTCTCCATGTGCGTGATGTGTCGTTTCCAGGTTTGCCATACAATTCTATTGATTCCTTTTACTAAAATAGATAAAAACAGGTAAATACAAATACCCAGACCAGGTCGACAAAGTGCCAGTAAAGCCCTGCTTTTTCAATCATAAGATAATGTCCCTTCCTATCGAAATCTCCTCTCCATGCCATTATCAGCATAATGATATTAATAATAACACCCGAGAAAACATGAAAGCCATGAAACCCCGTAATGGTAAAAAAGAAGTTGGTAAAGTTCGTGGATGCCATAGTTCCATCGTAATTCGTAAAAGGATTGCGGCCCCACCATGCATCCTGATGATATAAGTGTGTCCATTCCCACGCCTGACAACTTAAGAATGCGATACCGCCGATGATTGTCCAGAACATCCATTTTACTACGCCGTTTCTGTCTTTTGCATGACCAGAAGCAACGGCAAGTACCATAGTTACTGAACTCATGATGAGGATGAAAGTCATAAGACTTACAAATACCAGCGGTAAGTGTGTATGCCCAAGGAAGGGAAAAGAGGAAAATACTTTATTCGGATCAGGCCATGCATTGCTGGAAAAACGAATAGTCCCATAGGAAATCAGGAACGCGCCAAACGTAAACGCATCGCTCATAAGAAAATACCACATCATCAATTTACCATACTCTACATTGAACGGGCTCTTTCCGCCTGTCCACCATCTTTGTCCAACTGGTACTGTTTGTGCCATAATATTTTTTTAAGAACATTTATTTGTTTTTCCTTTTCAAGTGGTGATCAGGAAAAAAATAAATAAGTACAACCACAACAGGTCAACGAAATGCCAATACGTACTGATCAATTCAACCGAAACCGGATTGTAGTTCCTGAATTTCGCGCTGTAAGCTTTGATAAACATAATGAGTAAAGCAATTACTCCGCCCAGTACATGCAACGCATGTAATCCGAAAATAATATACAAGAACTGTCCGGGTCCTGATCCTTTCCAGCTGATACCCGAATTCCACAGTGTACGAAATCCAACATATTGCAAGGCCATGAATAACACGCCAAGTATTGCTGTTATTGTGATCAGCAACCTGTATTGGCGCATGTTACGCTCTTTAAAAGCTTTCAATGCACCCTGAACAGAAATACTGCTTGCTAACATCACAGCAGTTGAATAATAAAAAACAACCGGCACAACCAGTGAGGACCAACCGGGAAGATTGCCTTTCACGATGTATGCCGAAGTAAGTCCTGCAAACATCATGATTATGCTCCCGATCGCCACCCACAAAGTAAATTTGTGCGGATGTATTTTTTTTCTTTGAGAACTCACCGATGCTGTCATCATTCTAATAATTCTACCCGGGTTTGTTTGCGAGCAATGCCAGCAGCACGATAGGTAAATAAATATAACTACTGAACATCACACGCCTCGCGGCCTTCAAATGCATTTCTCGATACAATCGAATGCACTGCCATATCATAAAAATATTTGCAATCAAAACGATCCAGAAACTTACTTGTCCGCTCATTCCTGCCAGGTAAGGCAACATGCCGACCGGAACCAGAATAAGCGAATAAATTACCGACTGTATCGCTGAATATTTCGTCGGTCCTTCGACAGAAGGCATCAGCTTGAATCCGGCATTCGAATAATCTTTGTGCGCAATCCATGCGATTGCCCAGAAATGTGGAAACTGCCAGAAGAACTGTATCGCGAAAAGGATCCAGCCTCCGGTTGTTATCGCATCGTCGCCAGCCGCCCAGCCGATCAGGCACGGTAACGCCCCCGGAACAGCACCCACTAGAACAGAAACTGCGCTAACTTTTTTCAACGGCGTATACATATATGCATACATGAACCAGCTGAAAAGTGCAATGCCTGCGGACAGCCAATTAAAATAAAAACCGAGTATGGCGATTCCTGCAATGAGCGAAACGATTGCAAACGTCCATGCTTCCTTTTCCGACATACGACCCGACGGTATTGGTCTCTTTGCCGTGCGTTTCATCAATGCATCCGTATCCTTTTCCACAATTTGGTTCACTGCATTTGCGCTGGCGGTAACCAACATGCCTCCTGTAAAAAATAACAGGATCATCGACCAGTCGAACGCCACGATGGAAGGTGCAAGTAGATAACTGACCACTGCAGAAAACACAACCATGAAGCTGAGACTGAATTTACTCAGCAACATATAGTCCCGAACCTTGCTTGCTATTGTAAAAGAACTATTTTGTTTTATACTATCATCTGCTATCACGATATCAGTCTGGTTAATGCTTGCTTTCATTCGGATTCACCGGTTCTGTTTGTTGAATGAACTCTCTTCCATCCTTACTATAATCATATGCCCAGCGGTGCACTTCCGGAATTTCCCCGGGCCAGTTTCCATGCCCGGCGCGAATAGGCGTTGTCCATTCAAGTGTAGTAGCTCCCCAAGGATTTTGAGTGGTTACTTTTCTCCCTTTGAAAATAGAATAAAAGAAATTGAACACAAACATCAGCTGCACGGCAAACACCACCATCGCCACGGTTGATATAAACTTGTTGAGATCACTGAACTGGTTGAAAGATTCCCAGTTTGAATAATCAAGGTAACGGCGAGGCATACCTGCCAGTCCTGCATAGTGCATAGGCCAGAAAATAAGGTAAGCTCCTATTATCGTCACCCAGAAATGAATATAAGCCATCGTGTTGTTCAGGTAGCGCCCGAACATTTTAGGGAACCAGTGATAAATTCCGCAAAACATTCCAAAGAAACCGGCAACACCCATTACGATATGGAAATGCGCAACAATGAAATAGGTGTCGTGTAAATGAATATCTAACGTCGAATTCCCGAGGAAAATACCTGTCAAACCACCTGATATAAACAAGCTGACAAACCCGATTGCAAACATCATCCCGGGTGTTAACCGGATATTCCCTTTCCATAAAGTCGTCAGCCAGTTAAAAACTTTTATCGCGGAAGGAATTGCGATCAATAAAGTAAGCAGTACAAATACAGATCCGAGAAAAGGATTCAGTCCGCTTACAAACATATGATGCGCCCACACGAGAAATGCGAGCATGGCAATGGCAAAAAGAGAACCCACCATGGCCATATACCCGAAAATGGGTTTCCTAGAATTGATGCTAAGAACTTCCGACACCATCCCCATTGCAGGCAAGATGATGATATACACTTCTGGATGACCGAGGAACCAGAATAAATGCTGGAACAGGATGGCGCTTCCTCCCTCATTCGGTAATGCCTGTTGGGTGGAAGACATAAAAATATCTGACAGATAAAAACTGGTACCTGCGTGGCGGTCGAATAAAAGGAGGATAAGACCGGAAAGAAGAACCGGGAAAGATAATACCCCGAGGATAGCCGTGAACAACAGTGCCCAAATTGTCAATGGCAGGCGCGTCATCGTCATACCCTTTGTCCGCATATTCAAAATCGTGGTAATATAGTTAAGGCCTCCTAAGAGGGAGGATACCACGAAAAGTGCCATGCTTGTGATCCATAGATCCATTCCCACCTTGGAACCGGGAGATGCATCCCCCAAAGCACTCAGTGGCGGGTAGGCCGTCCATCCGCCGCTGAACGGACCTGTCTGTACAAATAAAGAGGAAAGCATCACCACGCTCGCTATGAAAAAGAACCAGTACGAAAGCATATTCAAAAATGGCGAGGCCATATCACGTGCGCCGATCTGCAACGGAATAAGAAAATTGGCAAAAGTTCCACTCAATCCACCCGTCAGTACAAAGAACACCAACACGGTACCGTGCATGGTAACGAGCGCATAATAATTTTCAGCTGATATCTTGCCTCCCTTCGCCCATCTGCCAAGTATATCTTCCAGCCAGGGGAACGTTTGGTCCGGATATCCAATTTGCAACCGGAACAGAACGGACATAAGGCCGCCGATCATAGCCCACACCATACCGGTAATAAGAAATTGCCTCGCGATCATTTTATGATCCTGGCTGAATACATATTTAGTGATGAAGGTCTCTTTATGGTGATGAACATGATGTTCGTCGTGGTGTGTTTCATGAGTTGTTACCACCTCAGGATGACCATGCATTGCTGCTTCATTGCTCATGACAAAAATTTTTTAATTCTATTGAATGGGTTTTCACGGATTGATTCTGTTCATTTCAGCTTGATTGCTCACTATTTTTTTATCGCCGCCACTACTTTGCTGGTATCGCCTGCTGCATTAGGTGTAGTAGTTTTTGTACTGTCTGTTGTATTATTTCCGGCCATTACCAATTGATATTGCGGTTTCTGGCCTGCTCTCCACAGGGCAAATTCATCCTTCGTTACAACTTTCACAATTCCTTTCATTGAGTAATGACTGTTACCGCACATCTGATCACACGCAATTTCGTATTCAAATTCCGGGTTGTTCGTGATCTTTTTCATTTGCTCCGTGGTGATCTTCGGAGTGAAATACATCGTCGTGGGTGTGCCGGGCACCGCATCCATTTTCATTCTGAAATGCGGCAGGCCAACATCATGAATCACATCTCTCGAAAAAATATTTATTTTAACGGGCTCATTCACCACCAGATACATGGCTGATGTGGTAACGATATCATCCTGTGCGGCTTTATCTTCCCAGATCAGCCCGAGTTCATTCTGATCATTCGGATTGATTTTTTGGTAAAATTTCTTTCCGAAAACATTATCCTTCCCCGGGTAGCGGTAGATCCAGTTGAACTGACGACCGGTAATTTCAACCTGCATGGCATTTTGAGGAGCATCGCCAGTGATCTTATACCAGTAATACAATCCAAAACCTACAAGTACACACAATGCAATGGCGGGAATTGTCGTCCACAAAATTTCCCAATTCGTATTGTGCGGATAGAAATACGCTTTTCTTTTTTCTGAATACTGGTATTTAAAGGAAAACCAGAATAACAGAATCTGTGTAATGAAAAATACAACACCACAAACTCCTATCGTGATAAACATCATGGTATCGATCTTCTCACCATGATCAGAAGCCGAAGGCATCGGCAACAAAGTCTTTCCGTAAAGAGCCTGATGACAAAGCCAAATGCCAATCAAACTTCCAATGAGAAATAATACCATCAGGAAAGCATTCACCCGGTTGCTTTGCTCAAAAGATTTTTTTTCTCCTTTCAGGATCGAAACATATTCACTGGCTTTCGCGATCTGAAATGTAATCAGGAAGCCAAGTGCGAGTATCGATAATAAAAAAATGGCTGTTGTTGACATGATTATTCAAAAATTTTACACTGGTCCCTATTAAAACAAAATCCGTTTATGTATGATGAATAATACTTTCCTTGATGAAAGGATGATTTTTTGCAATCAAAGGATACTTACTCAATTGCCCAGCCACTACAAAAAGGATGATGCCCACAAAGCCTAATGCGATTCCGAAATCAAACAGGTTCATTTCAACATGTTCTCTCTGTGTGCTGGCAAAAACCATCTGATAGAAATCGAGCCAGTGGCCAAAAAGTATCACAATACACATGACTGTAATTGTTGTATAGTTTCTCTTCGACCCGCGGCGCATCAGAATAAGTAACGGAGCCAAAAAATTCAGCAGAAAGCTTAACCAGAAAACACCGCTGTAAGTTCCTTTGGTACGATCCTGGAAGTAGGTCGTTTCTTCCGGAATATTTGCATACCAGATCAACATATATTGCGAAAACCACAGGTATGCCCAGAATATCGAAAAAGCAAACATGAATTTTCCCAGGTCATGCAGGTGTTCTTCATTCGTATACTCCAGATAGCCTTTGTTCTTCAGGTACACAACAAACAATGTGATCAATGCGATACCCGCAACAAAGGTACTGGCAAAGCTGTACCAACTATACATCGTGGAATACCAATGTGCATCAATGCTCATCAACCAAAGCCACGGAACAGTTGACATTACAGTAAGCGCGAACCACACGATAAAAAGTGACGCCCAGACGGTATTGGTAAAAATATATCTTCTGCCTGCGGCAATATCAGGCAGTGGATTGTTATCAAGTTGCTTTGAGAGACGGCGCATTTTCCAGCCAAGAACGCTCCAACCGACAATTGTTAGGATGGTCCAGATTACAAAAAAAGGCAC
>DATLDA010000059.1:0-20601 GCA_035526135.1 Flavitalea sp.
GTTTTGTTTCGGCAATTGCTTCGTCTGCGCTTGCGTGTGCTGTGTGACCTTCCTGCCAAAGGAATTCGGTAGTTCGCAAAAACAATCTTGTCCTCATTTCCCATCGTACCACATTTGCCCATTGGTTGATGAGCAGGGGAAGATCTCTGTACGATTGAATCCAGCTTTTGTAACTGTTCCAGATAATTGCTTCGCTCGTCGGACGTACGATCAACTCTTCTTCCAGTTTAGATTCAGGATCGACCATCAAGCCCCCTTTTTTAGAGGGATCTGCTTTCAGGCGGTAGTGTGTAACAACCGCACATTCTTTGGCGAAGCCTTCTGCATGCCCTTCTTCCTTTTCGAGAAAACTTTTTGGAACGAATAAAGGGAAGTAAGCATTTACGTGGCCAGTATCCTTGAACATTCGATCAAGCGTATCACGCATATTTTCCCATAATGCAAATCCATAAGGTTTAATTACCATACAGCCACGTACGGCAGAATAATCTGCCAGATTACCTTTTATGACCAGGTCATTGTACCATTGAGAATAGTCAGTGCTGCGCGGTGTTATTTCCTTGCTCATTATTTATTAGTATTGGACAGCAGTTTACGGTGAAGGTTTCTGAATATTTTCTGAAGTTTGAGGCTCTGGTAACCAGTAGCTTAGAAGGCTTTACTTCCAGAAACTTTAACAATCTTCGTGCAATTATTTGTTCTTCCCCGCTGTCTTTTCTTTGTAACTTTAATTTGAAGACGCAAAAGTAGCTACTTCACTCATAATAGTAAAAATGATCGCCATGAAGTCCACAATTTTACCCTTAGCCATTGCGGCACTTGCACTCGGAAGTTGTACTACTACTTACCGGGCCGGCCAGACACCAGATGATGTTTATTATTCTCCGGCACGAGAAAAAGATGCTTATGTGCAGGTAGAAAACAATCGTGACAACTACCGAACAGAAAGCTATCGCGATTATGATGATGCGTACGTTCCCTCTGATGACCGCTGGCTGAGAATGCGTGTCCGCAACAGGAGTCGCTGGTCAGCTTTCGATGAATACGACTGGAATGATTACCGTTATAATTCATATAATCTTTACAGCCCGTATAATCATTCATTCAATAATTATTTCAACAGCTATTGGATGTGGAATAATAATTATAACCCCTATTGTCCACGAACTATCATTGTCAACCCGAAAACAAATCCGGTTGTATATAACAAAGTGCGCAATTTTAGTCTGAACAGCTACACCAATACGAATTATAATACAACCCGCACAACCAATATGAAATCTGTGAACAGGGGTATCATTCGCCCGGGATATGATAATTCGACTAGTACCACAACACAGAGTTCCAATACAAATTCCCTGGGCAATTCGATTAGAAAAGTATTTAACTCAGGTTCCAGGAACAATGACACGTATACCACGCCATCGTCCGACAGACCTGCAAGAACATATACCCCGAGCACCAGCAATAACAATAACTCTTCCAACAATTCCTCAAGAAGCAGCAGTAATTCTTCCAGCAGCGGAAGCAGCAGCAGTGGTAGTAGTGGAGGGGTGAGCAGACCAAGCCGGGGAGGTAATTAATATCATTTTGACACGATCTTTTATCGGAGGAGGAAATACAATTTGAGTTCACTTGAATTATGTTTCCTCCTTTCTATTTCATTACCCCAACGAAATATTAATATATGTTGAAGAAGTTTTACCTGCCTTTATTGATGATCATTTCTTTACAGGTTGCAGGCCAGATACCAGAAGATGCCATCCGTATCGGATGGTCCGTTCCATCAGGAACTGCAAGACAACAAGCCATTGGCGGCGCCATGGGTTCGCTGGGAGGCGAGATCAGTGCGCTGTTTGCAAACCCTGCCGGCCTCGGCATGTACAAAACAGGTGAAGTGGTACTCTCGCCCGGATTTTCATTTCTAAAGGGAAAAAGTGAATATCTGGGATCTAAATTGGCCGGTGACCGTTCCTCGAAATTCAACTTCGGAACGAGCGGTATAGTTTTGGGATACAGCGAGCGGTATAGCCGGTGGGCGGCAAAAGCATTCAGTATCGGTGTTAACCGGACGGCTAATTTTAATAATACTGTTGTATATAAAGGAGCAAATGCTTACAGTTCCTTTACAGAACCTCTGGCCAATGAATTTTTTAATTATTATTCCACACAAAAACAAAACAATCCGGGACTTCCCAATAGTGTGATTATAGATAATGCGCTTAACAGCACCGATATTTCGCTCCAAACTAAAATGGCCTTATATACTTATCTGGTAGATATCGATTCAGCGAACGGCGAAAGCACAGTAATATCCAGAGCAGAAAAGGTAGGAAACGTAAACCAGCAAAACACGATTATTACAAAAGGAGGAATTACCGAAGTAGCGTTTGGATTTGCAGGAAATATGGATGACAAACTATATATCGGCGGAAGCATCGGTGTACCTATTCTGAATTACGAACGCACTACCGTGTTTCGCGAATCAGATATTGGTGCCGCTTCCAACAACTTCAATTTCTCCAGCTACCAGGAACAATATTCCTCAAAAGGAATTGGGATTAACCTGAGGCTCGGTATTATTTTTAAGCCCGCTGATTTTGTGCGGCTCGGTTTTGCTGTACATACACCGACTATGTATGGATTGAAAGACAATTCCTCTTCAAAACTCGTTACCGATGTGGAGCAGTTGTTTGCACCTGCCAGTGGTCTCGATAGTGTTCAGTCCACAACATTCGGCCAGGATCCGGAAATTAAATACGACCTGGTTTCTCCCTGGAAATTTATGGTAAGTGGTGCTTATGTTTTCCGCGAAGCCGAAGACGTAACAAAACAAAAAGGATTTATCACTGCCGATGTTGAATATGCTACTTACGCGACGTCGCGCTTTTCTCCTGCTGATGAAACCGTGTCTTCAGATTATTATAAAAATGTAAACACCGCCATCAAGGCGATTTATAAAAGTGCATTCAATTTTCGAATAGGTGGAGAATTGAAATTTAAAACCATCATGACAAGGCTTGGTTTCGCCTATTATGGCAAACCTTATGATGACAAAAATCTGAAAGCGCACCGAATGAATGCGAGTGGTGGATTAGGTTACCGCAATAAAGGAATTTTCCTCGACCTGACTTACGTTCATAGTCTGAATAAAGACGTTCATTTTCCTTACCGGGTCGATGCACCGCGAAGCAACACGTTTGCTGATTTGAAAGAAAGCAACGGGAATGTGCTATTGACCCTTGGATTTAAGTTTTAAATTAAAAATTAAAAATTAAAAAAAATTGAACATTGTAAATATGAACTTTGAATTGAGCTTTTGCATTTTTGAATTCTGATTTTTCGAATTTTGAGTTTTTGAGTTTTGAATTTTTGATTTTTAATTTTTAATTTTTAATTTTTAATTTTAATTCCACCCATTTTTTCACATCGTCTACATTTCGCGCATCGAACCAGGTGATCTCTTTATCTTTTTTGAACCAGGTCATTTGCCTTTTAGCATAGGCCCGGGTGTTGGCTTTTATTTTTTCTATCGCTTCATTTAATGATATTTTTCCGTCGAAGTGTTCAAATAATTCTGTATATCCCACCGTGCGTAATGCATTGAGACCACGATACGTTATCAATTGCCTCACTTCCCCTGCCAATCCTTTTTCGATCATTTCATCAACCCGATGTTGAATATTTCTCTTTAACAGGTCTGAATCTAATTCCAGCCCTATTTTGAGCATTGAAAAATTGCGGGTGATTTTCTTTTGTTGCTGAAATTCACGGATTGATTTTCCCGTATAAATCATCACTTCAAGAGCACGCATCAATCGTTGCGGATTCCTGATTTCTCCTTCAGCAAAAAAAAGAGGATCTTTTTTCTCTACTTCCTGATGAAGCCATTCCATCCCTGATTGCGCATACTGTGCAACGATTTGTTGCCGTACGCCGGCCGGAATTTGTGGAATGCTGTCAAGCCCCTCACAGAAGGCACGTATATATAAACCGGTACCCCCGGCCATAATAGCAATATCCCGTTCAGAAAAAATCCGTGAGACTGCGTCCATCGCATACCCCTCAAAAGTTCCCGCATGCACTTCCTGTGTGATCACATGAGAGTTGATAAAAAAATGTGGAATCTCTTCAAGGTGTACACGGGGAGGTTTGGCTACGCCGATATTCAATTCCTGGAAACATTGCCTTGAATCAGCCGATATAATGGAGGTATTATACTGCCGGGCGAGGTCGATCGCAAGCGAAGTTTTTCCCACGGCTGTCGGGCCCGTAATGATTATGATCGTTTTTGGAATCAAACAAAGAATACATGAAAGCGGCTGTCAGAAAGTGTGAATCAAATTTACTGAATACGGAGGATTACAATTGTTCTTCGGGTTCATCTGCAGTACCAGCTTCCTCCCCTAATCCAAGGTCTTCTTCCTCGCCCACCACACCAAATCCTTCGGCACCCTTGCTGAGGTCATATTTTTCCTCTACTTCTGCAAGTTTGTCTCCCACCAGACCTTTAGTTCCATATTGGGATGGAGCAATCCCTTCTGTTTTAATAACTGCCGGGTAATCGATTTTTGGGTTTTCTTCCCGGGATACATTGATCAGCTCTACAAGGAAAGACCAGTTCCGTGTGAAATCGTACTGATAAACAAATTTCTGATTGGGATCTTTTATTTCTGTTCCAATAGGTGTATCTGCCATCAGCAGTGGCGCTGCCTTATAGTTCTTATCATATTTCTCCAAAGAAATTTCACGACCTCTCTGCCAGTTATCATTGGAACGGTAAAAGGTCGCCTGGTGTTTACTGTCAAACTCATAAGCGCGCAGGATCACCTGGTGCAGGTGTGTAAAATTCTGCGTATGCCTTACTGCAACATCCCGGTAGACACTGTCATCTTCCTCAAAATAGATCCTGAACTTTAAAATCGCCATGAACGGTTAATTAAAATGGTAGGGTCAAAAATAGCCAATTCCTGTAAATAAAAACTTTACAACTATCATACCACGCAGTCAATTATAATTAATAGTATCCTATCTGCCGAAAGTAACGGTACCAGGCACTTCCGGCTTTTGTTTACTAAGCAACCTCACCTTATTTCACAACTTTTATATTCATTTCATTGGCCTTCTGCAGCATGAACTCATAAGCTGCCTCATAATTGTTTTCGATGATGCCATCCAGTATCGCTTCCCTGATTGCATTTTTTAGTTCGCCAACTATCCGACCCGGAAGCAGGTTGAATGTTTCCATGATCATTTCCCCTGTAACTGGTGGCTGCCAGTTACGGATCTTATCTTTTTCCTCTACTTCCTGTAAACGTTGCCTGACAAATTCAAAATTTTCGAGAAAACGTTTAACTTTTTTTTTGTTCTTCGAAGTTATATCCGCTTCGCAAAGTGTCATCAGCCTGTCTATATCGTCTCCTGCATCGAAAAGCAATCTGCGAATAGCTGAATCCGTTATATTCTCTTTTGTAAGGCTGATGGGCCGCAAATGCAACTCCACCATTTTTTTTACGAATCTCATTTTTTCATTCTGCGGTAATTTCAATTTGCTGAAAATTTTTGGCACCATCCTTCCGCCAATTACTTCATGGCCATGGAAAGTCCAGCCGTGACCAGCTTCAAATTTTTTTGTAGCAGGTTTGCCAATATCATGCAGTAATGCAGCCCAACGTAACCACAGGTCATTTGTATGGGGAGAAATATTATCTATCACCTGAAGGGTGTGATAGAAATTATCCTTATGTCCCATACCATCGATATTCTCGGCACCGGCAAGGTCTGTAAATGCCGGAAAAATTATTTGTAGCAAACCGCTTTGGAAAAGCAAATCCAGTCCGATGGATGGTTGGCTAGTATTGAGGATTTTATTGAATTCATCCGTGATTCTTTCCTGGGAAACGATCCTGATCCTTTCTGCATGTTGCCTGATTCCGTTAAAAGTTTCGTCTTGAACAGTAAAATGAAGCTGGGATGCAAAACGGATTGCCCGCATCATTCGCAAAGGATCGTCACTGAATGTGGCTGCCGGATCCAGCGGTGTTTTGATAATCCGGTTAGCAAGGTCTGACTGACCATCGAATGGATCAATCAGGGTACCAAAATCATCCGGGTTCAGGCTGATAGCCATGGCATTCATTGTGAAATCACGTCGGAGCTGATCTTCTTTAATCGTACCTGGTTGTACTTCCGGATTACGGCTTTCGCTTCTGTAGCTTTCTTTCCTTGCCCCTACAAATTCAATTTCGAAGTCAGGAAGCAGGAGTTGTGCTGTGCCAAAAGTTTTGAAAATGGAAATTGGAGGCCGGGTTTCAAACCCTTCAGCCACTTCTTTTGCGAGTTGAATGCCATCGCCGAGGCAAACTATATCGAGATCTTTTGTGGGCCTACCCAGCAGTTTATCACGAACAAACCCTCCAATGATGTAACACGGAGTGCCGATTGACTCAGCGGCGCTTGCAATTTTCCTGAACATCATCATTTCCTGCTCGGTGCATTCGATCTGCATATGACAAATATAATAAAGCTCACCGGCGAAGATCAGATCACACCCTGCAGCACTTCCAGTAATTGAGTATCATTGATCTTATACGCGCAAAAAAAATGCCCTTCAGGACAGGAATGGTAACCATGTAAACCGCAGGGACGACAATACAACTCGCTCCGGATTTCGATTACCGACTGGTTTTTCGATAAAGGACCGAACCCGAAAGCCGGTATGGTAGAACAATATACTGCAGCCACAGGTGCATTCATAGCCGAAGCGAAATGGAGCGGCGCGGAATCATTCACGAAATTCATGACAGCATTTTTCATCAGAGCTGCCGATTGTAGAAACGTAAGTTTGCCGCACAGGTTGATAATCTTCGCGCGAATTCCGTGCGCAATAAGTTCTGCCAGTGGTGCATCTGAAGCAGCGCCCAACAAATAAATGGTCACATGTGAAGGAACTTCGAATAAAAAACTTTTCCATTTTTCAGGAGGATATTGCTTGGTAAACCAGACAGATGCAGGAGACACAGTAATATAAGGGGGTATCTCATAAAACTTGATAAACTGAAAATCAGCAACCACCGGATATAATACAGGCCTGGCTTCCTGATCATCAGTAAAATGCCGGATCAACTGGTGATTGCGCTTTATTTCATGAATGAATTCACCCGCAGGTGCAACCAGATGTGGGATTTTTTTTGTGAACAGGAAACTAAATGGATTTTTGTCAAACCCGATTTTTTCTTTTGCAGCAGAAAATGCAGTGAGAATTCCTGTTGCAGCGAACCGTTGGATATTGATCACTTTATCATACCTCTTCTTTCTGATAACACTGAGCATTTTGAAAAGGTTCCGGATCTTATTTTGCTTTTTATTCCAGACAAGTACTTCACTGATAAACGGATGATTTTCCAGAAGCGTTTCATTCCCTTTGCGGACCAACATCTCTATTATCGCGTCAGGAAATGCAGTGTGCAATTTTTCAGCGATACCCGTAGCCAATACGACATCACCAATAAATGCAGTTTGTATGATAAGAAATTTAGTCATTGGGCCGGCGCAAAAGTAACAGATTCAAAGTACAGTCAATTACCATATTCGTTGCCAAACTTCAGGGTCTGATAATAGTCTCTCTTCCATTTTTCCACATAATCACTGTAGATGGAACAGACTCCCTGTTATCGTCTCTGCGATAATGCACCACATAATCGACGGCATTTTTAATTTCAGTATCAATTTTATCAAATGTTGGTGGCGTGGGATATCCGGAGAAGTTTGCAGAAGTGGATACAATTGGTTTTCTGAATCGTTTGATCAGGTGCCGGCAAAAATCATCTTTCGTGATCCGCATCGCAATTGTCCCATCAGGTGCAATGATGTTTGGGGCCAGACCGATAGCTCCTTCATATATCACTGTGGTAGGTTTTTGTTTTGTTGCGAGATGATCAATGATGGAGAGGTCGGGTGATGCTGTGTATTTCAAGAGATCTTTGGGATCCGCAACAAGTACGATCATGGCTTTTGTTTCTACCCTTTTTTTTAAGGAATAAATTTTTGTCGCCGCTGTTGGATTGGTTGCATCACATCCGATCCCCCACACAGTGTCAGTGGGATAAAGTATCAATCCCCCTTTTTTTAATATTTCAACGCATTGCTCGATATCGTGATTGAAGGTGGTCAACATTCAAAATTAGGTATGTGATTGAACTCTTGTCAACACAAAATTTCAAAGCCGCTGAAACTTCTCCCCTACATTTGCCAAAATCGGAATATGGAACTCAGAAAAATGATCGAAGCTGCCTATCAGGACCGCACTCTTGTGAAAGAAAAAAAATATACTGATGCGATCAAATCCGTCATTGAAGATGTAGATAAAGGAAGGTTACGGGTTGCTGAAAAAAATGCAAATAACTGGCAGGTAAATGAATGGGTGAAGCAGGCTATACTCTTATACTTCGGTGTGCAGCCAATGCAAACGTGGACTCTCCCACCTTTCGAATTTCATGACAAGATGCTGCTGAAATCAGATTATCAGTCTCTGGGTGTCCGCGCAGTTCCGCACGCGGTTGCCCGGTATGGTGCTTATATCGCACGGAATGTTGTGCTGATGCCTTCCTATGTGAACATTGGAGCTTATGTAGATGAGGGAACTATGGTGGATACATGGGCTACAGTGGGTAGTTGCGCGCAGATTGGAAAAGGCGTACACCTCAGTGGAGGCGTAGGGATCGGAGGCGTGCTGGAACCACTTCAGGCAACTCCGGTGATTATAGAGGACGGTTGTTTTATTGGATCACGTTGTATTGTTGTTGAAGGAGTAGTGGTCGAAGAACAGGCTGTTCTGGGTGCAAACGTTGTACTAACACAATCCACTAAAATAATTGACGTAAGTGGAACATCACCTATTGAATCAAAGGGAAAAATCCCGGCGCGAAGTGTTGTCATTCCGGGCAGTTACATAAAAAAATTTCCGGCTGGTGAATTCAACGTATCGTGCGCGCTGATCATAGGCCAACGAAAAACAAGTACCGATCTCAAGACCAGTTTGAATGAGGCACTCAGGGAATTTAATGTTCCCGTTTAATAATAATCTTCTCATCTGCAC
The DNA here is from genome assembly GCA_035526135.1 of Flavitalea sp. Lineage (GTDB taxonomy): Bacteria > Bacteroidota > Bacteroidia > Chitinophagales > Chitinophagaceae > Flavitalea. The sequence continues at coordinate 9,098 of DATLDA010000059.1, forward strand.
TGAATTTTTTTATCGTCACGCGGAATCTTACTGTTCCGTTACCGTAATTTCCACATTCATTAAAAATTATTTTTCGACAAATAAAAGTTTTTCTGATTGCAAGAGCTTAATTTTTTTTTTTACTGACTGTAAGTTATTTATACCTCAAGCATTAAAATTAAATTCCGGAATATCGGTACGATCTTATACTTGATGACCAATTTGTAAAATTGGTTTTGGCATTGATGTTGTTTACAGTGATGCAACTCCGGCTCTTTTTTTATTATTAATTTTTAAAAATTTAAAAAAAAATGAAAGCAACATTTCTTGCGGTAGCAATTACCGTAGTAGGATTCTTATCCTCATCGGCGCTATCTAACGCCAAGGCACAAGCGACCTCTTTTACTGACATTGCTGTAACATTGGTCGATCAGGCAGGTAACGAAATCAGTGGTACACTCGATGTTACCAAGTTCGTGAAGCAGGGACAGGATATCACGGCACTTGCAAGGCTCACAGCCGCCGGAGTTACCAGAACAGTCAAGGTTCCCATTACAATCAATCAGGCATCTTGTACCATTCTGGATTTGAACATTGGTGCTATTGATTTGAATTTATTAGGTCTTCGTGTACAATTGGCGCCAGTGGATCTGTTAATTACAGCAGAACCCGCAGGCGGATTACTCGGAGTATTACTTTGCGCAGTGGCTAACCTGCTTAATCTTGGTAATATCGTAGGAGTAATTCAACAATTGAATGCTATCCTTGCACTGCTTGGATAAGTTCGAAATGTTAAATACAATCGACGGTTTCTTATCAGCAAAAAAAATTGGTGATGCGCATGCGTATCACCAATTCTTTTTCAGGAATTCCGGAAAAAGTAATACGCGATTGAATTCTATTCAGGTTCTTTGCAGCAAAAGGCCGCACATGTTGATCAATAAAAAAGATATCACAGACAGGAATGATGTCAAAATTCTACTTGATAATTTTTACAGGAAAGTAAAGCAGGATGATCTCCTTGCGCCTGTTTTCCGGATGCGGATACCGGATGAAGAAGCCTGGCCAGCGCATATGCAGGTGCTGTATGAATTCTGGGAAAGCGTATTATTCGGTGAAATTGCTTTCCGTGGCAATCCTTTTCCAAAACATGTCGGACTGGGAATAACTTCTGTCCATTTTGACCGTTGGATCATGCTATTTCATGGTACGATCGATGAATTTTTTGCAGGCCGGATTGCAACCGAAGCAAAAGTTAAATCCGATAAAATGCGCAGCTTGTTTGAATTCAAATTGAAATCAATTGACGAAACCGGCAAGAGGCCGCTTGTTTGATCATATTTCAAATGTCCCACTGTGAATCCTTCCATTCTATCTGATACTTCTAAACAATTTTCTGGTCGAACTTATCATACAGTTGCCCCTGGAGGCGAACATACCCTTATTTTTGGCGGCATGAATTGGAGGAAAGCTATTTATGTTCTTACGCATTGGGAAAGGTGGTATTACAGGGTAAAATATATTCCGCTCGCTCCATTTTGGATCTGGTATTGTATACGGGCGGGCTCGTGGTGGTTCTTTACGCCTTCCAACCCCTCATTGACATTCGGAGGATTTGAAGGTGAAAGCAAAAAAGAGATGTATCAACAGCTGCCGCCGGAAACCTACCCGGTGAGCATTTATATTTCACCCGGCGTTCCCTTTCAAAAAGTACTTGAACAGTTGAAAGAAACTCCTTTACAATTTCCTTTTGTTGTAAAACCGGATGTCGGAATGATGGGATTCCTGTTCCGAAAGATTGATGATGTTAAACAACTACAGCGTTATCATGAATATATTCCAACGGAGTATATTATACAGGAGCTTGCTGATTATCCCATTGAAGTAAGCGTGTTTTATTATCGCTTTCCCGGTCAGGAAAAAGGAACGATCACAGGTTTTTTGAAAAAGGAAGGGTTGGAAGTTATTGGTAATGGGAAAAAGACCCTTGAAGAATTGATCCTCGAACATCCCCGTGCGAAATTCCGTATGAATGAGATGCGGTCAAAACACTTGCATCGTTTATCGTGGGTTATCCCGGAAGGTGAATTGTTCGTCCTTTCATGGGCAGCTAACCTAAGTCGGGGCGGAAAACTTGTAAATCTCGAACATGAAAAGGATGAAAAGCTTTTGAAAGTATTTGACAATCTCAGTAATTACACAAAACATTTCTATTATGGACGGTATGATATCAAATGTAAATCAGTGCAAGACCTGAAAGAAGGAAAAAACTTTACGATCCTTGAATATAACGGAAGTGGTGCCGAACCACACCATGTTTATGGCAATGGAAATAATCTGATACAGGCCTCGGTAATATTACTGCAACATTGGAAAATTCTTTACCGCATCTCCATGGCAAATCGTCGTCTGGGAATTCCTTTCTGGAAATACAAGGAAGGAATGAATTATCTAAAGAAGGCAAGAAATCATTTCAAACTGCTTAAAAAACTTGACCGCGAATTCACCTGAGCCCGTCACCCTTCCTGAAACAGCAGTTTGTCAAGAAAATAATGCATATGATGTAATCCGGCAAGCTGCTCTGCACCTATTCAATACATTTGTGTATGCACCATTCGCGAAATTTATTTTTCCTGTTTCTTCTTCTTTTGAGCACATCGGCGTTTTCGCAGGTTAAAATAAAAGAAATAAATTTTACAGGAAGTACTCCCTGCAGTGAGATCATCAATCACTTTTTGTCAGCTAATGAGAATATGAATTGTGATTTCACAAGGTGGCAGGTAACATTCTATTTTGGTAACAAGAAAGACTCGGGTACATTTAAAATGTATTGCAATTACGGTTTAAGTCAACCGAATACGGCCGGTTTTATAAATGGTGGATCAAAAAAAACGATTACTGGCACCTGGAAAATTGCAGGTACCACAACAAACGTACAAGGTGTTATTTACCGGTTATCCTGGAACGGTTCACCTGTTCGATTATCGTTTGTTAATATGGAAAATAAGCTGTTGCACCTTCTTGATGAAAAGGACAGAATGATGATTGGGAATGGCGGTTGGGGATTTACCCTGAATAAAACTAAATAAAATGACCAAAGTTATTTTCATAGGACTTATCCTGGTGATGGTTGCGGGATACCTGCAAGCACAATTACTTTCAAGAGAAAATCTTCCGCGCCCCTCTACATCTCAACATCGCGTAGCAGAAGGCCCCGGCGTTTATGGTGTATTTGAAGGAAGATTTCCCTGCCAGGAACTGGCCCGCCAGTGGAATCATACAGTATCTCAAGACTGTTATAAATCTAAATGGCGTCTCACTTTATATCAGGACAGTCTTACAAAAAAACCATCAAGGTATGTTCTTGAGGGATCATTTTACCGCGATAAACCAAGAGAAGGAAATTGGTCGATCGTGCCCGGTAGCAAAATTTATTATGCTGCACAGATTTTTAAACTTGATGAAGCAATTTTTTTTCTGAAAGGTGATGAAAATGTATTGTTTGTTCTGGATAATCAAAAGAACCTGTTGATTGGCAACGAAGATTTCAGTTATACGCTTAGTCGTGTAGATAATTAAACTGAGGTTACAAAATTAATTGGCAGAATTCTATTTCAAGAAGAGCACAATTTCTCTTTCCATTGTAGATGATCAATAGTCATATTGATAACTGTCCAGATCCTTCCATTTACGTTCCGCTCAGCTTTTTTCCCGGCATTTATTCTAAAGCCGCTTTTCTGATAACAGTGAATGGCGCGAGTATTCCAGTCGAAAACGTTTAATTCAACCTGCACCTGATGATAATTATTAAACACCAGTTCCAATAGCTGACGGACTATTTCCTGGCAAATCCCTTTACCTCGCTGCGATACAGGTCCTATCAAAATTTTCCCCAGGTAAGCAGTCGTGTCGCCAATGTAAATTTCTGCATGACCAATTGTAACATCACTTCCGGCGTCCACCACTTTGAATGGAATTCTTTTCGGGTTGTTCTGAGACTCCTTTAACTGTTCATGTGTAAGCGGATAGCTGAAACCAGGACCCGCAAACTGCATAAGCATTTCTTCATTGTCAACCCAGGAAATGAGTAGATTATAATCTGCCTCGGTAAAACTTTCCAATCTTATCATTTTCTGAACAATTTCAATCGCACTCTTAAATATTGTTGAAGGAAACAGGGGTAGACATTATAGATGACATTCGCAACGAAAATAATGATAGCCCATAAGTATTGAGCCTGGATAAATGCATAGATGAAAAGGGACAGATAAAAAATAAAAAGCATGAAGTGAAACTTTTCAAACATATAAGACTGTTGTAATAGTTTGTTTACTGATCGATGCTGCTTTGATACTACTGTATAGTCAGGAAATTTTCTTTTAATAACTCTATTGATATAAGACCCATGCTGAGAAAATTTATTGATAAAAGGCACTCCCATTTTTTCATAGAACTTTACTGTTCTTCCAATTTGCATCTGGTTCAAAAAACGGTTGGGAAGGAAGATGGTGATCAGGCTTATGGCCGCCGAAACATACAGATACTTTTCCGGCATCTCGTTGAAACAGTAAATGGCAGCCGGAGTAATGCATAACAAAGACCAGAAGAGATTTGGTACCATATTATATAAGGCAATTTCCATTCTGACCCGGGCTGCTTGCTTAAGATCTATTGTATTCATCTAAAAGCGAATTACAGGTGAAAGGAAAGGAAACTTTCTGACCGTTGACTCAACAACAATTGTAATATACAGCTGAACTGTATTGAAGAAATATTGTATTCTCATCACTTGGCATGAATATTTGATTCAAATAATCAACTTAAATAAATTATTATGTTTTACCATGTTCAGTCATTGATTAATGAAATCGTACCGGATGAACCAGATCCATCAGCCGCTAACGCACTTCAGGAAGGCCTCGGTGGCCAGTTTGGAGAAATGCGGACAATGATGCAGTATCTTTTCCAGAGTTTCAACTTCAGGGGTGACGGAATCCCGTATCTGGATCTGATTCAGGGAGTCGGTATAGAAGAAATCAGTCATGTCGAACTAATTTCTAAAACGATTTCCCGTCTTCTCGATGGTGCTCCGGAATACAATGGAAAAAAATTTGAAACTCCAGGCAAAGGAGGGGAAGCCACCATGGATATGGCGAAAGAACAAAAAAACCCTCACCATTTTATTGTAGGTGCACAAGGCGCATTACCGGTTGATGCAGCAGGTAATCCATGGAGCGGATCATATGTACATAGTCACGGAAACCTGGTATTGGATCTCATGGACAATCTTGTTCTTGAAGCTACAGGCCGGTTACAGAAATGCCGGATCTATCAGATGTCTGATAATAAAACGCTTCGTGCGACTGTTGCGTTTTTAATTGTGCGGGATGAAGCGCACCAGGCTGCCTTTGCGAAAGCATTGGAAACACTGGGCGTAGACTGGGGTAAAGTACTTCCTATACCAAAATTTGATTCATCTAAATATCCTGAGGTGAAACGCTTATTGGATGCCGGAATTCACCGGGAACAATATCATTTCAGACTGGACAGTTCGCAAATGGAAAAAATATTCAGTGGCAGTGCTCCTTTAAATGACGGCACCGACCTCGTCACCTTAAAAGAACCCAGGAAAGGATTTCCTATACCCCGTGCCCCTGAAAGACCGGAAGAATTTGCACCGGGACTTGATCCGGAATTACAGGAACTGGCCAATGCATTCAGTGAGTTCAAAGAAAATATGGTAAATCCAAAGCAAAAACCGAATATCAAAAAAACTGGAAAAAAGATCAGCAGGGTTCGATAAATAATGATCATGAGTCTGCCCCGTATTTCACGGGGCATTTTCATGTCTATATGTAAGGTTGCCGGTTTTTCTAATCTTATTAAATAATTGATAACACTATTTACACATGAGGATGTATCCATGGTGAACGGTACTTGCGTTGTAATAGTGCAGTGGCTTCCGCATCACCTGTAACAATTCTTTTTTGAGGATCATATACCAGTGGTCGCCCTAATTTCATCGAAAGGTTTGCCAAAATGCAGCAGGCAGTTGATATGTGGCCTTCACCGATATCAGCGACAGGACGTTTCTTTTGTTCGATCGCATCCAGAAAATCGAGCATATGGAGCCGGGTGGCGGGTGCGGCATTCAATTCGATTTGCGGCTCCGTTAAATCTTCAGGATATTTTTCTTTTTCATACACCACATCCTTGTGAATCTTTTCAGCCTTCTCGTCCATTGGAATAAAATCATATTTCATGGTGCTCGCCATGAGCGTCCCTTTTTCGCCAAATAATTTGAATGCCCAGGGATATTCCGGGTCGGCCGGTGTTCCCCACGTACGATGTTCCCAGATGCAATCCAGTTCATCATATTCAAAAACCGCCGACTGCGTATCAGCTATATTAGATTTAGCAGATTTTTGTACATAAATACCCCCGCTGGAAGTAATCTTTTTTGGCCAGCCAAGATGCAGCATCCATCTAACGGTATCGAACATATGAATACACATATCTCCCATAATTCCATTTCCATACTCCATAAACGCCCTCCACCACCGTACATGTGGTAACCCGTCGAACGGGCGCATCGGTGCAGGGCCTGTCCACATCTCATAATCAAAAAAATCAGGAACCGGTTGTACGGCAGGATTATCATTGTTTCGCATATGGTAATAGCAACACATTTCGACGTGCGAAATTTTTCCGAGCAAACCTGCGTCGACAATATTTTTCTTTGCATCTATCAGGTGCGGTGTGCTTTTTCGCTGGGTGCCAACCTGTACAACCCGGTTGAATTTTCTGGCTGCAGCAACCATGGCTTCCCCTTCCAACACGTCCACACTGATTGGCTTTTGCACATAAACATGTGCGCCAGATTTGACAGCGTCGATCATTTGCAATGCGTGCCAGTGATCAGGGGTGCCGATCAATACGATATCAAGCTGGTTTTCCTTCAACATTTTTCGATAATCGCCATATTGCTTCGGTATCTTTTTTGATTGCTGTCGTTCACCAACCATTTTCGCAGCTTGATAGAGCTGGTTCTTATCAACATCACATAAGGCTATCACTTCAACAGGTGCTACTTGTATCAAACGAAACAAATCGCTTTTACCATACCATCCCGTGCCGATAAGTCCCACCCGGATTGCCTTCAATGGATGAATAATATCCAGACCCCGTGCTCCTAGTGCTGCCAGTGCAAATGAGGCTGAAGCACTTTGCAGAAATCTCCGGCGATTGACATGAAAAGAATGCATGAAAGAAAATTTATTAGAAAGTTAGGAATAGAATGGCAAATGGGGGTGAGCAATTGGCAATCTGCCGTCAGTTGACTTCAAACTAAAATTGTATAAATTGGTATTGTGTGGATTGGTCCAATCCCGAACATGGAATGGTTTTCAGATGAGTAAATCACAAACAAAAGACCTGCTGCTATTTCTTAAGCCCTTCGATAAGGATGTGCGTAAAAAGGCTTTGTGGTTAAGGGAATTTGTGTGGGACCTGTATCCAAATACAAACGAACTGATCTATGATAATTATAATGCCGTTGCTTTCGGTTGGTCTCCTACCGACCGGGTAAGTCACGTTTTCTGTTCTATTGCACTCGGACGAACAAGCAAAAATGTTCATTTTGGTTTCTATTGGGGTTCCAAACTTTCAGATCCGGACAATTTATTGATCGGTCAGGGAAAACAATACAGATATATTTTAGTAGACGATATAAATAATTTTCCTAAAGCATATATCCGGCAACTGCTAAAACAGGCTTTCGCCTATTCACTTGGTATTGTGAAAGACAAAAGTCAATTGAGTGAAGGACTTACCATAACCAAATCTATATCGGCTGTGAAAAGAACACTTAAAAAATCCGCCGTAAATAAAGAAAACCTTAATAAAAAGAAATAATAGATAATTCGTAATTTTTATTTCTGATCGTTAATTATTAATTCGGCTGTCCGCCTTTATTGTAATTTAATAACCAGTGAATACCAAATTTGTCGGTCAGGTCGCCAAAAAGAGCTCCCCAAAATGTATTTTCCAGAGGATGTGTCGCTCGGCCACCGCACGAAAGTCGGGAATAGTAAATTCGGATTTCTTCTTCACTGCTGCAGTTTAACATCAACGAAACTGAATTTCCCCGGATGAGTCTTTTTTCATCTGTCATGTCAGAAGCCATAATTATCAAACCTTCCTTAATCAGAGAAGAATGGAGAATGCCTTCTCCGATCTTCTCAGGAATTTTGTCGGACATGGGTGAATCTGCGATAGTTTGAATGGAAAGTTCACCACCCAGGCACTCTTTATAAAAATTCATAGCATGGCGGCAATTCCCTCCAAAGGTCAGATAGGCACTGATATATGTCATTTTTTTCTTTTTCCTGTAAATAAATGCTGAACGCATTCGACCCAAAACTATCGCTGAAGAATAAATTGGATACGGTGCAATACGGACATATACGGGGCAGTTTGCGACATATTTGTTTTTTATCATTATTTTTAAAAAATCAATCTCGTTCTTTGAACGAAGTTCCTTTCCAGCCAGATCACAGTCATTGTTTTTAATCATCATCACCATGAAACATGTATCGATATTAATTCCAAATGAAGCCGTATTGGCCAGTATCGTGGATCCACGCACTATGTTCACAGGAGTAAATGAATTCCTGCAAGCAATGGGCAGTCAACCACTCTTCAAAGTGCAACTTGTGGGCCTTTCAAAAGAGGTATCACTCAATCAGGGTTCGTTCACCATCCATACAGATGTTTTGCTGCAAAATCTGAAAAAAACGGATCTGATCATTATTCCTGCGTTGGGCAGTGATATAAAAGCAAACCTTTTGCGCAATCAAACGTTCATTCCCTGGATTGTAAAACAATATCAAAAAGGAGCGCATGTGGCAAGTCTATGTACCGGTGCTTTTCTGCTTGCATCAACAGGTTTGTTGAATGGAAAGGAATGTTCCAGTCATTGGAAATCCGCATCGGAATTCCGGGAGATGTTTCCCGAGGTTACATTGGTGGATAGCAGAATTGTTACCGAACAACAAGGCCTTTATTCCAGTGGCGGTGCCACTTCGTATTGGAATCTGCTTCTTTACCTCGTTGAAAAATATGCAGGCCGCGAAGTCGCTATCACAGCTGCAAAAATTTTTGCTTTGGATATTGACCGGAAAAGCCAGTCACCATTTATCATGTTCAATGGACAGAAGAAACATGAGGATGAGTCGATTAAACTGGCCCAGGAGTATATTGAAAAAAATGTAACGGAAAGAATTTCGGTAGAAAACCTTTCATTAAAATTTGCGATTGGCAGAAGGCACTTTGAAAGACGTTTCAAAAAAGCAACCCGCAATACTCCCGTGGAATATATTCAAAGAGTAAAAATAGAAGTTGCTAAAAAACAACTCGAGAGCAGCAATAAAAATGTAAATGAGGTGATGTATGAAGTCGGCTATTCGGATACTAAAGCCTTCAGAACAGTATTCAAAAAAATTACTGGCTTGTCACCGATCGAATACCGAAATAAATTTAATAAGCAGGCCGCAGTTATGGAGAGCATATAAAATATAAAATTAAAAAAGCATGGCATCAGTAAAGAAAATAGCCTTGATCACCGGCGGAAGCCGTGGACTTGGAAAGGATATGGCTTTGCGATTGGCAGAAAAACAAACCGATATCATCCTGACATGGCATACACAACAGGCAGCCGCGGAGGAAGTAGTTGCAGCGATAGAGAAAACCGGACAAAAAGCCGCAGCGGTACAATTTGATTCTTCGAATTTTTCAACACTCGGCAGCTTTTTGCAGCAGGTAACAGAAATTTTGAAAAAATGGAACAGCGATAAATTTGATTTCCTGATTAACAATGCAGGTATCGGTGCTACCATACCTTTTGAGCAGGTGACGGAAGCGGACTTCGACCGATTTATGAACATCCATTTCAAAAGTGTTTATTTCCTTACACAGCGGTGTCTCCCATTGATCAATGATCACGGTCGTATTATTAATATTTCGACAGGCACTACCCGTTTTTGCGTTCCGGGTTATTCGGTGTATGCTTCAATGAAAGGAGCTATAGAAACATTTACCCGATACCTCGCAAAGGAAGTGGGACCAAGAGGGATCACGGCTAACGTAATTGCGCCGGGACCTATTGAAACAGACTTCAACAATGCTGCGATCCGAAGCAATCCGGAACGTAAGAAAGCAATGGGCGCGATGACGGCCTTAGGCAGAGTTGGAGAAGCTGATGATATTGGAGGTGTGGTTGCTTTTTTATGTTCGGATGATGCAGGATGGATCAACGCGCAACGAATTGAAGTGTCTGGCGGAATTAACTTATAATTTATTGATCCGATCAGAATTGAACAACACCTTTGAATGCTTTTTTTTGTTTCAGGTTTTTATCAAATAATAAAGGATAATTTTTTCGGCCACGAATGGGGAAATTATCAAGCCAACTGTGCCTGTCTGAAATATTCCAGAATGTTACGCCGCTAATGAATGATTTGTACTTTCTGAATTGCCTGAATATCATTTTATATTGAGCTGCCTGCAAACGTTCTTGTTCAGAACTGAATGTCGTCGTTTCAACAGATGGATTAGTTATAGAACTTATCCCCTTCGGATACACGGATATGTCTAATTCGGTTATCTGCACTTGTAACCCGGTAGAAGCAAACTGACGGAGGGCACTATCAAGTTGCTGTTCTGAAGGTTCATCGATGGCCCAATGCGCTTGTAATCCGATTCCATGAATGGGGACACGCGCCTTTTTCAGTTGTTTTACCAGTTTAATAATCTTCTCTCGTTTTTCCGGATGGATTTCATTGTAATCGTTATAAAATAATAAAGCGCGTGGATCCGCTTCATGCGCATATTGGAAAGCTTTGGCAACAAATTCTTCACCACAAATTTTATACAGTGGGCTGTTGCGAAAATATTCTCCTTTATTATCAGAAATTACTTCATTAACCACATCCCACGCGTAGACGATCCCTTTGTAGCGTTTAACCACCGAATAGATATGTTCTTTCAAACGATTGAATAAAACTTCTTTTGAAACATATTTCCCCGCAGAGTCTGTGAAGAACCATACAGGCAATTGATTGTGCCAGCAAAGTGTATGACCTCTTAATTTTAGTCCATGCTTTTTTGCAAAGGCCGCAATGGAATCTGCACCTTTCCAATAATATATATTCTCTGAAGGATGAATGAGTGCAGCTTTCATTGCGTTTTCAGCAGTGATACTATTGAATTGATGTAAAATGAGTTGAACTTCATCCGTTCTGAGTGATTGCGTTGAAACAGCGACACCAATCGGGAAATAGCTGGAATAATAATCTTTTAATCCTTTATTGTGAATTGAGGTCTGAGCAGTGACCAGAATGGCAACCAGGGCAAAAAGAAAGAAAACGTAGATATTTTTCAATGAATTCACTGCTTTACCTTGCCAATTTAATTATTCTGCGCCCATGGATTGATTTTTTTTCATATCCCATTTTGATACGCGAAAT
>DATLDA010000043.1:0-2083 GCA_035526135.1 Flavitalea sp.
GTTCACAGCCATCCTCTGGTTGCGAAACCCATTCTGCTTTCCCTTTATGCAGGGCGGTGAGACTATTGATATTGACAATTCCGGTGCCCCGACGTGGTTTATTGGTATCGAACCCTATGCCATTATCAGAAATATGAAGACTAATCGATTTCGTGTTTTCTTCAAGGCTGATCGTTACTTCTGTTGCCCGGGCATGTTTGATGATGTTGGTCAAATGTTCTTTTATGATCCGGTAAATATTTAATTTGAACTTTTCAGGAATATTGATTTCAGAAAAACTTTCCCAGTTACCGGATATTTTGATTGCGTTCGATTCTATTGTTTCCCGCGAAATTGCATTGATAGCACCGCAGAGTCCCAGTTTTTTGACGATATCAGCAAAAGGTTGTGGAACGGGTAGCCGGTTTTGCAATTCTGAATCTATTTTTTCCTGCAGTTCGTTCACGCGGCTCAGATCCTGCATGGTTCCGATCAAACGATAAGCTTTCCCATCGGCTTGTCTGAAAATACTTGCCCGGTTGAAAACCTGAGCTATCGAATTATCCGCCTTCATAAAACGGTAAACCTGTTCCCATCGTGTACTCGTTGAAGCAATCACGTCATGCAACCTGCTTTCAACAGCTTCCTTATCATCCGGATGAAGATAATTCCCCCACTCTGTAATTGGAATGGTCCTGTTTTTATTTTCTATTTTATAACCGAACAATTCTTCAAACTGGTCCCCGATATATAATTCATTGGTCACAAGATTCCAATCCCAGATAACATCTATAGAAACTTTAGCGGCAAGTGAAAATTTTTCCGTTAGTTTTTCCTGGGTGGTGATCTGGTTTTCTAATTCGTGCAGTCTGCTGATATCCTGTATGGCTCCAATCATTCGAATGGCTTTCCCGTCATCATCTCTAACTATACTTGCCCTGCTCGTTGTAGAAGCAACGGAGCCATTCTGGTACATGAATTGATAAGCATCATCCCAGCTTTTGCTTCCGGAAGCCAGTATACCCGAAATTTTATTTTCAAAACCTTCTTGCTCTTCAGGCAATAAACAATTGATGAAATCAGAAAACCGTATTTTATTGGCACGAACCTTATAGCCAAAAACCTCCTCAAGACTATCGCCGACATAAATTTCTCCTGATGCAATATCCCAATCCCACATTACGTCGTACGATGTTTTGGCTATGTATTTAATCCATTCATTGTTCTCTTCTAACCGGGCCTCTGATTCAGCCAGGGCGAGTACAATATCTTCAGCTACCTTTTTCTCGTTGCGTTGATCAATTCTTTTTTGTTTTGATTTGGCGAGATGAATATTTGCGACCACTATTTTTTCTTTTTTCGCATCAATTTTCTTTTGCTCCAAAATACGTTCACGCATATCAGCAATGGTAGTAATCGCTTTTTTCACCCCATCAGCATCTGTGAAAATGGCTGAAGTAATCTCACACGGAACCATCTCTTTATTTTTTTTGATGGCAGTTACCTGCGCGGTTGAGTTGCCCTCGGCAGTTCTTTGCTTCAACATTTTTTTGAAGGCCGGTTCCGTAATATCAAATAAGGAAGCTCTGGTTTTTGTAAGCAGTTCTTTCTTTGAATAACCAAAAAGTTTGCAGGCTGCTTTATTCACCAATAATATCTTTCCGCTGTGGGGAGTAGATACAATGTTAGGCTGCAGGGAGTTTTCAAATGCCAGGAGGTGAAGACTGTTATTGGGTGCGATGATTGAAGGTTTAACACTCCGGATAAAGAGTACCTGAAGGTAAGCTTTATTTTATTGATGCTTCTTTTACGTGAATCTGAACCATGATTTATAGGATTGGAAGGATGATAGGATGGCATTTCGTTGTCATCCTGAGCGGGATCATTTAGGTAATTAATAATTAGGTAATTAATAATTAATAGTAAGGGAAGTCCACTCTGTAACAGATCCTTCGCTATCGCCCTCGCTGCGCTCAGGCACGCTCAGGATGACAGGGTGGGAGCGTAAGTATCGCTCACTTTATTTGTGCAGCGATGAAAAGCTGTTTTCCTTTGTCTTTGCTTCCTTTGCGTGAAATTTAGTCTGAACTAAGATTTATAGGAT
>DATLDA010000050.1:0-6902 GCA_035526135.1 Flavitalea sp.
TCGCTGTACTCATACCGAGGCTGAAAGAAATATCACGCGATGTAAAAAAACCTTTGTTGATAACAGTATCAATCTTATTGTTTGTTGCATTCCACTGTCTCCTGAATTTCCTTGAATACCATTTCTCACCATATGAAATACCTGGCGATACCTGTACAGGACCCAATTGCGGTAATGATAACTGTAATGGAATATTATGTTGTGCACCCCATTGCATTGTATCTACCAGATTACGGAAACTAAAAAGGGAATCATAAAAACTAATCTGGTTAGCGACGTTCGATTGCAATCCAATCCCGAATTTCTCGTACCATTTCGGCGAGCCGGAGAATTCTTTTCTTTGAAATGGATATAATGTATTCACTGTGAATGCAACAGTGGGGAGATTAAGATTTACCAGACCATTATTATTATTCTGACTATGGTTTGCGCTCGCAGTAAGATTATACTTTGCACCCCATGTTTTCGAGTATGTGATGGAGGAACTGAGCTGATTGGAGTAATTCCGTATCGGGTTATTCACTACAAACTGATTGAATTTTGTGGACCCTGCATTTACATTAGCAGAAAAAGACGTTCCCGGTCTTGCCCTGCTATCCATCGTGTGACTCCAGGTAATATTGAAAGTACGTACCGAACTGAATTCTTCTTTTGGATCGCTGCTCAATAGTCTTGTTTTCTGGATCGTAAGGTTCATCGCGCCATTGTAACGATATCGTTTTCGGTAGGTGGGTGAAAGATAGCCGGCCCATCCGCCATAAGAATAAAGATCACCGCGCAGTGTGACGTCGAAATAATCGCTCAAAACTTTATAATAACCGAGGCCCTGTAAACCCAATCCGTATTGATCACTGGCTGTAAACTGCGGCGGTAAAATTCCTGAATGCCTGCCTTGCGAAATAGGAAAAAATCCGAACGGTAAATATATGGGAACCGGGACGCCTTCAAATTCAGGGTGAACGGGCCCGGTAACAGCAAGCTTCTGGTTAATCAGTTTCAATTTTTTTGTACGAAATGCAAAGTGAGGTGTATCGAGATTGCAGGTTGTGAATTGTCCGCGAAACGCAAAAAATTCGTTTACCGAAACTTTTTTGATCTTTTCACCCTGGATATAGATCTCCCCCTGCTGTGTAATCGTGTTCCTTGTCATACCCTTCTGGCTCTGAAAATTATATTTGATCACATCCGATTCGAGCGTGCTTTCCCCTTGCAACATTTTTGGTCTGCCAATCATAGTGCCGGCAGAATCCCTCCTGAAAGTCGCAGTAACCATTTTAGTCGATTGATCTATTTCAATGCTGTCTGCAGAAAGATCGAGGTCTTGTTTCCTGATATTTGCTTTACTGAAGAGAATGATCTTTTTGGTAGTAAGGTCGATCACGACCGAATCTGCCGCTTTATATTCCACTGGTGCATCCAGCGAATCTTTGGACATTTTCAAATTGAAAGTATCTGTCCGCGACGTGAGTGAATCGCTTTTTCGTGGGAGCGTATCTTTCTTTATGGGGGTTGTATCCTGCCATGCAGTTAATGAATTGCAAAATTCTGTCGGAGCTGTATAATTAGCGGAGGAATTGAACGTTATACAGCTTAAGAGGACGCTTAATACACAAACTATACGGTATTTTAAACTATTTTCGCGTCCGTTAATCATAAGAAGGTAGTCGGCAAAAGTAAAAGTATGTATTAATGAATTAAGAATATGTGAAGATTGCCTCCTGAAAATCACTGTTTCAAAAGATGAAAAGAATTACCTCCCTATATTTTTTGTTCTCTCTGTCACTATCACTGGTTTCTTTCACAAACGTACCGGCGCCGGTACAGAAACCAAGTCTTAAAACAATCATTATTGATGCCGGACATGGAGGGCGTGATAATGGTGCACGCGGTGATTTTTCCTATGAAAAGGATATCTGCCTTGATATTGCACTGAAACTCGGCAAAAAACTCGAAGTTCAATTTCCGGAAATCAGGATTCTATATACACGGACTTCAGATGTTTATCCTACCATTCATGAACGTGCGGAATTTGCAAATGCCAACAAAGGTGATCTGTTCATTTCAATCCATGTGAATGCTGGTCCGAAAATCAGGCATTCCAAATATGCAGGTACCAAACTCGAAACCTATTACAAGGGTAAGGGGAAGAAGCGGAAAAAATATACCAGAAAGGTTCCTAAATACACAATATTCTATACAGATAATCCATCACACGGAACTGAAACGTATATCTGGGCAGCTGACCGTACGGATGAAAAAGAAAAATTTATTGGATCTGATGTTGTATCCGCAGAAGAAATTCTGGATTCAACCGAAATCGCCCCTGATATCAATGATCCTGCTTTCAAGGCCAAGGCTTTATTGTGGACAAAAAAATTCTTCGACAAAAGTTATATGCTCGCATCTATGGTGGAAGAAGAATTTATCAAGGAAGGCAGGTTCAGTCGTGGCGTTAAACAACGCAATGAAAAAGGCATATGGGTTCTTCAGGCTACATCCATGCCGAGCATTCTGGTCGAAACTGGGTTCATTACGTATAAAACGGATGAAGAATACCTCAATAGCGAGGATGGGCAGGACGAAATCTCCGGAAATGTTGTCGAAGCCGTGAAACGTTATAAAGCAGCCCTGGAAGGCAGACAAATCATCACTCCCACTGAATCCAGCCAAAAGAAAGCATTCTAATCCCAAAGAATCGAGGTGTGTGTTTCGTCAATACAAGACTTCGTCTTACAATCACAAGTCACTGAAAGCCGCTCCCCCACTGTGCTGTATGCATTCCTTGGCGGTATGATTTTTTATATAGAAATTTAACGCAAATCAAACTGATTTGTTTGCAGCCTTAACCGCCTTTGCACTGCCTCTTTTCCATAGTGAACGCATCCGTTATTTTCACAAAGCAGCGTCGGTTTGCAGAAATTGCATGCCAGAAAATTTTGCAATGAGTATGGCAAGTGTAATGCAGGGCTCTACAGTTCATACCACAAATTGTTTATCAAACTTTTCCGATAATGAAAATTTCGAATGAAACCAAAGTAGGGGCACTTACTGCAATAGCGATTGTTGTTTTGATCCTCGGGTTCAATTACCTGAAAGGAAAGAACCTGACTGAAAGGGATGACGAATTATATGCCATATTTCCTGATGTCAAGGGATTGACTGTATCAAATGCTGTTTTCATAAATGGGCTCCAGGTGGGGAAAGTTTCTGAAATGCGCGAAACTGATAAAAATCTATCAGGGATACTGGTGTCTTTGAGAATGACAAAGGATATTAATATACCTAGAAATTCTGCAGCCATTATCAATAGCGAAATCCTTGGAAGTACTTCCATGGAAATTGTATTGGGGGATGAACGGACCTATGTTCAAAATGGTGATACCCTGCATTCAACGGTGAAGACGGGCATCATGGCCGAGATTACCAAAAGCATCAATCCGGCGATCAACAATGTGAACAAAACGCTGAGTTCACTCGACATGCTGATCAAGCAATTGAGTGATATCCTTGATCCTAACACCAGAAATAATTTACAGGGAATTATTGTGAACCTGACGAACTCCAGCAAGTCGCTTGAGCGAATGATCAATGCACAAAATGGTGTCCTTGCCCGATCACTTGCAAATGTTGAATCCATCACAGGAAATCTTTCAAAGAATAACGAAAGAATCAGCAATACACTCGCGAATCTCGAAAAGACCACGTCCGCACTTTCCAATGCGAATTTCCAGGAAGTACTTACATCCATGAAAAACACCATGAACAAACTGGAAGCCACTGTAGAAAAGATCAGCAGTACAAAAGGATCGCTGGGCGCGCTGTTAAATGATCGCCAATTGTACGATGAGATCCGACTCACCAACAGAAGCCTGACTACCTTGCTCGACGATGTACGCGTGAATCCAAAACGCTATGTCAACATTTCGGTATTCGGTAAAAAAGATAAGAAAGGACCTCTTATGAATCCCATCACTGATTCGGTCCGCAAAAATTAACCGGCCAGGATCACATGCAAAAATTTTTCATTACGCTGCTCATTGCCTGCATGATCAGCAAAATGTGTGCTGCGCAAACTCCTTCGAAAGATTCCCTTGTACTTGTTGAAATATTGAAAGTAGACCGGTTCGGTTACCAGAAAAAAGATTCGTTGACTGAACTTGAATTATTAGCCGGAAATGTGGCAATCAAACAAGGCAACACTTATTTCTATGCAGACAGTGCGGTTCACAACAAAAAAACAAAAATTGTTGAAGCTTTCGGTAATGTTCATATCAATGACAATGATAGCGTAAATACTTATAGTCAGTACCTGATCTATCATACTGACACACGGGTTGCCACACTGAAAAAAAAGGTCAGGCTTACGGACAGCAAGGCAACACTTTTTACTGAAGAACTCGAATACGACATGGTCAGCAAGATCGGAAATTACCGCAACGGAGGTCGTGTTGTAACGGGAACATCCACGCTCACAAGCAGGGAGGGAACTTACTTTTCAGATATCAAGGATGTACATTTCCGAAAAGATGTGGTCTTGATCGACCCCCAATACAAATTAAGGACTGATTCACTTTTATACAATACGTCTTCCCAGATCGCTACGTTTATCACCCGGACAATTATTGAAGACAGCACCCGCAATATCGTAACGAAGGATGGTTACTACGATATGAAAAACAAGTATGCGTATTTCGGTATGAGACCGGTCATTCGCGATGGCACGATGTCTATTATTGCAAATGAGAGCGAATTGAACGATGTAACTGGTATCAATAAATTCAGGGGCAATGCAGTTTTTGTTGATTCCACGCAGGGGGTCATCGTAATTGCCAATTATATGGAGGTAAATCGCGCAGATAATTCTTTTTTTGCAACGAATCAACCACTGATGATCTTAAAACAGGAAGCTGATTCAATATACATTACTGCCGACACCTTATATTCCGGCAGGATAAGTCAATTGCCGGGAACCGATACGTTACAACAAAGAAACGAGATCAAAGGAAGAACGGCAATGGACGCACAAACGAACGACACTGCCGATCGCTATTTCCAGGCCTATCATCATGTCAGAATATTTTCTGATTCATTACAGGCTGTTTCCGACAGTCTTTTCTACAGTGGGAGCGATTCTATCTTTCAGCTTTTCAATAATCCGATCGTATGGGCAAATAACAGTCAACTTACCGGGGATACCATTTACCTGTATACAAAAAATAAAAAAGCGGACAGACTTTTTGTTTTTGAAAATGCACTGGCAATTAATAAGACCGGAGAAAATATGTTCAATCAATTGCGGGGTAACCGGTTGAATGGTTTTTTCACCGATGGTGTGATCGACTACATGCGTGCACGCGGAAATGCCGAAAGCATTTATTATGTAACCGATGATGATAACCTGCTTGTCGGCATCAATAAGTCAGAAGGTGAAGTCATCGACCTCCGCTGGGCGAATAAGCAATTGAATCGCGTTGTGATCATCAATGATGCAAAGGGAACGCTGTCTCCACCCAAAATGATGAGCGAAGCCGATAAAACCCTCCGGGGTTTCCGATGGGAAGAATCGATCCGCCCGAAAACAAAATTTGATTTATTCGGGAATTGAAAATACATACAGAAATTAATCTGGAAATTTAAGCAATCGACAAAAAACTGCATAAGCTCTTTCTTTCGATATAGAGCTGACAGCTAATGCAGACTGCTCATACCCAATTCTATGTTAAAAGCTATGAAGCTTATACACCTCTGGCACTATTTTCGTTTTTTCGATTTAAAGTGATTCACATGAAGCTCCTTTTCATATCCATCGTACTCGTATCTGCATCACTGTTAGTGGTGCAGCGCGCCTCGGCGCAGGATTACCGGCTTGCCCTTGGAATTCGTTTGAGCAATTCCACACCGACACTGAACAACTCTATTACCGGTAAATATTTTATTACTGACCGTACTGCCATCGAAGGATTGGTTTCATTCGGCAGTCGGTTTGGATTGGGTGGACTGATTGAAATCCATAAGCCATTGAATGTTGCGGGGCTCCGGTGGTTTTATGGTGCAGGAGCTTATGTAGGATTTGAAAACAACCCGAGTCAATCTTATTTCGGTCCAACCGGTATACTGGGCATGGATTATAAATTCAGTAATGTTCCGATCAATCTTTCTGTTGATTGGAAACCTGAGCTGGATATCATTCCCGATATAAATTTTGTACCCGATGCATTTGCACTTTCTGTACGGTTTACATTTTCATCCAAAGGTCAAAGACAATCAAGCACACGGCAGTAAACTTTTAATGTCTGCAATTGATACAAAAAAAAATCCTGCAACTGCTTGCAGGATTTTTTATCATACTACTTGTTCAACTACCGTTGGAATAAATCGGGTTGGTTGCCTGTTATTAATTGGTCACTATCACCCGCTCAAGATCAAACCTTCCTTTTTTCTTTAATTGGATAAAATACGTTCCGATAGCCAGGTTAGTTGTATTCAAACGGGTTGACCCGTTAAAATTGTGGGAACTAATAATGCGGCCGTTCAAATCTAACAGCAATACTTCCTTTATTTCTTTTTCATTTGACTTCACGATAATATCACTTCCCCGTTTTACAACTGTTGGATAAACCTGAGTGAATGCCCGCTTTTCAGAAATGCCTTCCGTGGCAACAGCAGGCCGTATAGAACGCAAACTGGTTGCAATTGAAATATTGAAAGTGTCTCCAATACAACCAAATTCGTCGGTTACAATATAAGTTGTATTCGAGCCGGGCGTTACTAAAATGCTTTTTGATGTGGCGCCGTTCGACCAGCGATATGCACCCATCCAACTTGCGACCAGCGTAACCGGGGTGCCGGTAGAAACTGAGAGATCAGTTTTTTTGCCGGCATCTTTAAGGATGGTAAACTGG
>DATLDA010000053.1:0-4341 GCA_035526135.1 Flavitalea sp.
TTTTCAAGGCTCAAAATAAATTTCAAATACCGTTTGCCCGGGTGCTGCCGTTTTCAGGGAAAAACGGTACTGATGGTTCAATAATATTTCTTTCACCAATGTAAGACCGATGCCTTGCCCGTCTTTCTTTGTGCTGAAGAAAGGACTAAACAAATGTTCTGCATATTCTTCGGAAATGCCTCGTCCTGTATCGGTGATCATTAGTTTTTTCGGATGATGAGTAGTGGTAAAGCGGATACTTCCTTTTTCTCCGATGGCATCCATTGCATTTTTAATAATGTTTATCAACACCTGCTCCAGTTGTTGCGGGTCTGCATCGATGAAGATCGGTTGCGGCGAAAGATCATATGTAAACTCTATATCCCGCTCCCCGGCTCGCAACTTCATGAGTACGGTTACACTGTTGATCAGTTTGTGCAGATCAGTGGAAGCTTTGGAGGGTACAGGCAATCGGACAACATCCGCAAAATTCCGCATAAAGATGTTAAGATTTTGGTTCCTCTCCAGTGCCACTTGCAAAGCGTGTTGGAGAGAAGTGTTTTTTTTGTGTTCCCAAAGATCACCGGTCTGTAATGTGGATTGAAGAATTGAGTTAACGGGCCCGATCGTATTGTTTACTTCATGGGCCATCATGCGGATAACTTTACCGTATGCGTTTTTTTCTGCAGCTAAAATTTCCTCTGTCACATCTTCGATCATTATGAACGAACGGGGAAAGCCACGATCTACAAAATGCGACTTCTGCAATTTAAAAGTTCGTATGCCATGAAGGGAGATCGTTTTTGGTTCTCCGAATTTAAGTTTTCGTACCTCCTCTATTAGGGGCAAGGCAACGTCTGCAATCGACTTTCCGATCACCTGTTTTTCATCTATCCCTGCAAGCTCACGGGCTTTTGGATTTAACTGTTGAATATTTTCGTCATAATCCAGAATAATAATTCCGGTGGGGGATGTTTGAATCAGTTTCTCAAGAAAAAAATGTTGTTGTTCCTGCCTGGTCCGTTCATTACGGAGATGATCCATCATCTGGTTATATACATTTATCAATTGATCCACTTCGTATTTTCCTGTTTCTATTAATTTCACATTGAAGTCTTTGTCTTTGATTGCTTCCACCCCTGTCAGCAAAGTTTTCAAAGGACGTATCAACTCGTTGTAAAGCTGCCAGGAGATCCCAATTGAAATCAGTATCAGGAATTCAGATACAATAAATAGAACCTGGTTTTTTTTGAAAATAACATAAGAAAGCACGAGGGTTATTGCGTGCAGGATGAAAACAAAAAGCAGAAATTTAGTCCGAACCTTCATCGTAAGGAATATTGTATTTCTCCAGGCGCCTGTATAGTGAACTACGTGTGATGCCTAAAGCATTTGCAGCCCTCGAAATTTTATTTTTATGGAAGTCCATCGCTCTTTTTATCATTTGCACTTCCAGTTCATCGAGTGTGATGGTTCCGACCTCTGGCAGTTGCAGGCTTCCTTTTTTACCGGGTGATGTTTCAAGCTGAGATTGAAAATCATTTACGTCGAGAAGATCTTTCCTGCTTACTAACACAGACCGTTCAACGAGGTTTTTTAATTGCCGGATATTTCCGGGCAAAGGTAATTGTTGCAACCACTTCAAGGCATCTTTACTTACCTGCAAACCGGGTCTGTTGTAAATCTCTTTCAGATTATTTATGAAGAAGGCTACCAGCAGAGGAATATCTTTCGCCCGTTCGCGTAATGCCGGCAATTTTATGGTAATTAGGTTTATCCGGTACAAAAGGTCTTCTCTGAATGTGCCTCGTTGCACCATTTCATCAAGATCGCGGTTTGTAGCACACACTACTCTGACATCAACCGTTTTCGTGCGGCTGCTTCCCAACACTTCATAAGTTCTGTCCTGTAGTACCCTTAATAATTTTACCTGACTTCCTGCATCCAGGTCACCAATTTCATCCAGAAAGATTGTTCCTTTATTGGCCAGTTCAAACCTACCAACCCGATCAAAGCGGGCGTCGGTAAACGCACCCCGTACATGACCAAACATTTCGCTTTCAAACAAAGAGGTGGATATACCGCCCAGATTTACTTTGATGAAAGGTTTGTTCGCACGCATACTGTTTTGATGAATGGCCTCTGCAATCAATTCTTTACCGGTTCCACTTTCTCCAGTGATCAAAACAGAAGCATCGGTAGTTGAAACCCGTCCGATAGTTTCCAGTAATGCCAACATTCTTTGATCTTCACCAATGATGTGTTGAAAATTAAAGAGTTCGTCCAGTTCTTTTCGACTGTGCTTTTCGGTTTTCTTCTCTTTGAGATCGATGAGCGTCTTTACCGATTGCAAAACATGATCATTGATCCATGGTTTGTTCAAAAAATCATTTGCTCCAAGCTTCATGCCTTGTACAGCGAGTTCTATGGTTCCCCAACCGGTTATCAGGATGATGGGAATTGACTCGTCATATTGCCTGATCTCTTCCAATAATCGCATTCCTTCCTTACCCGATGTATCAATCGAGAAATTCAGATCGAGGATTATGAGTTGTGGCCTCTTTTCTTTAATTGAAATAATTGCCTGCTTCGGTTCACTTGCACTCATCACCTCATATCCTTCGTTCTGCAAAAGCAGCATCAGTGAAGTTCTTACCGCAATATCATCATCAATAATAAATATCATAAAAAAGATTAGTCTTCATGCAATGCGGTAGCCGGATAAATACCTGCCGCCTGCCGGCCGGGATACAACGCACATAAAATTACCAGAACATAAATAGAGAGGATCGAATAAATGATTGCAACAATATAATTGTTTGCCGGAAGGTCAAACGATTTCAGCAGTGGAAATTGAACGGCAAAAAAAGATCCCAGTATCAAAGATAAAGTAGCCAGTAAAATAGCCTCTGTAACGAGCTGCCAGGAAATGGCCTTTCCTGTCGCTCCTACTGCCCTGCGAAGACCGATCTCCGCTTTTCGCCTGTGAATATTATACCAAAGCACGCCAAATATACCCAGTGCCACATTGATCAACAGGAAACCTGCAATGATCAGGAAGATGATAAATGGAACAAGCATTACTTTATTTCTCGCTTCTTTCATGTCGGATAAATGCTCGATCTCTATATTCGCATTCCTGATCGTATTTGACAAGGTTTTATGTACAGCGCTTTCAAATGTAGCATCAGCACCCGGCTTTACTTTCATCAGAATCGAATAATCATTCCGAAGGTCACCCGTATCCATTCGACGGAATAATCCGGATGCGGGAACTTCATATTCACTTTCATCTTTGGTGTCTGTTACTACGCCTACTATTTTCATTTTTTCAGTTGCGACATCGGTTTCAACAATTTTTCCTAACGCATCTTCGTCTCCGAACAATTTAATTTTTAAAGCTTGATTAATAACTATAGGTCTTACGGTTGATACCTTATCATCGCTTGAAAACCATCTCCCTTCCCTCATTTTCATACTTAATACCTTTTGATAATTATCTTCCACTGTATTCAAATTACCCCAGGCTTCTTTGCCATTATATTTAATAGGAGCGTTGAATCCATTACTTGAATAGGGGAAATTCACGCTGCTATAGGTAACATCTTCCACCCCGTTGATCGATAACAAAACCTTTTTTACGGATTCACGAAAAATCTCTAATGAATCAACGTTTTCAATTTTATCTGTGCCATTCAAAAACTTCTCAGGCGATGACCTTGTTAGATTTACTACCCACACATTCTTATCTTCAAATCCGTTAGGAATTTTGTAGTTATTATAGGGATAAAGCACGAAGGTGAATCCCGCAAAAAGGCCGATAAAAGAAAAGAAGATCTCCATCATCAATAAAAAGTTCTGTTTCTTTTTATTCCAGATCAACTTAAACAAATGTGTGAACATAATATGAGTTATGAAAAATGAACAATGGGTAATGGTGTTATCATCAGGAAGCTTTTAAAGCGCTTACTACCTGCATGCGGGACATGCGCCACGCCGGGTACACGCCTGAAATAAATCCAAAAACAAGACAGGCTAAAACGGTACAAAACAGTACCACCAGATTGACGCTAAGGGTTGCATTTGGAATGATCCCGCTCGTATTGAATATGGTTATCAATATGACGGCAAGAACGATTCCGATAAGTCCTCCTAAAAAAGTCAGGATAATGTTTTCAACAATGAACTGCAACACCAACGTGCGTGATGAGGCGCCGAAAGCCTTGCGGACACCGATCTCCGAAGACCTTTCCATAATCCGGCTGATATTAATATTTACCAGGTTGAGCGTAGGCAAAAGCAAAAACAAGAACACGAATATCGAGATCGCCGTATAGAAACTTCCGAGTCCGGAATTTTTGC
>DATLDA010000066.1:0-13118 GCA_035526135.1 Flavitalea sp.
GGGATGCTGTTTTCCATTTTCCTTTGAAGAATAACAGCGTTTCCCATAAGCAAAAGGGAGGTAACAGCACAAGCGTGATCAACCCGCCAGGCTTTACCAAAGGAATCAGATCTTTTAAAACGCTTGGTAGTTTATTGGTACAATTCAGTCCGGCAAAATTCGAAAAGATAAGATCAAAGGGTCCCTTGTTATGTAGGTTGTGTAATTCTGTGTAGGAACAAATTTCATTGGTAATGACATGTTCCAAACCTGACTGTTTGACTTTTTCCTGTCGAATACAAAACATTTCGGGAGAAAGATCTGTAGCGTACACGGAATGACCTTGTCTCGCGAAGAATAGGGCATCGTCTCCTGTACCGGCATTCAGTTCAAGTATACTGGATTTTTTTTTAATATGTTTGAGTACATGTTCGCGTACCCTTTGCCGTTTGTAGCAAATGATCTCATCATTCGCATACAAACTGTCGAATACCGGCGCCTGCCGATCAAATGCCACCTTCACCTTTTGTTCATTTGTTCTCATCCAACGTATTATTTTGCAAGGTGGTTCAGCTTTTGCTTAGCCACCATACTTGCAGGAAAATAATATAACAGGGAACCAGCTTTTTTAATTGAAGCAAATGTAATAGTCAATGGTTTGCGGATGCATTCGCGTAGAGTGTGTAATGCCAAATGATTCCTGTAACTTTTATGCAGGTAGGCATGCAACTGTTTATAGAATGCGGGCGGGTAGTCATGATGAAACATCATTTGCATTTCATCTGAATCCGTCCAGTTCTTTTTTTCTGTCATAGCAGATTTTACACGGTCATAAAATACCGTTCCGGGCAGCGGGTAAGACACAGAGACGCCGATGCTATGGGGAAGCAATTGATTTACCATACTAATTGTCTTCCTGATATCTTCTTTTGTTTCTCCGGGGTACCCAAACTGAATGAAGAGCGAAGGTAGAATGCCGTGCATTTTTAATTGGTATGTTGCCGCCCGGATCTGTTGTATGGTAATTCCCTTGTCCATGGCATCCAGAATTTTCTGTGAGCCGCTTTCTGCCCCTATCCATGCGTTTTCGCATCCTGCTTTCGCTAATGCTTCGATAATTCCAGGCTGCAATAATAGATCCGCCCGTGCCTGAATTTTGAAACGTATCTGAATTGAATCTTTTTTTATCAATTCTGAAAATTCGGTTATCCATCCTGGTTTCAAACCAAAAATGTCATCGCAAAACCAAATATGATCAAATTCAAATAATGATTTCATCAGTTTCAACTCACGAACCACATGTTGGGGAGATCGTACATTATACCTGTTACCATAAATGGGCTTTGCACACCAGTTGCATTTGTAAGGACAACCTCTTGTCGTTGCCATATTAAGTGACAAATAACCTGTTGACTTCATCCACATTTTCCTGTAAGACTCTATGTTGATAAGATCCCATGCCGCCAATGGAAGGGAGTCGAGATCACGGAGCACAGGCCTTGGTGAAGTTTTTATAGTAGCATGTCCTGACCGATAGGCAATTCCTTTTACTTTCGAAATTTCTTCGTTTTGTTCAATAGTCTCTATCAGATCGACAAGGGTTTTTTCTGCTTCGCCAATAAGAATAAATTCTGCTCCCGCATCGAGGTATTGATCATAATGATCTGTACTGTCCGAAGAACTAACAATGATTCTGCAGCCTTTCTGTTTTGCGATATCGCACATTCGAAATGCAGCTTGACGCATATTGGTAAGACACATTTTCGTGAGGTAATTGAACCCGTCATCATAGATCACAAAATAATCCGGTACATTTTCAACAATGGCTGATTCGATTTCTTCCGGTTGTGCACTGAACATCGTATCATAAAGAGCTACCTGATGTCCCTGGGTCCTGCATACAGCAGCAACTGTAATAGTCGCCAATGGCGGATAGGGTTGACTTGTCGCCCATTGCTTCGGATCGTACCTGAGAAAATAAGCGTGGGTAAAAAGAATTTTACTCATATAGTTTTCAGGTTAGCCTGGTTACGGGAGATAAATAAAGGGAACAGACACATTTCCTGCAGGTAGGATTTGTATTCATATTCAGTGAACGACGGAATCGAATTGCCTCTTTACTATTCAGGATATTATCCAGCGTTGTCGAGTGGATGTTACCGAGCTTTTCATGGAAAAAACAGGGTCTTACGGAGCCATCCGCTTCTATCACCGTGGAAACCCACGGCGCATTGCATCGTCTGAAAGGGAAAATGGCAAGGTTATGATGTGCAGCATAATATTGATAGAACGACGCAATCCTTGCTGGCGTTTCTGCAATGAACCCGGCTTTGAAATCAGATGCATAATTATTCAATAAATAGTCTATGATTTTTTGCAATTCCGGTAATTCTTCTTCCCGGATCAGGATGTCCATTTGTTTTTTTGTATCCCATGGGGTTTCCCGGTTGAATGCCTGTGAACTGATATCTGCCGGCAAAAAACTTATCTGGTCTACCCCCAGATTCCAGGCTGTATCAATAATGGCCGGCCAAATACGAAAATTGTAACGGTGAATAACGGACCGTGCGGTAATTGGAAATGCGGACTGTATGCACCTGATAGCGTCGATCCCCTCCTGCATTTTTGAAAAACCTCCTGGCACGCTACGGATCAGGTCATGGTGCTCGGCATCTCCATCCAGTGAAATGATAATATCATCAACATACAAGATGATATCGGATGCATGTTTCTTCAACAACAAACCGGTAGTAAGGAGGGTGATGCGGATATTTCTTGATCGAAGCAATTTGCACAATGAGAAGAATTGAATGTTCATCAAAGCTTCCCCTCCGGATAATACTACTTGCCTTGTTCCAAATTTTACCAGGGAATTCAGCAATCCTGCCACATCTTTTTCAGTGAGTTGCTTAGTGTTTTTATTACCCTTCCAGATATCGCACATTTTGCACCGGCAGTTGCACGCACTATGAGGCATCAGGATGACAACAGGTAATGTAGTAATCACCGAAGTTTTTAATGTCCGGTAGCGCTGATAAATATTGAAAAGCCTGCTCGTCATGATCCTTTATATGCTTTTTTAATCATGATCCACGGGAATAGTGAACGGTTGAAAATTCCTGAAACGAAATTATCCCGGGGCAAAAAAACAGGATTGTATGATTTCAGTTCATCGTAAGTATGGTGAAAGTAATGTTCTGCCATGGCAGGCATACCCAGCGAATGGTAATATTTTATAGTGCGTAATTTGGCTGCCATCACCTCTTCCGGCCGGTAAAAAAACGAATCGATGATATGGATTGTACCGCCGGGATTGGTAATAGCCAGGCAAGCATCCAGAATTTCTGTAAGAGTTGAAAAATATTGTATAGAAGCCGCGAAAATTATTACATCGAAAGTTAAACTCATTGACAATTTATGGGCATCACATGCGATAAACCGGCAGTGTTCATTTTCAAACAAACGTTTGGCTTGTTCCAGCTCTGCAGTGTTCACATCGATACCCGTCACGTTTGCTGCCGGAATCGAGGAAAGTCTGTGCGACAACCAACCATTTCCGCAACCGATCTCAAGGATATTTACAGGAGATGGTAATTGCCTAAGCTTCTGCGCCAATTTTTGAAAGGATTTCTTCCTTGTGAACCACTCTGCCGCATGCGGATGATCGGGAGAAATATCCGGAAGTTCTTTCACTTCTATATCTGAATACATTCTATTCTCCAGTTGCCTGGTTTTCGAATACAGGTTGCCGAATGAACGACTAGCATTCGGATCATTTAATATTGCTGTCAGCATTTTTTTCAGAAACTAAACTGTAAATGAAATTTGTTTCCAGCACATTTTTTTTCGTCTGAACCAGTTCGGGATGAAAACCGAATTTAGCTGCGTATTCAAAAACCATCGTGGAATCAACATTCTCACACAATGCCATCAATACGATAGAATCTTTGTGTATGTAGGAATTAAGCTGTGAAAACAGTGTGGCAAAGTATTCACCGTGTTCGCCGCAATACCACGCAAAGTCAGCTGAAGATTCAGGTTTCTTTTTATAATACGGTGGGTTGATCGCAATTACATCATACAATTGAAAAGTAATTTTTTCAAACAGGTCTGAATGAATGATCTCCACCGTTACGTCATTTTCTTTTGCATTACGTCGGATGCAAGAAACAGCAATATCACTGATGTCGGTTGCTGTGACCTTTGCTCCCTTTTTTGCCATACAAATGGAAATCAGGCCAGATCCTGCACCGGGTTCAAGAAAAGTTTTGTTGGCCATGGATATATTATTGAGGACCGACAATAACATTTTTGTACTAAAAAAAAATCCGGGATGAAATACACCGGCTGGAATATACACATGAACATTCTTATACTTAAATCGCCTGTCTGAAGAAAGATAATTGACCAGGAATGGCCTGTAAGTACGATTGACAATATTTCGGATCAGTTTTTTCATTTTCAGAAACCTGCAATTTCAGGCTGGCGGTATTTCCAGAGAATTTGTAATGCTTTCAATTCATATGGTTTGCGATAGATCCTGGTTTTATATCGGATCATGGCAACCCTTTTAATAAAAAGTTTCTTCATCCGATTCATGCGGATATCCGATACCGTTGGGTAATAACCATTCAACACAGTTTCAAAATCTTTAATGGTGTCGATCATCAATGGGGTAAGCCAGGGGGTAAGCGGATTTTTTCTAAGATCGAATTTTTCCCATTGCGGACTGATCCAATCCTCAAGTTTTTCCGGGAATCGGAATCCTGTCGAAAGTACTTTTTCATACATCTCCGAGCCCTCCGTTGGTACCGGACTGTACACGTAAATAATGATCTCGGTCGCTGGATTTATTTTTTTTATTTCTCTTATAAAGTCAATGTCGTCATGGATTTGTTGCAATGTTTTAGCTTCTGATTCTCCGGGAGTGCCGAGTACAAAAGAATATTCGGGTATGATATCGAACTGTGCAAGCCTCGCCGCGAACGCACGGATTTGAGCGGCAGATTGGGTTCCACCTTTGTCCATTTTTTTCAGGATTGCATCATTTCCGGTTTCCGCTCCAAAAAAAATCATCCTGCAGCCTGATCGGCGCATGAGGGTAAGCGTTTCATCTGAGTATTTGTTAATAGTATCGATCCTTCCTTCACCCCACCAATTCATTTCAGCTTTTTCAATGAGCAGCGAGAATTCACGAACACGTTTTTCTGAAACAAAGAAATTGTTGTCGTGAAATTCAATTGCATTTCCGCCAAACTTCTCTTTTAAAAATTTGATATCTGTATAGATTGCCTGGGCTGATTTACCCGTCCATCGTGCATTGTAAATTGGAACGACGGCACAGAAGGAGCATTTGAACGGACAGCCTACACTTGAATGATAGGCAATTGTGCGTGTTCCCAGATATGTTTTTCCCAGGTAACGATGTAATGGATAAAATCGATGAAGGGTCTCATATGGAAGTCGTGGGAGTTCATCCTGATCATACAATTCATCTTTGATTGTTTTAACCATTTTATTTTCCTGCAGGTAGATCAGATTGGGGATCTGATCTACAGTTTTACCATTTTCGAGCGACAATAATAATTGCAGGAAACTTTTATCTCCGGGACCATTGATGATATAGTCGACAAACCCTGATCGTAATACCACGCCGGGGTGGTTGGATGGAAAGTATCCTCCCCAGATTATTACGACTTTCGGAAAGCGTTGGCGAATTAATTTGGATAGGGGGATTGATTGTTTCAATTGAGGCCCGGGCATAGAGGTGATTCCTACATAACCGAATCCGCCCGCTTCGAGGTATCGTACAAGGCTTGTAGCCGGGTCCTGTTCCATGTTGCCATCCACGATCACATATTCAAAAATTCCTTCAATACTCGCGGCCACCGACAGGATCGAATTCGGGATCCTTGGTTTGGAGGGTGCACTGCGGGGGTTGAATAGGAGCACTTTTTTCATTCAGAGTAGTTCTTAATGAGAAGATATATAGGTTCACATAGGATTCATAAAAATCTGAAATCGGAAATCTAATATCTACAAATCCATTTTACACCGTACATTTTATTGTCTATCAATAATATTATTCACCATCCCATTCCTATGTCTCCACGTAGCATAACTGGTATGTACATGCGCGAGGCGATGGATGCCTGATTCCAGTATTTCCCGGTTGAGAATGATAAATAACATCACACAATGAATTCCGTAACGGAACGAATCGGTCAATTGCAGTTCCCGGTAGCTAACAGCTCCTTCAGGCAGCGGTATTTGTAACACCTGGCTGGTGCGCTGTGAGAATGAAAATTCTTTGAATGATTTCGGGTCCTGCATATGGTTTTTTCCGAGCTCATAAACATGTTTACCATGGTGTGTATTAACCTCTGATATTGCAAGAAATTTTGATCGTTCGACCTGTTCCGCGGCTTTTCCGCCTGTCCGAAGCGAAACAACGTATGTGTCGCCGATTTGACCATGCAAATCCGTAGGAAATAAATTGAAGCCTGTAGCGTGTTTTAATGATATAAGCGAAATGATGCGCGGATATGAATAAGCTACCTGCACCTGTTCTAATAAATTTCCTTCCAGGAAAATATTCCCCGGCCGGCGGTTAAAAAGATGATTAGCCTTAGATTGTATCCACCGGTTGAATGCAGGAACAAATCGGTGCATCGCATGAATAGCCCGATAGAAACGATAACCGGGAGATGGAACCGGAATATCTGTTATCATCTTCAATTCAATCCGGGCAACCGTATCCTTCTGCTTCAACGTATTGCCCATAGAGAATGGCTGCGATGTGAAATTAAGGAACAGGCTTTTATCGGAATGTGTATCGAACGGAACCGGAAGCGCAAGCAATAGTGGATGATAGCCAACAAAAAGGTGTTCGGTCGTAATCTCTTTCAAAACAACCTCGTCGGCAACAAAATAAAGATGAAACAGCGGTTGGAAATCTTCAAAGGGTACACAGAGGTATTCCTGCCCGTAATGGAGCCCTTTCATGCGATCCAATATTTTTTTGAACATCCTAGCCCTGTTAAAGGATACCAATTTTAGAATGATGAGATTTGCTGATGTGTCTTTTTATCATAACAGAGGGGAGAATGACCCGGGTAAGATCATTCTCCGGCACAGTACCAATTTGGAATACGTAAATTATTTATCGGAGGGTTGCCGTTGTGTTGTGATAAAATTTATGGACGGAGCAGCAGACTTTTATGAAAAAACGGTGCGATTTGTCTTTTTTACTCCATCTCGCTGGAAATATTTTCCGGGGTATGAGTTGACATTTCTCCGGAAATTTCGCCCCGACATAGTATTGGTCCATGGATTCATTTACCCTCTTCAAGTTATTGCACTTAAATGGAAGCTTGGGAAACAGACGAAAATCATTTGCCAGCATCATGGAGAGATTCCACCAATCGGCTTCCGCAGCTGGCCACTCAGGTTGGCTGATCATCTTATCGATGGATATTTTTTCGCATCTTCATCACAGGCGGTTAGCTGGCGGGAAAAAAAAATCTTCGGCCGGTCAAAACCTGTGTTTGATGTCATCACCGGTTCAACGAATTTTTTTGCTTTGTCACAATCAGATTCAAAAAAGTTTCTTCATATCCGTTCGCCACAGATGTTCCTCTGGGTGGGGAGGCTGAATGCAAATAAAGATCCTCTGACCGCCGTTCATGGTTTTGCCAGATACGCACGCGCTAATCCTGCCGCAGTGCTTTACATGATATTTCAGACGGAAGAAATCCTTCAGGAAGTGACTGCGGATATTGCTTTGCTACAGGTTTCGAAGAATATTATCCTTATTGGAAAAGTAGAGTACGAACAATTGCAACGATGGTACAGCGCAGCCGATTATTTTTTGTCGTGCAGTCATCGTGAAGCTTGTGGATATTCACTTATCGAGGCGATGGCATGTGGTTGCCTGCCGGTAGTTACTGATATTCCTTCTTTTCGTGTGCTGACTTCAAACGGTACGCTGGGTCAATTGTTCGAGCCGGGTAATCCGGAGGCACTGAAAAAGGCGATTGAAAACGCGGTGTTGAAACGGTGCGTCATTTTAAGAGAACAGATCACCGCACATTTCAGCGAACACCTTTCTTTTTCTGCGATCGCCCGGCAGATGGAAACTGCCTTTAGAAAACTTGTGAGAAACACCGGTGCCCGTGCCGGCGATTTATCAGCTGAATAATTCGCCTACCTGCAATGCGCTGTCAGACATCCGATAGGGTATTACCGAACTATGTAGTAACATCGAATTTGATAGGAGTTTATCTATAACCTGGATCATCTCATCCACATTTGTTACAATATGCCATTGAGGAATGGACTTTTCCACCGGATTGCAGAAACTAATTACGTGTGCGCCTGCCTGCAAGGCTTCCAGACAGACAGTGGAAAACCCTTCGTACCGGGAGGGATGGATAAAAATTCGTGCCTGCCGCATTAATTGTAATACCTGTTCATGCGGCAATTCACCTAATAAGCGGAAGTGAGCACTATACCCTGAGTCGGTAATCAACCTTCTAAGCATACCTTCTTCATTTCCTTTGCCACATAATACAATCTTCAGCTGAGGATATTTTTTTTTTAATGCACTGGCTACGTCAACCAGAAGATGATATTGTTTCAGGGGGATGAGTGACCCTGCTGCGAGAAGATCTATGTTCCTTTCTCCGGGAACATCATCCGGCAGATCGTCGACTCCGTTGGGAATGCAGTACGCCGGCCTGATTCCATGATTTTTGTGAAATTCAGCTTTCAGGAACGGAGATAGAGCGATGAGTTCTTCGGGCATAGGCCGAATAAACCTGACATATGAATTTTCTTCTTTTGCATCCTGGCCCAATATCCAGCAATAGTGTCGGATTCCTTTAATTCTGCCAAAATAATGTCCAAGGAGTGCGCATTCAGTACACCAAAAGCTTAGGATACCATCAATTCTTTTTTGCCGCTGAAGTTGTTGCATTTTAATCCAAACATTTTTCCAGAGCAACAGCTTCGCCAACTTTCTTTTGTTCTGACCATTGAATGCAATTACTTCGAGACTGTTCCATTGGTAAAGGGCTTTCCGGTATGGATAGTGAAGTGCAAAAATGATTATAGTATAAAATGGAAATTGTACTTGAAGTGAACGCAGCATTAGCTGTTGTGCGGGAAGGCAGGTGCTGTCCTGTTCATTGGCAGGAAATCCCGGCGCCAACACCAGAATTGTTCTACGTATATTGCTTTTCACAGTGAAATGATTTGATCGCAACGGACAGAAATTTTTTCATCATGTGATACGAGCAGGATCATTTTTCCTTTGCGGGTGAGTAAAGCAAGATGTTCCATAATTTCTGCTATAGCGTGGCCATCCAATTCATTAAACGGTTCATCGAGTATAAAGACGTCAGCGTCTTTTTGTAAGGCTCGGGCGAGGGCCACTCTCTGTTGCTCCCCGCCACTGATATTGCGGCCATGGTCACTGATGAGAACATCCTCCCCCCGGCTGGCTGTTAATTGTGTCAATGCCGAAAAGTTGGCTGCAACAGTAGAGGAATTGTTTGTATCCTCCAAAGTAATATTACTAGTCAGAGATCCATGTAATACGAAAGGTTGTTGTTTCACATAACTTATACGGGACCAATATTGTTTTCTTTCCGCCGAGTTAACAGGTTTCCCATTGATCAACACTAAACCATCTTCATTTTCCAGGAACCCTAGTAATACATTCAGCAGTGTCGTCTTGCCTTTACCGGAAGGAGCGGATATGCAGCTGATCTGACCTGCATAAAAACTTAGATTGATGTTTTGCAGCAGCGGAATTCCATTGTACTGGCAGGAAACATTTCTACATTCAATTTTTTCGATCCGATACTCCTGCAATATCTTCAACGCCTGCGCTGTATTCTCTGGCGTGGGTAGGTTTTCAGTGGCAAACGAATATGCTTTTATGTTCTGAATGGTGTTGATGATCTTTACAATGCCGGGAATGATCCGGTAGGCTGCAACAAGGAAAGTTCCGAGGGTGATCGTATTGATAGAAATAAATTCTTTGAAATGCATATTTAGCAAAATCAGAAAAAACAGGCCACCGATTGCAAAAATCTCCATCATTCGTGCCGGGACCGTATGCATAGTCTGCAATTCTGCGAGGTATCCATTGAGTTGTTTTTGTTTGGTTGCGTAACGGGTAGTAAAAAACTCACTTTTCTGAAACAGGTTGCTTTCAATATATCCCGCAAGTGCTTCCTTCAGGTATTGAATGGATTTCTCACTGGTGTTACGAATGGAATTTCTTACATGTTTTACTTTTTTCCTGGAAAAGAGAACAATGAGGAGGATGGAAGGAACAAAAACAACAACCAGTAGCAGGAAGAGTTTTACATTAATAAATAAAAGCGTCGCTATAACAAAAAAGAGCATGAAAATTTCTATGAACAAAAGATGAAAACCCGCAAGGAGGTACTGCGCAAATTCGACCGGTTGCTGACTGATCTTTCGAATTAAGACGGAAGAATCATTTTGTGCAAATTCTTGGTAGGGACCTGAAAGGTATTGCCGAAGAGACTCTTTTGAAATCCTTGCAGCAATGGTATAGGAAAGTGAAAATTGTACTTTTTGGAACCAAAGGACGAACATATTTTTTATAATGAAGAATGCCAGGAAACCTACTAATACGATGACAGGCGAATTGGTGAGCCAACGATCTAAAAGGAGTAAATTATTTCCTGAAGCACCTGTAAAAAAACCAGTTATCAGTACGAGCAATCCAATGGAAAAAAGGTCTGCAAAACTTGTAAGCAAACCTGACAACACGAGGAGGGCGTACTTTTGTTGTTCATTCTTTTCAAGCAGACATAAACATTTGAAAAACAGCTTTTTCAATCTTGAATATTTTTAATACAAAACGACCGTATTACGCGCTAAGTTGCCTTACAAACATGATCATTTCGACAAGGCATGCAAATAGTTCCTAATCAGCGTTTGATTGCCGGTATCTGTAACTTTTGCCCGTGGAATCATTTTTGGTAGGATTTCGTCCCATTGGGAAACTGAATATTTTACCGGCTGATACAACTTATGACACCCTGCGCATTTTTCTGTATACAACTTATACCCCGCCTGAATATTCTCCATTGTGATGCCGGGTACTTTTTGTTGCATCGATGCTAATGCAGCTTGCGTCGGAGTAAATTTTTGTGCCGCACACCCAATGAGGAAGCTGCAGGCAAATATTACGGGGTACTTTTTTGTCATTAAATCTAAAATGAAAAACCGATCAGGATACGCACTTCTACCTTTTCATGCTCCTCCAATACTTTTTTTCCCGGGAACGAAGCTGTTTTGTGGAGGTTGTTCCATTGAGGCAGCAGGTTGGCAATGAAAAACCATTGCTTACCGCGATAATTAATAGTAGGCCCTGCATAAACAACAGAATTCAACCACTGTCCTTTAGAAATATCGTTTCGATTTACAATTTCAATTCCGGCACCAATCGAAGAAGAGAAATTATACAAATACGCGAAGTCGAATTCAATGGGCGATGATTCAATCTCAAACTTATTCCTCCGGTTTTCTCTTTCCGCTTCTGCTTCTATTTCATAAATGGCGTTAAACGCTATAAGATTTTTACCAAAAGTTTTATCGAGGATGAGTTTTGATTCAAATTCCAATTCATCCCCTTTAATCCCGACTTCACCATACAAAGCAATTCCGACCGGGCTGGTTGGTCTGGTCACCCGCCATTTCCACTCATTGCTAAAGCCGATCTCACTTGATTGTTTAATCTGATCTGTACTATCGCTGGTGCTTTTTTGATATCGGTTGAAATAAAAAGCAGTCTGGACATTTCTTCCTAACCCGACTTCATATTCCACGCGTTGATCCATTGCATGGAAGTAACTATTCGAATGCCCGAAACGGGAAGTATGCCATAATTCAATATCAAAATTTCCCTTCGGCAGCACGTTGCTTGTGTACGTCCGCGCGAAAAACCGGTCCTGGGAAAATAACAGTGATCCGGTGAATAACATTGCCGTCAGAAGGATCGCCTTTCTCATGAAAATTATTTAGTTGCAAATGTAGAAGGGCGCTGTTAAAGTAATTTTCGAGATCAGGAAAGAGGTTTTCGAAATGTGGAACTAATTGAGGAAGAGCCAATGTAAAGCTTGCCTAAAAGAAAATAACTGAATTTTGTAACCTTTCTATTATTTAATAATCCAATAATATAGCAAAAATGGAAAATACAGGGAACCTGGATCCGGCTTTTGAACCTAAGGAAGCTATTCAGGGAATCGATGATAATAACATTATACAACGTGTTTTGAAAGGTGAAAAGGATCTCTTCGCTTTCCTTATCCGGAAATATAATCAACGATTATTCAGGGTTGGACTATCCATTGTAAACAATGAATCTGATGTCCGGGATATTATGCAGATAACTTATATCAAAGCCTATGAAAAACTGATAAGCTTTAAGTTTCAATCAAGCTTTTCAACATGGCTAACTAAAATCCTTGTAAATGAGAGTCTGATGCAATTGAACCGGAAAAAAGAGTCTGTCTCAAGAGCACTTGCAATTTTACCCGATATCGAAAATAAAGTGTTAGATAGACAAACTCCACTTTTGAAAATCTTGGATTCGGAATTAAAGTCCATTTTGGAAGCATCTATCCGTCAACTTCCGGAAAAGTACAGAACCGTTTTTATTATGCGGGAGATGGAAAATATGAGCGTATCTGAAGCAATGGATTGCCTCAATATCAGCGAATCAAACGTGAAGGTAAGGCTCAATCGTGCAAAGGCAATGCTTCGAACTAAGCTTAGAAGTTATCTCCGGGATGAAGAGATCTTGAAATTGTATGAGGCTGATTGTGATAAGAT
Source organism: Flavitalea sp. (assembly GCA_035526135.1). Classification (GTDB taxonomy): domain Bacteria; phylum Bacteroidota; class Bacteroidia; order Chitinophagales; family Chitinophagaceae; genus Flavitalea. The sequence goes on from DATLDA010000066.1 coordinate 12,856, forward strand.
AGTAGAAAGCGTGATGCATCAACTTCGTGTCAGAGAAAATTTATATTAATAAAATATTCACGTATCTCTTTTTGAATGAATACATATAACATGAAAAGAATTATTACAATAACACTTGCTTTGATATGTTTTGTTTTAATCTCTAACTTTCTAATTCAATGCAAAAGCACAAAATCAGATACCCGGAATGCACAGGATTTGTCCGGTGATCCGGGGGATTTCAATGATGATATAGAAAAAAATTCTAAGGAATTGTTTGAAAA